>NZ_LYVQ01000384.1 GCF_001984095.1 Pelomonas sp. KK5
CCACCGAGGCCAGCAAGCCGACGGTGGCCAGCAGCACCGGCGCCCGCCAGGCCGACCAGCGCGCGGCGATGCGGATCTTCATGCCGATGGCAAACAGCGACAGCAGCACCGCCACTTCCGCCAGGATGCGCAGCAGGTTCGCCTGGGCCGGTTGGTGCAGGTTCATCAGGTCGGGCAGCGGCGGCGTGGCCACGGCGCCGGCCAGCGCGCCGGCCAGCAGGTAGACCAGGGCCGGCGAGAGCGGCAGCCGCTTGACCAGCGGCTCGGCCAGCGCCATGGCCACCAGCACGGCGCCCATCAGCAGCATGCCGGCGCTGAGCGCTCCCATCACAGCAGGAACTCGAAGCGCCGCGCCGTCCACTCCTTCATCTTGTCCAGGCCGCCGCGGCCCAGCCAGCGATGCAGCAGCACCTCGCGGCTCTGCGCCACGTCCTGGCGGAACATGGCCTCCATCTGCAGCGCGAAGGCGCTGTCCAGCACCACCAGGTTGGCCTCGGCGTTGTGCACCAGGCTGCGCCAGTCGAGGTTGCTGGAGCCGACGGTGGCCCAGACGCCGTCGATCACCGCGGTCTTGGCGTGCAGCAGCCGGTCGTGCCGCTCGTGGATGCGCACGCCGGCGCGCAGCAGCGAGCCGAAGTGCCAGCGGCCCGCGTGCAGCGGCGCCCAGAAGTCGCTGCGCCCGGGCAGCACGAGCTGCACGTCCACGCCGCGCTGGGCCGCGTCGGTCAGCGCGCGCAGCAGGCGGCGCGGCGGCACGAAGTAGGCGCTGGTGATGTAGATGCGCGAGCTCGCCGCGCCCACGGCGGCCAGCAGCGCGCGGTAGAAGTCGTTGTGCCCGGGCCCGCACTCGGCCGCGGCCACGCCGGCGCGGTGCTGGCCGGCCGCGCGCGGGATCGGGAAGTAGCAGGCCTCGCCCCCGGGGCCGCGGCCGGTGTGGCGCTTCCATTGGTCGATGAAGAGCTGCTGCAGCTCGTTGACGACCGGCCCCTGCACGCGCACATGCGTGTCGCGCCAGTCGGCGCTGGCGAAGGCATCGGCGCCCACGTCCCCGCTGACATCCGATTTGAGCGGCGAGGAGCCGGCGTACACGCCGCTGATGTTGAGGCCGCCGATGAAGCCGGTGCGGCCGTCCACGATCATCAGCTTGCGGTGGTTGCGCCGCTGCAGCGCGTTGCCGACCCAGGTGCGCAGCTGGCCCAGCGGATGGTGCTCCAGCAGGCTGATGCCGTCGCGCCGCAGTGCCTCGAAGACACGCCGCGAGGTGCCCCAGCAGCCGGCGCTGTCGAAGGCCAGGTTGACGCGCACGCCCTTGCGGCGGCGCGCCACCAGGCGGCTCAGCAGCTCTTCGCCCGGGCCCTGGTTCTCGACGATGTAGCTGGCCACGTTGATATGGTCCCGCGCTTCGTCCACCGCCTCGTACATGGCACCGAAGGTCTCGGCGCCGTCGCGCAGCAGCTCCACATGGTTGCCGGCCAGCAGCGGGCGGCTGATCGAGCGCGTCAGCGCCTGCAGTTGCTGCCACTCGGGCGTGGTGAGGGTGCGGGTCAGCGTGTGGCTCATCATGGCCGGCGAGCTGCAAGGCGCGGGCCACCGGGCGGCGCGGGTGGCGCGTTGTCCGACACCGCCCAGCGGCGAGCGGGTATGCCGATTGCTGCCGCCGCCGGGCCGGCCGCGACCTTCTTGCCGCAAGCTTGACCTGTCGATGCAGGTTTTCAGGGTTCTCGTGTATCCGCTACCGCAGCCCGCAGGCCCGAAAAACAGGGGCCTGGCGGGGCCGGATTTCCGCCTGTCCTACACAGCCCGGCGATCGGCACGGCGCTTGCGGCAAGGCCTCGCATGAGCACGAATCCCGCATCCCCCCGCCTCAGCCTGCACGCCGACGCCGCCCAGCGCCAGACCCTCTCCCCGCGACTCCAGCACGCCGTGCGGCTGCTGCAGCTGTCCTCGCTCGAATTCAGCCAGGAGCTGCAGCAACTGCAGGGCCGCAACCCCTTCCTCGACTTCGAGGACGAGGAGCTGCCTGGCGCCACGGCGGCCGAGGCCGCGCCCGACGACGATGGCCCGGGCCCTTCCGACAACAGCTTCGGCGACGAAGACCGCGACAGCTGGATCGGCGAGGCCGGCCGCGCCACGCGCCAGAACGAGAGCGGCGACGCCAGCGCGCTGGACTTCGTGCCGCGCGTCAAGAGCCTGTCCGAGCACCTGCATTTCCAGCTCTCGCTGCTGCGCCTGACGCCGCGCGACCGCCTGCTGGCCGACGCGATCATCGACTCGCTGGACGACGACGGCTACCTGCGCATCGACACCGACGAGCTGCTCCCGCTGTTCGACGAGCTGCAGCCGGTGGTCGAGCCCGAGGAGCTGCTGATCGCGCTGCGCCGCGTGCAGTCGCTGGACCCGCTGGGCGTGGGCGCCCGCGACGTCAGGGAATGCCTGTCGCTGCAGCTCGCCAACATCGCCTGCCCGAACGAACGCTCGCTCGCCGCCGCCGTCATCGAGCTGGAGCTGGAGGCGCTGGCCAAGCACCAGTGGGCCAGCATGGCGCGCCGCCTGGCCTGCACGCCCGAGGCGCTGGACGGCGCCGCCCGCCGCATCCGCCAGATGGACCCGCGGCCCGGCTGGCGCTATGGCGCCGCGCAGACCCGCTACATCACGCCGGACGTGATCGTGCGCAAGAAGCGCGGCAAGTGGGTGGCGACGCTGAACAGCAGCGTGGTGCCGCGGGTGAGCCTGAACAGGACCTACGCAGACCTGATGCAGCAGCACAGTAGCGCCGCGGGCTCCGAGCTCACCGGCCACCTGCAGGAAGCGCGCTGGACGCTGCGCAACATCGAGCAGCGCTTCTCCACCATCGAGAGCGTGGCCCAGGCGATCGTGGATCGGCAATCGCATTTCCTCGACTACGGCCCGATGGCGATGAAGCCGATGGGGCTCAAGGAGATCGCCGAGTCGCTGGGCATGCACGAGTCGACCGTCTCGCGCGTGACCAACAACAAGTACATGGCCACGCCGGCCGGCGTGTTCGAGCTGAAGCACTTCTTCTCGCGCGCCCACGTCAACAGCAATGGCAGCGCCTGCTCGCCCACGGCCATCCGCGGACTGGTGCAGCGCATGCTGGAGAACGAGTCCGGCCAGGCCGCCCAGTCCGATGCCGAGATCGCCCGGCGCCTGCGCGCGCAGGGGCTGGACGTGGCGCGGCGCACGGTGACCAAGTACCGCCAGATGCTCAAGATCGAGCCCTGCGACCAGCGCCGCAAGGCGGCGGCCGTGTCAGTCGAGGCTATGCGTTAGTCGAGTCTCGCCCCGGCGGCGGCGGGTGGCGCAGTTCCTCGTCGGCGCTGCCGGGATCTTCCTCGCCGGCGACGGACTTGTCCGGGTCGCTCTCGGGCGGCCGGCGG
>NZ_LYVQ01000385.1 GCF_001984095.1 Pelomonas sp. KK5
CCGCGCCGCCTCGCAATCGCTGCTGCTGACGCCGCTGTTCGACGCCCGCGGCGAAGGCAACGCGGTGCTCGCCCTGCTGCCCGATGGCGGCGCCCAGGCCTTCGCCGAGACCGGCGCGCTGACGCTGCGCTTCACCGCGCTGGGCAACACCACGCTGACGCTGCGCCAGGGCGAATGGATGAACCTGGGCACCGGCCGCGCGGGCAAGCCCGCGCTCAGCGCGCACCCGGGGCCGGACTTCGTGCGCCAGGTGCCGCGCGGCTTCCTGGACCCGCTGCCGACGCGGGCCGACAAGTTCGCCGGCAGGCCGCGCGAGGCCAAGCCCGTCGGCGCAATCAGTTATGCCGACGCCAAGCCCTGGATCGACCATGCCGATCCCGCGCTGCGGCGCCTGGCGCTGCTGCGCTGGAAGCAGCTGGCGAAGAAGACCGAGTTCCGCGCCGGCCTGGTGGCCGGCATCAAGACCCATCCCGAATGGCAGGTCATCCTGTACCCGCCTGATTGATCGACTGACTGATCGTTTGATTGAGAGCCCGCCATGAAGCTCCTTGCCAAGTTCAACATCATCTTCCTGCTCGTCTTCCTGGTCGGCCTCGCCGCTTCCAGCCTGGTCGCCCGCGGCCTGCTGCAGAAGGCCGCCAAGGAGGACGTGATCGACCGTGCCCGGCTGCTGATGGAGAAAGCCAACGCCGTCAGCAGCTACACCGCCACGCAGATCAAGCCGCTGCTGGAAACGCAGATGAAATACAGCTTCCTGCCCCAGTCGGTGCCGGCCTACTCGGCGGCCGAGGTGCTGGCCTCGCTGCAGAAGTCGTATCCCGAATACGGCTTCAAGTCCGCGATGCTGAACCCCACCAACCCTCGGGACCGCGCGGTGGCCTGGGAGGAGGACGTGGTGAGCCAGTTCAAGCTCAATGCCGACATGAAGGAGTTCATCGGCGAGCGCGACACGCCCAGCGGCCCGTCGCTGTACATCGCCCGCCCGATCCGCATCAGCAACCCCGCCTGCCTGGCCTGCCACAGCACGCCGGATGCCGCCCCGGCCACGCTGACCGAACGCTACGGCCCGTCCAACGGCTTCGGCTGGAAGCTCGGCGACACGCTGGGCGCGCAGGTCGTCTCGGTGCCGATGCGGGTGCCGCTGCAGCGGGCGGACCAGGCGCTGATGGTGGTGGTGGGCGTGCTCGCCGCGGTTTTCCTGCTGATCGGCGCGGCACTGAACTTCATGCTCTGGAAGCTGGTGATCCAGCCGGTGAGCAAGCTCTCGGCGATTGCCGACCGGGTGAGCCTGGGTGAGTTCGAGGCGCCGGAATTTGCGGCAGGGTCAAAGGATGAAATCGGGACGCTGGCGGATTCGTTCGGACGGATGAGGAAGAGTCTGGCGCATGCGATGAAGATGTTGGATGCGTGAGGCAAGCGGCGCGAAGGTACGAACGAAAAGTGGCGGCCTAACACCGCGTGATTAGGCGGCCTAATTCGCTCCGTTCGCAGTGATGGTGGCGATATTGGCAATCGTGAACGCGCTGCCTAACAAGGGGCGCTGTATAGGATGCGGATCGTCTAAATACAAGTTAGGCTTCCATTCCAAGTCCTCGCCCGCAGAGATGATCACCAAGTCAGCCGCCGACGAAGTCGTTTCCAACTATTTGCGTACCCTCGAACGCGAAATGAACTTGTTCGGCTCCGCTCTTCCCGAGAGCGAGGACCGGCCACCTCATCGGCTTGCTGTTGTCGGCGTTCAAGAGCAGGACTTTGGCTGGGTCTACATCTACAACTCGATGGAGTTCGCGGAAACCGGAGACTTCCTGTACTCCCTCGTAGGGAATGCGCCGGTGATCGTGGATCGGCAGGATGGCAAGCTATACGCCACTGGAACAGCCAAGCCAGTCGAACACTATCTGGCCGAGTTTCGAGCGGGAGTACGACATGCGCTCTAGGAACGCGGTCTTCCAACGCCCGCGGCCTAACCCGCAGTTCCAGCCGACGCCTAACGGCGCGGCTGAACGCAATCGTTAGGCATCTTGGGAGAGTGCGCGTGAGCATCGATCTTTGGCTTGAAGCCGACGACCAACTCCCTGAAGACGCCCTGGGCGTTCTCCTACGTGAGGCGGGCGCAGTTCAGTTTGAATTGGAGAACGGTTCCGTCGGATTCGCCTTCCAGTCTGGCCCAAATGCTTTTCCGCGAGGAGCGGACGGGGCGCCGCGTATCAAGGCCGAAGATCCGAGAGGCCTAGGCTTTGCCGTTGCAAGCCGCTGCGTCTTCCGTCCAACTAGCGGGGAGTACGACGAATGCATGGCGGACCTTCGACAACTTCTGGAAAGCGTGGTCGAGCGAACCGGTGCTCACTTTGTTGTGTCGTTTCAGTTGGAGGAGACTCTTTTCCTCAACTCGGGGAAGGGCCTGCAGTGTCTCTAGATCGTCCGCTGAGGCCTAACCTTGCATTCCAGCGGACGCCTAACGGCGCCGCTGAATTTGAACGTTAGGCCTCTAAGAGAGTGCGCCACTTCAAGTTGGTACCGAAATCATGAATCGAACATTCACCGCATGGGCCGAGACGGAAGGCGGCGAAATCACATGTTTCTCTGTGGGTGAGGAACCTCCAAGAACTGGAAATGGAGAGAGGCTGCCGGAGTGCATGGTGCCGCTGTGGCGGATTCAGGCCGGGAGCCACGAAGAGGCCATGGCGGTTTACAACATCCGCTGCGGATACAAGCCGTATGTACCCCTCGGTGATCCGGAGCCTTGCCCGGCGTGCAATGCGCAGTACTACCCACATGGAAGTGCGCAATGCTGGAGGTGTGGTTATGAAGGCTAAGGCGACTCAATCGCCGCAGAGTACGCTGGCAGCTATTCGGAGGCCTAACCGGTCGCTCGAGCCGATGTCCGTCGGCAAGCCTCCGTCCGCGGCTCAGCTTCAACGTTAGGCCTGCCAGTTCATGCACGAGTACATCGAGCGACTGCAAACGCCGCGTGATCGCATGCTCCATCTATGGTTCGAGCCATGGGCGGAAGGTTTGGCATTCCCTCCTGAGACGAGCGTTGAGCTTCGTGCGGAATCCACCCTGCCTGGCAAGCTCGAACTCGATGAAACGCCGGAACGCACCGCGGTCTATGGCTGGGCGGGAAGTACGTTGCGCGTCTTTACTGATGGGCAGCTTGTCCAATCATTCGACCAGGCCGTACCAGAGATTCTTGCCAGACTATCCACCAAGGAAGGCATCAGTATGCTATTCGGCGAACCACCCACGCCCACACCAGCGGAAGGCGCAGGCTGGCGCAAACGACCCTGGTGGCGCCTGTGGAAATGACCGACGAATCTTCTTGCGGCCCGACAAGCATGCCTAACCCGCAGTTCCAGCCGACGCCTAACGGCGCGGCTGAACGCAATCG
>NZ_LYVQ01000386.1 GCF_001984095.1 Pelomonas sp. KK5
CGGCGAGGAAGCGCTGGTGCAGCTCGGGCCGGCTGCCCGGCGCAGCGCCTGCGCGCAGTTCGCGCCACAGCGCAGCCTGCCAGCGCTGGTCCGGCGGCAGTTCCCGCACCGGCGGTGCGTCGTCGTGGCCCTCGGCCCAGCGTTCGAGCCAGTCGGCGCGGTAGACCTGGTACTGGTCGTAGAGGTCGGCCAGGCGCTCGGCGAGCTGCAGCCGGCGCCGCCCTTCATCGGGCCCACCCTCGCCCGCCGCCAGGAAACCGGCCAGCGGCGCGAACACCGGCTGGTCCACCAGCTCGGGCAGCAGGGCCATCAGCCGCCAGGTCAGCGGCAGCTTGTCGAAGTCGGAAGTGGGCGGCACCGCATCGCGCCCCAGCACCTGCCGGTAGGCGCGCCAGAGGAAGCGGGCGGGCAGTTCCACCCGCGTGGCCGCGCACACGCCGCGGCGGGCGGCCAGGCTCATCTTCAGCCACTCGGCCACGCCGTTGCTCTGCACGAGGAAGACTTCCTCCTCCAGCGGCGCCAGCGGGTGCCGGCCCAGCCATTCGATCACCGTGTCGACCAGCAGCTCGGCGCGGTTGCCGTGCAGCACCAGCAGGCCCGGCGTCAATCGATCTGTCATCTTCTCTTCCCCTGCGCGACCGGCAAGCATAGCTTGCACCGGCGGGGCGAGAGACTGCAGCGGCAAGGGCCGGCCGGGGCCCGGCGCCCCCGGCTGCGACGCCGCTCAGCTCAGCAGGGCATCGCCGGCCTGGTAGGCCGCGGTGAAGGCGTCCAGCCCGTAGGTGCCACCGTTCACGAGCCGGCGCGCCGCCTGCATGTTGGCATGGGCCAGCGCGTCCTTGATCTGGATCTCCCGGTCCGACAGGAACAGGCATAGCAGGTCCGCCGCCGTGTCGGCCGCGTTGGCGGCATCGGGGTTGCCGACCAGATCGACCGCCGGGGCGAGCCTGGGGCCGTAGTGCCCGTAGTTGTTCCTGCCGGTGAGCTGGATGAAGCCCCTGCCCTTGAATCTCGCGCCGTCACCGACGGCATTGTTGCCAAGGTCCTTGCGGAAGTCGTAGAGGTCGAAGGGCCGCCCACCGGGAGAGGTGTTGTAGCGCGACACGCCCTCGTCGATGGGCAGGAAGGTCGCTGCCTCGGCGTGGATGGTCGCCACCGCCATCAGGAGCATCGTCTTGTCGACCAGCCGGTACCTGGTGAGCGCGGCCGTGAGGGCAGGCAGGCTCTGCTTGATGTGGCCGATGGGGGCGTCCGGGCACATGCGGCTGACGACCTGGACCGTCAGCTGCGGCGTGGCGTCGGGCAGCGTCGGGACCGCGGCGAGGCCGAGGCTGTACAGCGTTCGCGGGCCGGCGACACCATCGGCCAGCAGGCCCTCGCTGTTCTGGTAGGCGATGACCGCGGCCTGCGTCCCGCCGCCGAAATCGCCGTCGACCGCGCCCGGACTGAAGCCTGCATCCCGCAGCGCCTGCTGGAGCGTCGACACGTCGGCGCCCTGGTCACCCAATCGAAAGGTGGTCGAGTTCATCGATTCCTCCCGGGTCAAGAAGACAGCCACGCCACGAGGACCGCGTCGTGTCTTCCGCCGTCCCCGGCTTCGCAGACTGTCCGCGCGCGATAGCGCTGTCAATGCGGCGGGGCGGCCGCTGTCCACACAAGGATGGAGGAAGCGCGACGGCCACGAGCGAATGCCGCCAGCTTGCATCGTCAGTTCGACACGGTCCCGCGCGGCGTGCGGCCGTCGATCGTCCACCAGGCCGCGAGCGCGCTGAACAGCGCGAGGCCGGCGGACACCATCATGACCTGGCGGAACCCGGCCACGAAGGCCTGATCGACCGCCGCCTGCGCCTGCGCCGCAAGGTCGCCGGACAGGCCGGAGGGCAGCTCGAGGCCGGCGAGCCGGTGACGTTGCCCGGCGATGGCCTCGAGCGCACCGGCCGGCAGCTGCAGGCGCAGGAGCGCTTCGTCCAGTCGCGCATCGAAGGCCGCCGCCAGCACCATGCCGAAGGCCGCTATCGCGAGCAGGCTGGCCGTGCGGGAGACCGCATTGTTCACCCCCGACGCCGTGCCCGCGTGGGCGGGGTCAACGGCGTTCATCACCGTCGTCGTCAGCGGCGCCACCGTCACCGCCATGCCGATGCCCAGCAAGCAAACGGCGGGCAGGAAATCCGTCCAGTAGTCAGCGCCTACCCCGGGCCTCATGAAGGCGGCGAAGCCCGCAGCCGCGATCGCCGGTCCGACGACGAGAGGCGGCTTCGCGCCCACGCGGTCCACCAGCGTGCCCGCCCAGCGCGAGAGCGCGAACATGATCGCGATGAAAGGCAGCAGGGCCGCGCCGGCGGCGGTTGCGCTGTATCGCTGCACCTGGATCAGGTTCAGCGGGAAGAAGTACAGGCCGCCCCCGAGCGCGGCATAGAGCAGCAGGGTCAGCAGGTTGGCGCCGAAGAAATTGCGGATCCGGAACAGACCCAGGGGCAGCATCGGATCGCGCACGCTCGCCTCGAGCACGACGAAGGCGGCGAGCGCCGCGAGGCCGATGCCTCCGGCGAGGATCACCGTGCCTGAACCCCAGCCCCGCGCGGGGGCCTCGATCAAGGCGAACACGACCCCGGCGAGGCCCAGCGTCGCGGTCGCCGCGCCAGCCAGGTCCGTCGGCGCCTGAGCGGCGTCGCCGCGGCTCTCCGGGACCCTCATGATGCTCAGGATCACGAGCGCGACGCCGAGCGGCAGGTTCAGCAAGAACGCCCAGCGCCAGGTCAGGTGGTCGACCAGGAAGCCACCCACCACCGGCCCGACGGCCGCGGTGACCCCGCTGAAGGCCGACCAGGTGCCGATGGCTCGCCCGCGCTCGCTTTCCGCGAAGCCGGCGCTCAGCAGTGCGAGGCTGCCCGGTACGAGCAGCGCAGCGCCGATGCCCTGCAGCGCGCGCGCCAGCACCAGGGCGTCCGAGTTGCGCGCCGCGGCGCAGAGGGCCGACGCCGCGGTGAAGATCGCGACGCCGATCACGAAGACACGTCGGCGCCCCAGCCGGTCGCCAAGCGCGCCGCCGACCAGCAGCAGCGCCGCGAGGAAGAGCGCGTAGGACTCGACGATCCACTGCGCGTCGGCGGCCGATGCGTGCAGGCTGCGCTGGATCGCCGGCAATGCGACGTTGACCACCGTGCCATCCATGAAGGCCATGCTCGAACCGAGGATGGCGGCCACCAAGGTCCAGCGTTGGGCGATGCGCGTGCAGGGGCGTGCCGCGGCGCCGTGGCGGATCAGGGTGTCGTCGCAAGGCGTCTTGAACATGGCCTTGATGCAGAGCGCCGAGGCTCGTGGAAATGACGCGGGCGCTTCCCT
>NZ_LYVQ01000387.1 GCF_001984095.1 Pelomonas sp. KK5
GGTGGCGCTGCAAGACCTGACCCTCCACACGCCGCAGTTCGACCGCCTGCTGATCCGCGAACTGAGCCTCACGCTGCCGCCGGGCGAGGGCCTCTTGATCACCGGCGTCAGCGGCTGCGGCAAGAGCTCGCTGCTGCGCGCGATCGCGGGCCTCTGGCGCCGCGGCGGCGGCACGGTGCAGCACCCCGAGATGGACGGCGTGCTGTTCCTGCCGCAGCAGCCCTATCTGCAGCCGGGCAGCCTGCGCAGCCAGCTGCTCTATCCCGCTGTCGACAGCAAGGTGGACGACGCGCGCCTGCTGGAGATCCTCGACGAAGTGCAGTTGCCCGGCCTGGCCGAGCGGGTCGGCGGGCTCGACGCGGTGCAGGACTGGGAGAAGCTGCTCTCGGTCGGCGAGCAGCAGCGCCTGGCCTTCGCGCGAGTGATCGTGCACGAGCCCACGCTGGTGATCCTGGACGAAGCCACCAGCGCGCTCGACGCCGCCAACGAGGCCAAGCTCTACGCCGACCTGCGCGCCAAGGGCTGCACGCTGATCAGCATCGCCCACCGCCCGGCCCTGCTGCGCTATCACACCCAGGTGCTGGAACTCAAGGGCGAGGGCGCCTGGGCATTGCACGAAGCGGGGAATTACAGCTTCACGGAGTGAGGAGCGCTGTCACGGGCGTTTCATGAAGTCTTCATACGATTGCTGGAATTTTCATCCAACGATCACGGGACTCACCAGAATGAAATCCGCCTGGCGCGCCATCGCGATGGCCTTCGCCCTCGCCCTCTCGCTCGGCCTTAGCGCCTGCAACTGGGACGATCCGCTGCCCGAGAGCCAGCAGTCCATCCGCCACGTCTTCGTCATCACGATGGAGAACAAGAATTACGCGGACACCTTCGGCACCAGTACCCAGAACCCGTACATGCAGAAGACGCTGGTCCCGCAGGGCGCGCTGCTGACCCAGTACTACGGCACCGGCCACGTCAGCCTGGACAACTACATCTCGATGATGAGCGGCCAGGGCTCCACGCTGGAGACGCAGACCGACTGCTTCGCAGGCTTCAACGACATCGTCTCCACCGGCACGACCAGCGACGACTACAAGCTCGTCGTCGCCAAGGACGGCAAGGGCTGCGTCTACCCCGCCAGCGTGAAGACCTTCGTCAACCAGCTCGACGAGGTGAAGTTCACGTGGAAGGGCTATATGGGCGACATGGGCAACGACCCGACCCGCGAGAAGGGCGCCTGCGCCCACCCGGCCATCGGCGCGATCGACAACACCCAGGCCGCGCAGGCCCCGTCGGCCGCCGTGCCCAAGGGCGACCAGTACGCCACCCGCCACAACCCCTTTGTCTACTTCCACTCGATCATCGACGACCAGGCGTATTGCGACAGCCATGTCGTCAACCTCGACGCCAATCTCGAGAACGACCTGAAGTCCATCGCCACCACGCCGAACTTCGTCTTCATCACGCCCAACCTCTGCGACGACGGCCATGACGGCGACGGCACCGGCGCCGCCGGCAAGGGCTGCGTGGACGGCAAGGCCGGCGGCCTGGCCTCGATCGATGCCTTCCTGGCCAAGTGGATCCCGATCATCCAGGCCTCGCCGGCCTACCAGAAGGACGGCCTGATCATCATCAACTTCGACGAATCGGCGGACATCCAGGTGGCAGGCGCCGCCGTGGACCCGACGACGAACAAGATGACCTACACGCTGAACCTGAAGGGCGAAGCCTGCTGCGGCCAGCAAAGCGGCCCCAACGTGACGCGCCCGATGGACGCCACGCTGCCGGCCTCGGCCTCGCTGGACTACAAGTTCCACTATGTCGGCGTCGGCGGCGACCGCACCGGCGCGCTGATGATCTCCAAGTACATCAAGCCCGGCACTGTCACCGACACGCCCTACAACCACTACTCGATGCTGCGCTCGCTGGAGGACATCTTCCAGACCAAGGGCTACCTGGGCTTTGCCAACGACAAGAGCCTGGTGAGCTTCGGCGCGGACATCTTCAACAACTTCAAGAAGTAAACAGCCCGTGACTTCGTGGGTGGTGGCGCTGGCAGCCGCGCTGGGCGCGGTGCTGGCGGCCACGCTGGGCAACGGGATCCAGCCGGTCCCGCGCGCGGCCGCCGCCGTGCCGCCGTCCGCCGCGGTGCTGGCGGACCTCGGCCGGCGCGCCTTCTTCGATCCCTCGCTGTCGGCCTCGGGCCGCCAGTCCTGCGCCAGCTGCCACAGCCCGGCCCATGCCTACGGGCCTCCCAACGCGCTGGCGGTGCAGCTCGGCGGGCCGGAGCTGCAGACGCCCGGCACCCGCGCCGTGCCCTCGCTGCGCTACCTGCTCAAGCGCACGCCGGTGTGGTCCCACACGGTCGTCACGAACCCGCTGGAACGCCTGGCCGACACCGACCATGTGCCCTCCGGCGGCCTCGCCTGGGACGGTCGTTTCAACAGCGTGGCCGAGCAGGTGCGCGCGCCGCTGCTGGCAGCCAACGAGATGGCCAACGGCAGCGTGGAGGCGGTGGCGGCGAAGCTGGCACGGGCGGCCTATGCCGAGGACTTCCGCCGCGCCTTCGGTGCCGAGGCGATGGCCCGGCCGGAGGTGGCGGTGAGCGCGCTGGCCGCGGCGCTGCAGCAGTTCCTGTTCGACGACCCGAGCCTGCAGCCCTACAGCAGCCGCTTCGACCTCTGGCTCGACGGCAGGGCGCAGCTGACGGCCCGCGAACAGCGCGGCCTGCGGCTGTTCAAGGATCCGGCGGCCGGCAACTGCGCGTCCTGCCACCTGGTCGAGCGCGGGGCCAACGGCGCGCATCCGCTGCTGACCGACTTCAACTTCGAGGCGCTGGCCGTGCCGCGCAATGGCGAGATCCCGGCCAACCGCGACCCGCGTTACTTCGACCTGGGCCTGTGCGGCCCGTTGCGCGAGGATGCGGCCAGGAACAACGGGAAATACTGCGGCCTGTTCAAGACCCCCTCGCTGCGCAACGTCGCCACGCGCGGTGCCTTCTTCCATAACGGCCGTTTTCATCGGCTCGAGGAGGCGCTGCAGTTCTACGTCGAGCGCGACACGCAGCCGCAGAAGTGGTACGCCGCCGGCCGGCCCGACGACCTGCCGCTGGCGTTCCACGGCAACGTGGACCGCATCCACGAGCCACTGACCCGCAAGCGCGGCGACCCGCCGGTGTGGAACCGGCGGGACGTGGAGGACGTTGTCGCCTTCCTGCAGACGCTCACCGACGCGGACGCGGCGAGCGTGCGCTGAGCGGGCTCAGCGGCGGCGCCTGCGCGCCACGCCGCCGACGACGCCCAGCCCGGCGAGCAGCAGCGCATAGCTG
>NZ_LYVQ01000388.1 GCF_001984095.1 Pelomonas sp. KK5
GGCAGCGCCTGCGGTGGCGGCGGCCCAGGTGCCGGCCGTCAGCGGGGTGCCGGCGTCGAAGGCATAACGCCCCACCCGAGCGGAGAAGTTCAGCGGCTCGACGTCGTAGCGCAGGCCCTTGCCGGGCCAGACCGAGGGCAGCACGTCGAGCTGCGCGTTGGCCGGGTCCAGCGCCAGCCAGTCGTCCCACGCGCGCGCCAGGAAGTCGAGGTAGTGCGGCGCATGGATGCGGCGCAGCAGCGCCTCGTCCACCGCGCCGGGCTCGCGCAGCGCGCCGATGCCGCGCCGCTTCAGCGCCTCGAACACATGGGCCTGGCGGGCCGGCACCTCGTGGCAGTCGACCAGCCGGCCGCGGAACATCTCCTGGCGGCCGGCATGCCGCTCATGGTGAGGGTTATGGAAGATCAGCATCCCTCAATAGTGCCAGGACGCGGTCGCTCCGAAGGTGCGCGGGCGCACCAGGCCCTCGCCGGTGCCGTTGGCCTCCGCCACCGTGCGGGTGATGCCGCGCTTGTCGGTGAGGTTGGTGCAGAACAGCGCCAGCTCGGTCTTCTCGCCGACGTTCATGCGCAGCCGCGCGTCGAAGAGCTTGTAGTTGCCCTGGCGGTTGGCCACCGCGCCGGGCACGGCCGAGTTCAGGTCGCTGATGCCGCCGGACAGGAACTGGTGCGACAGGCTCAGCGTCGGCGCATGCGCCCCGCCGAAGTTGTAGCTGACCCGGTTGCTGATCGACCAGTCCGCCGTGCCCGGCAGCTGCGAGCCCTTGGGCGCGGTGCCGGCCCAGAGGATGAACAGGTCGTCCGCCAGCCGCGCGTGCTGCCAGGTCAGCGAGGTCTGCCAGTCGATCGTCGCGGACGGCTTCCACTGGAAGGACATCTCGAGGCCGGTGCTGCGCGCCTTGCCGCCGTTGGCCGCGTAGTTGAAGAAGTCCGGCGTCTGCAGGCGCAGCTGGATGTCGCTCCAGTCGATGCGGAACAGCGTGGCGTCCAGCAAGACCTGACCCCCGGCCCAGCGCGAGCGCAGGCCCAGCTCGTAGTTGCGCAGGCTGTCGCTCTTGCTGCCGGCCGGGATCGGGTAGCTGGACAGGCCCGGCGTGTTCGGCGTGCCGAAGCGGAAGCCTTCGGAGGCCAGCGCATAGACCATCAGGTCGGGGCTGGCCTGCCAGGCCAGCGAGAGCTTGGGGTTGAAGCCACTCTCGCTGACGGTGGAAGGCGTCACGATCGGGCTGCCCGGATAGGTCGAGAAGCCGACCTGGGTGGCGGTCATGTCCACCTTGGTGTGGAAGAAGCGGCCGCCGGCGGTGAGCTTCCATTGCGGCGCCAGTGCGTAGGTCGCCTCGCCGAACAGCGCCGACTCGCGGCCCTTCACCTTCGTGTAGAAGGCGTTGAAGACCGAGCCGTCCGGCGCGATCACCGCGCCGCTGCCGGCGCCGTAGGCGGGCGAGGCGTCGAAGGCCGCAGCCGCGCCCTTGGCGCCGAGCTGCTCGTAGAGATCCTTGTCGGTATCGAAGGTCATCGCGCCGATCAGCCACTCCAGCGCGCCGCCGCTAGCCGAGGCCAGGCGCAGCTCGAGGCTGTTGCTGCGGCTCCTGCCGCCGTCGGCGATGTACAGCGGGTTCGTCAGGTTCAGCTGCAGGTCGCTGTTGTAGGCGCTGCGCAGCGGCGTGAAGTCGAACACCCAGTCCTGCTTCTTGGTCTGCGTGGCGGCCAGCGCGGTGAACTTCGTGCCGCCGAGATCCTGGTCCAGGCGCAGGCTGTGGACGCTGACGCGGGTCTTCGTCGGCTCGTCGATGCTGGTCTTGCGCTCCAGCTCGCCCAGGCCCTGCATGCGGTAGGCGTTGTCGTCCGAGTCGGTCTTCTGCACCAGGCTCAGCCAGGTCAGCGTGGTGCCCCTGCTCGGTGTCAGCACGGCCGAGAAGCGGCCGCCGCTCAGCACCGTCGTGTTGGAGCCCTTCTCGCCGGTGCCGATGTTGTCCAGGTAGCCCGGGTCCCTGCGGTACTCGGCCACCGCGCGCACGGCCAGCAGGTTCTCCTTGATCGGCACATTGACCATCGCCTTGCCGGTGTAGCCAACGCTGGCGTTCTTCGTGCTGCTGATCGTCGTCTCGGCCGCAGCGTCGAAGCCGCGCGCATCGGCGACGTTGGCCACGTACTGGATCGCGCCGCCCATCGCGCCGGAGCCGAACAGCGTGCCCTGCGGGCCGCGCAGCACCTCCACGCGGGCGAGGTCGAAGGTGTCGATGTCGGGCACGACGATGGTCCAGCCCGGCTCGGTCAGCGGCACCTCGTTGAGGAAGTAGCCGGTGGTCGTCTGGCCCTGCACATTGCCGGAGCTGGTGGCGATGCCGCGCAGCACCACGTGCGAGACGCCCGGCTGGTAGCTGTTGAAGACCACGCCGGGCTCGCGCTGGATGTAGTCGGCCAGGTCCTGGGCGCCGGCGGCTTCCAGCTGCTCGCCGGTGACGGCGGAGACACCACCGGCGATGTCGCGGGCCTGGCGGGCGCGCTTGCCGATCACGGAGACGGTGTCCAGCGACGAGGTGGCATCCTCGGCCTGGGCCGCCAGCGTGGCGGCCAGCAGCAGGCCGGTGCAGAGGGTACGACAGGCGATGGCGACGGGTCGGTTCTTCATCAACGTCATCTTCTTGCGATCTCAGGAGTTGGTATTCGGCGGGGTGCCGCGGCCCGGATTGAAGCGGCGCATCCAGCCGGCCAGCGGATCGGCGCCGAGGCCCTGCAGCAGCTCGCCGAAGACGTCGTCGCGCTCGTCCTGGCCGAGCTTGTAGCGCTCGCGCAGCTCGACCACCTCGGCACGGAAGGCGATCACGCGCTGGGCCAGCAGTTGCAGCCGCGGGCCCATCTCGGCGACGTTCCAGGCCTTCGGCCGGCCGGCCTCGAAGCGGCGGGCCAGCTCGTCCAGGTGGGCGGTCAGTGCGGTTTCGTCGTTATCGAGGAACTGCACGCGCACGCGGCACTGCGCACTCGCGTAGTTCCAGCTCGGCGCCTGGGTGCGGTCGCTCAGCCACGAAGGCGAGACATAGCCCTGCACGCCCATCCACAGCACCAGCGCCTCGGGGTTCTGGCGCAGCGCCTCGACCTGGCTGTTGCCGCGGGCGAAATGGCCTTCGATGGCGACCAGGCGGCCCGTGTCGTCGTGCTTCGGCAGCAGCGGCAGCGGCGTGGCCTGCAGGCCTTGCGGGCCGACGCTGCAGAGCCAGGCCAGCGGGTGGCCGGCGCTCAGGTCGGCGAGGTCTTGCGCGCTTTGCGCAGCGAATTTGTCGGAAGCAGCACTCATGCCC
>NZ_LYVQ01000389.1 GCF_001984095.1 Pelomonas sp. KK5
GCGCCTCCACACCGGGGAGCCCTGCCACGCCGGGCCAGCCCGGCAGGCCGGCATAACTGTCCAACTGAGCAGACCAGCGCGAGACCTGCCGTTCCAGGAAGCCCTGCGGCTTGCCGAAGCCTTCGAGGCCGGCGGCCCGATAGTCCACTTCACCCAGGCGCAGCAAGGCGTCGACGGCGGACAACCCCATCGCGCGTCGCCAGTCCCGCTCGGCGGCATGCAGGGCCGGCAACGGCTGCCCCGAGGGGTTGAAGCCGACGACGGGCTCCATCAGGTAGAAGGCCGCGCCGAGCACCGTCGGGTCGTCGCAGGCCGCGATCAGTGCCGAGTGCGGCACGGCGCTGCCGGCCAGCGCCGCCAGCACGCGCGCCTCGCGGGCCATCGTGGCGTCGGCCCGGGGGTCAGGTCTTGCAGGCGGCCGGCGCAGCACGTAGCCGCGCCCGCCGCGGGTGAAGCGCAAGAGGATGTTCTGGGTGCCGCCGGTCAGCGGGCGCACGTCGGAGATGTCGCCCTTGACCAGGCCCTGGCCGTCCATCCACGCGGAAAGGCGATCGAGATCCACTGCGGCCTGCCAGCTCATGCCAGCCTCCCGGCGAACTTCGCGCGGGCCCGCGCCTCGACGGTCGGCCGGTGGTAGGCCGGGAAGGTGTCCTCGCAGGCAAGGTAGCCACGCAGCACTTGCTTGGCGACGGTGATCTTGTGCACCTCCGTCGGCCCGTCGGCCAGGCCGATCTGGAAGGAGCGGTTCACCATCGCTGCGAAGGGCATCTCGTTGGACACGCCGATCGAGCCGTGCAGGTGCAGCGCCCGCGCGGCGATGTCGTGCAGCACCTTGGGCATCGCGGCCTTGACCGCGGCGATGTCCTTGCGCACCTGGCGGTAGTCCTGGTACTTGTCGATGCGCCAGGCGGTGCGCATCACCAGCAGGCGGAACTGTTCGAGCTCGATCCAGGAGTCGGCGATCTTCTCCTGCACCATCTGCTTGTCCGCCAGGCGCGATCCCTGCGTGTGGCGCGAGAGCGCGCGTTCGCACAGGGCGTCCAGCGCCTTCTGCGCCTGGCCGATGGTGCGCATCGCGTGGTGCACGCGCCCGCCGCCCAGGCGCACCTGCGCGACGGCGAAGGCCTCGCCGGGCGCGCCCAAGAGGCTATCCGCGCCGACGCGGACATCGTCGAACTCCAGGTAGGCATGGGTGGCCTCGGGCTCGTCCCCGCAGCCGCTGTTGCGCAGGATGCGCAGGCCCGGCGTGCCGGCCGGCACGATGAACATCGACGTGCCCTCGTAGACGGAAACCGTCTCGTCGGTCACCGCCATCACGATGAAGAAGGCGGCATAGCGGGCGTTCGAGGCGAACCATTTGTGGCCGCTGATCCGCCAGCCATCGCCATCACGTACCGCCCGCGTCGTCAGCACGGACGGGTCCGCCCCGCCCTGCGGCTCGGTCATCGCGAAGCAAGAAACGATGCGGTTGGCCAGCAGCGGCTCCAGCCAGCGGCGCTTCTGCTCCGGCGTGCCGTAGTGCGCCAGGATCTCGCTATTACCCGAGTCCGGCGCCTGGCAGCCGAACACGATCGGCGCGAAGGCCGAGCGGCCGAGGATCTCGTTCATCAGCGCGAGCTTCACCTGGCCATAGCCCTGGCCGCCCAGTCCCGGGCCGAGATGGCAGGCCCACAGCCGGCGCTGCTGCACCTGGGCCTGCAGCGGCCGCACCAGCGTCTCGAAGTTCGGCGCGTGGATGTCCCAGGGACTGCCGAGCACGGCGTCCAGCGGCTCGACCTCCTCGCGGACGAAGCTGTCGATCCAGTCGAGTTCCCGCTGGAAGTCGGGGTCGGTTTCAAAATCCCATGCCATGGAAGTAATGCCTTATGCGAGCAGCATCCCGCCGTCGACCAGCAGGGTCTGGCCCAGCATGTAGCTGGACATCGGCGAGGCGAGGAACAGCGCCACGTGCGCCATGTCCTCGGGCGTGCCCAGGCGCCCCAGCGGGATGCGGCGCAGCGCGCCCTCCAGGCGCTTGGGCGACGAGGTGGTGACGCGGGTCAGCTTGGTGTCCACCAGGCCCGGCGCGATGCCGTTGACCCGGATGCCGTGCTCGGCCCAGGCCTCGCCCAGCGTGCGGGTGAGGCCGAAGGCGCCGGTCTTGGAGGCGTTGTAGGCGGGGTTGCCGCGCGTCGAATGAAAGGCCGCCGCCGAACTGACGACGATCATCGTGCCGCGCGCCGCCTGCAGCGCCGCAAAGCAGCGGTCGGCGCAGGCCATCAGGCTGGTGAGATTGACGTCCAGCACCTGCCGGAAGCCGGGCGTCTTGAATTCCTGGCGCTCGTAGAGCACCGTGCCCTGGCACTGGACCAGCACGTCCAGTGATTCGAAGGGCAGGCTGGCGGCCTCGACATTGCGGCTGTCGGCCACGTCCACCTGGCTGTAGCCGATGCCGGCCAGGCGCGAATCCGGCGCGTCGGCATAAGCTGCGGCGTCCGGGCGTGTGCCCCAGACGTGGACCCGCGCACCGCGCTCCAGGAAAGCGTTGGCAATGCCATTGCCGATGCCGCTGGAGCCGCCGACGACGAGGACCGTGCGGCCGTTGAAATCGAGAAGATTAGCGGGCGTCGTCATGTCACGGTGATTCCCTGTTCGGCGAGGCGCTCGATAGCGGCCTCCGTGAAGCCGCGCTCGCGCAGCAGCGCGCGGCTGTGCTGGCCCAGCGCCGGCGGCGGCAGCCCCAGGTTCAGCGGCAGGTCGCCGAAGTCCCACAGCGCGCCGACCTGCTCCAGCTCGCCGTACCCCGCATGCGCATAACGCGTCCGCAGGACGGCATGGCGAGGGTCGTCGAGGAAGGCGTCGCGCTGGTTTTCGCGGGCGGGCTCGCAGGGCACGCCGGCGGTGCGCAGCAGGTCCAGCGCGTCGCTCAGCGGCCGGGTCGCGAAGAAGATCTCCGGGCTGGCTCCCGCAACACTCTCGAAGGCGGCGAGTTCTGGCGCTGTCCAGGCCGCCACCATCAGCCAGCCGTCCGCGCAGCCATAGAGGCGGTCGCCGGGCCCCAGGCCGTACTGGCCGGCGTCGAGATGCGCCATAGGCGTCAGGCCGCCGTCCGGCAGCGCGACCACCTCGCTGGCCGTCATCAGCATCGCGCCGAGCAGCGACGAGGCCACGGCCTGACCCTCGCCGGTCCGCTCGCGCCGATACAGTGCCAGCAGCACGGCAAAGACGCAGGCCAGCGCCGCCAGGTGGTCGCCCACGCCGAAGCGCAGCCACATCGGCGGC
>NZ_LYVQ01000390.1 GCF_001984095.1 Pelomonas sp. KK5
GCCATGTGCGAGACGACACGCAGGCGCAGGCGCTCGTCCTGCGGCATCGCGATCGTGAAGCCAGCCTCGGCGCTGGGCACCAGCGTGGCGGGCGTGTCGCTGATCCAGCCATGCATGCCGGTGCTGCCGAGCACCGAGCAGCCGACGCGCCTGACGCGGCCGTCCGCCTCGTAGGCCAGGCCGCCGGCGCCGAGCACGCACAGCGGCACGTCCATCAGCGTGGCGGCCACCGGCAGGCCCTCGGGCAGGCCGGTCTCGGCGGCGGCCTCGCGGCTCAGCGGCTCGTGGGCGCGGCTGGCGATCTCGGGCAGCAGGCGCTGCAGGTCGACGAGGCCCAGCTCGCGCAGCGTGGCGTCGTCGTAGGCGAGCGTGCGCAGGTTGCCGAAGGTGTAGACGCTCTCGCAGCGGCTGCCGCGGCGCAGGCCGGTCGCCTTGAAGAAGAGCCAGTCCTTGCAGTGGAAGGCGGTCGCCGCGCGGGCCAGGCGCTCGGGCTGGTGCTCGCGCAGCCACAGCAGCTGGCTGCTCTGCATCGCCGCGGTGATCGCGTTGCCGGCCCGCTCGGCCACGCTGCGCCCGGCGGGCGTGGCGCGCAGCGCCTCGGCCTGGCGGCGGGCGCGGGCATCGAGCCACAGCAGGGCCGGGCCGACCGGCCGGCCCTCGGCATCGGCGAGCCAGGTGCCGTCGCCCTGGGCGGTGCAGGCCAGGGCCAGCGCGCGCTGCGCCAGGCCCGGCAACTTCTCGCCAAGCGCGCGCAGCGTGGCGGCGGTGTCGGCCCAGGTGGCGTCCATGTCCTGCTCGGCGATGCCGCCAGGGGCAAGCCGCACGCGGTTCGGCGTGCTGGCGACGGCGAGCTGGCGGCCCTGCAGGTCGAAGGCCACGGCCTTGATCAGCGAGGTGCCGGCGTCGACGCCGATGAGGAGGTCGCGCGTCATGTCGTGTGGTACTTCTGGTCCAGCGCGTCGATCGCGCGGACGTTGCCGGCGGAGCGGCCGTTCGGATCGAAGTGCGCCGCCAGGTAGGTCTCGACGATGCTCCTGGCCAGCTCCGGCCCGATCACCCGCGCGCCCATGGTGATCACCTGCGCGTTGTTGGATAGCGCCGCGCGTTCGGCCGAATAGGTGTCGTGCGTCTGCGCGGCGCGGATGCCCGGCACCTTGTTGGCCGACAGGCACACGCCGATGCCGGTGCCGCAGACGAGCACGGCGCGCTCGAAGCGGCCGTCCAGCAGCTGGCGGCAGACCCGGTCGGCCAGCTCGGCGTAGGTCGCGTCGGCGCCGGGCTCGCTGAGTTCCGCCACCTCGATGCCGTCGCGGCCGGCGAAATGCTCGGCCAGCTGGCGGGCGAGGGCCAGGCCGGCGCTGTCTCCTGCGAAGGCGATCTTCATGGCGGCACTCCTTGCTTTGATTTACTTGGACAGGACGAAGGGCGCCGTCACCTTGTCGGCATTCGCCTTGGTGATCAGCACGCAGTCGAACAGCTGCTTCTCGCTCTTGGCGCCGGTCTTGCCGGTGCGGATGTAGGTGTCGGCCTGCAGCACGGCGGCGGCGGAGAACACGGCCACCGGCTGCAGCACCGTGTAGGCCAGCTCGCCGGACTTGACCGCGGCCACGGCATCGGGGCTGCCGTCGAAGCCGCCGATCACCGCGCCCTTGAGCTTGCCGGCCTTCTTCAGCGCGGCGATCGCGCCCAGCGCCATCTCGTCGTTGCCGCTGATCACGCCCTTGATGTCGGGGTTGGCCTGCATCAGCGCCTGCATCTTGTTGTGGCCCTGGGTGCGGTCCCAGTTGGCCACCTCGCTGCCGGCCTTGGCGAGGTCGGGGTACTGGCCCAGCACCGTCTTGAAGCCGTTCGAGCGGGTGGCGGCGTTGTTGTCCGACGGGGCGCCGACCAGTTCCACGTACCTGCCCTTGTCGCCCATCAGCTCGGCCCAGTGCTGCGCGCCGAGGGCGGCGCCCTGCGCGTTGTTGGAGACCAGCTGGGCCTTGGCCAGGCCTTCCTTGTTGATCTCGGCATTGATCAGGATCACCGGGATCTTCGCGGCGATCGCCTTCTGCACCGCGCCGACCGAGCCGCTGGCGTTGGCCGGGTCCAGGATGATGGCGACCGACTTGTTGGTGATCGCGGTGTCGATCAGCTTGCTCTCGGTGTTGGTGTCGCCGGTGTGGGCGGCGACCACGGCGCTGTAGCCCAGCTTGATGGCGGCGGCCTTGGCGGCCTCGCCCTCGGTGAACCAGTAGGGATTGGCGGGGTCGTTGACGATGATGGTCATCAGGCCCTTGTCGGCTGCGAAGGCGCTCAGGCTGGCGCCGAGCGCCAGGGTGGCGACGAGGGCGCGGCGGGTGAAGTGGATCCTGTTCATGGCGATGTCTCCGTTGTCGTTGGTGGTGGGGAAAATTGGAGGGGGTCAGGTCTTGCTGGCCGGCTTGGCGCGGCGGCGGCCGTACTGGATCGCGTTCATCAGCACGGCCAGCACGATCACCGCGCCGGTGAACACCGTCTGCCAGTACGAGGACACGCCGACGATGACCAGCCCGTCCGACAGGAAGCCGATGACGAAGGCGCCCAGCAGCGTGCCGCGCACGCTGCCGCGGCCGCCGGTCAGCGCGGCGCCGCCGACGACGACGGCGGCGATGGCCGTCAGCTCGTAGGTGGTGCCGGCGGTCGGGCCGGCCGAGGTCAGCTGCGAGGACAGCACCAGGCCGGCGATGGCCGCGCAGACGCCGCTGATCATGTAGACGCTGATCGTCGCGCGCCGCACCGGCACGCCGGACAGCTCGGCCGCGCGGCCGTTGCCGCCGGTGGCGTAGACCCAGCGGCCGAAGGCGGTGCGGCCCAGCAGCGCCATGCCGCTGACCGCCACGGCGGCCAGCACCCACACGCCGATCGGCACGCCCAGCAGGCGGTCGAAGCCCAGCGCGTTGAAGCCGGTGTTGCCCAGCGCCGGGTCGCCGGCCAGGTTGTTGAAGGTCAGGCCGTTGGTCAGCAGCAGCGCCGCGCCGCGGGCCACGTAGAGCACGCCCAGCGTGGCGACGAAGGCCGGCACCTTGAGCCAGGAGATCAGCACGCCGTTGACGGCGCCGATCGCCGCGCCCAGCGCGCAGGTCAGCACGACGACGGCCCAGACCGGCAGGTAGAGCACGACGCCCGCCGACTCGATCGTCACGCCCTGCATCAGCCAGCCGGCGATGACGCCGCACAGGCCCAGCGTGGAGCCCACCGAGAGGT
>NZ_LYVQ01000391.1 GCF_001984095.1 Pelomonas sp. KK5
AACACCTCGGGCGCGATCCTGAACTGGAACAGCTTCTCGATCGGCGCGCAGAACGCGGTCAACTTCGTGCAGCCCAGCAGCACGAGCAAGGTGCTGAACCGGGTGACGGGCAACGACCCGTCCAGCATCCTGGGCAGCCTGTCCAGCAACGGCCAGGTGTGGCTGCTGAACCCCAACGGCGTGCTGTTCGGGCAGGGCGCGCGCGTCAACGTGGCCAGCCTGGTGACCTCCACGCTGAACCTCAACGATGCGGACTGGACGGCCGGGCGCTATGTCTTCAGCGCCCCGGTCAGTGGAAGTAACGGAGTAGCTGCAGGCATCACCAATCAGGGCGAGATCCGCAGCGCGGCCGGCGGGCAGGTGATGCTGATCGGCGCCGGCGAGGTGCGCAACGAAGGGATCATCGAGGCCAGCGGCGGGCAGATCGTGCTGGCCGCGGGAGCCAGCGTGGAGCTGGTGGACACCGCGTCCCCGCGCTTCAGCGTGAAGGTCTCGGCGCCGCAGGGCGAGGTGCTGAACCTGGGGCAGATCAATGCCGCGGGCGGGCGCATCGACGTGGTGGCGGCCAGCGTGAACCAGCAGGGCATCGTGCGGGCGGACTCGCTGGGCAGCGGCCCGGGCGGGGAGATCGTCATCAACGCCGCGAGCCAGCGGCTGACGCTGGCGGCGGGCAGCCGCACCAGCGCGGATGGGGCCAGCGGCGGCAGCGTGCAGCTGCTGGGCACGCAGGTGGCGCTGATGGACGGCGCCAGCGTCAGCGCGAGCGGCGCGGCCGGCAGCGGCGGCACCGTGCTCGTGGGCGGCGGCGTGCAGGGGCAGGACCTTGCGGTGCCCAATGCCGACGCGGTGTACTTCGCGCCGGGCGCCAGCATCGCGGCCGATGGCGGCGGCACGGGGCAGGGCGGGCACATCGTGCTGTGGAGCAACAGCGCGACGCGGGCCTTCGGCAGCTTGAGCGCCCATGGCGGCGCGCAGGGCGGTGACGGCGGGCTGATCGAGACCTCCGGCGGCTGGCTCGATGCGCGGCCCGCGAAGGTGGACGTGTCGGCGCCGCACGGCAAGGCTGGCACCTGGTTGCTCGACCCCCACGACATCACCATCTCCGACAGCGTCTCCGACTCGGGTACCGACGCCAGCTTCAACGCCACCGCCGACAGCTCCACCATCTCCTCGGCCACGCTGGCCGCCGCGCTGTCGGCGGGCTCGGCGGTGACGGTGCAGACCGGCAGCGGCGGCTCGCAAAGCGGAACGATCACGGTCAGCGACGCCAATATCGTCATCACCAGCGCCTCGCCGGGCAGCCTCTCGCTGATCGCCGACGCGAACATCAATGTGTTCGACTCGGTGATCCAGAGCCAGAACCCGATGCCGGTCTCGCTGAAGGCGGGCCGCAGCGGCAGCGGCGCGATCGACATCTCCAACAGCACCATCGCCAGCGGCGGTGGCGCGATCACGCTGGGCGGCTTCGGCTCCGGCACGCAGACCTACTTCGGTTCCACCTCGGTGTTCTTCGACGCCGCCTCGGTGTCCTACGGCGGCGCCATCACGCTGGAGAACGGCAGCATCCTCGACGGCGGCGGCACCGGCTCGGTCAGCCTCAAGGGCAACGGCACCAGCTACGGCGTGGAGATCTCCAGCTCGGTGATCCGCCACGCGGCCGACCTGTCGATCATCGGCAGCGGCGGCTCGACGGCCGGCGTGCTGGTGGCCGGCTCCTCGCTGGCCAGCGTGGGCGCGATGACGGTGCTGGGCAACGCGCAGACCGGCAAGGGCCTGTCGATCACCGGCGTGAGCGTGCTGCGGGTCGAGTCCACCGACGGCAGCGGCCCGGCGCTGAACCTGCAGGGCAATTCCAGCCTGGGCGGCCGGGGCGTCGAGATCACCTCGGCCGGCACGCTGGTGCAGGGCGGCACCAACAGCAACCTGACGATCTACGCCACCAATGGCCCGAGCGGCAGCTTTGTCGACACCACGCTGGCGCTGGCCGGCACCTTCGACAACAGCCTGGGCGCCAGCATCACGCTGGAGGCCCACACGCTGGACAGCCAGTACCCGGCCACCGTCAAGCTGACCAATGCCAACGTGACCGGCGGCTACGGCTCGGTGATGCTGGTCGGCGCCGGCACGCTGCAGCTCAAGAACACGCAGATCAGCGCGCCCTCGCAGGTGATGGTCGAGGCCGACAACGTCACGCTGGACACCGGTACCACGATCACCAGCAGCACCGACGGGCTGAACACGACCGACGCCATCGTCATCAGCGGCAGCGACGGCAGCCACGCGGTCAGCAGCTTCTTCAACATCGCCGGTTCCACGGCGCTGCAGGCCACCGGCGGCAACGGCGCGCGCTGGATCGTCTGGGCCGACGACGTGCTGGACGCGCAGCGATTCTCCGGCGGCAACCTGGACTACGGCTTCACCGTGCACAGCGCGCAGTCCACCAGCGCGGCCTCGCCCTACACCGGCAACGCCTTCCTCTCCACCCAGGCCAAGACGGCGACCGCCTCGGCCGACGACGCCAGCCGCGCCTACGACGGCACGCGCAACGTGCCGCTGAGCAACCTGGCCATCAGCGGGCCGGGCGGCGCCGTTGGCACGCTGGTCGACCCGAGCTTCGTGCAGTACGCCAGCAAGGACGTCAACGGCAGCGGCATCGTCTTCGACGGCTCCGGCGTGACCTACGTGGACAGCAACAGCAAGCCGGTCTACGGCATGGGGCTGAACAGCACGCTGACCGGCACGATCACGCCCAAGGCGATCACCGCCACGCTGAGCGTGACCGACAAGACCTACGACACCACGACGAGCGCCACCGTCGGCGTGGTCGGCCTCAACGGCCTGGTGGGCAGCGAGACGCTGGGCAGCAGTGCCACCGGCACCTTCGCCGACCCGCATGCGGGCCAGGGCAAGGCGGTGACGGCCACCGTCACGCTCAGCGACGGCAGCGGCGGCCTGGCCGCCAACTACTCGATCGGCACGACCATGGCCACCGGCAACATCCTGCCGGCGCCGGTGACGATCAGCGGCGTCACGGCCGTCGACAAGGTCTATGACGCGACGACGGTCGCCGCCCTGACCGGCACCGCGGTGGTGACGGCGCTGGGCGGCGATACCCTGTCCGTCGGCGGCACGGCCACGGCCGCCTTCGCCGACAAGAACGTCGGCACGGCCAAGCCGGTCATCGTCACCGGCTTCACGCTGACCGGCGC
>NZ_LYVQ01000392.1 GCF_001984095.1 Pelomonas sp. KK5
AGGCAAGCGCGCCGACGAGGGCTGCACCGCTGAGCCAGGCCAGCGCGCCGCCGATGAAGGCGGGCGCCGGCCGCAGCCGCTCGATCCTCGCGCCGATGACGCTCAGGTAACGGCCCATGCCGACGACAGGATGGATCGCCGCCGGCGGCTCGCCGAACAGCCGGTCCAGCCCCAGCGCGAGCGCGATGGCCAGCGCGTTCATCATCATCATCAGTCGATCCGCGGCAGGGCCAGCCATTGCGACTCGATCTTCAGCAGCGTCAGGCGCTGGTCGAAGACCTTCTGCAGCGCGGCGTGCGTGGCGGGGCTGTCGGGTGCGCCGTGGTGCTGCACGCGGCCGTTGGCCATCACGACCAGCTCGTCGGCCCTCAGGGCGACGTTGAGCTCATGCAGCACGCTGACGACGGTGGTCCCGTCGGCCACCAGCCGGCGCACGATGCCGATCCAGTCGCCCTGGTGCGGCGGGTCCAGGTGGGCCAGCGGCTCGTCCATCAGCAGCAGCGGCGCCTGAACGGCCAGCGCGCGGGCCAGCAGCACGCGCTGCCGCTCGCCGCCGGAGAGGGTGGACAGGCGCCGCGTGCGCCAGGACCAGCACTGGGTCTGCTCCATCGCCGTGCGCACCGCGAGCCGGTCGGCCTCGTCGGGCGCGGCGAGCCAGGCCTGGTGCGGCAGGCGGCCGAGCAGCACGACGTCCAGCGCCGTGAGGTCGTCGGCGCCGCTCTCGTTCTGGCCCAGCCAGGCGATGGTGCGGGCGCGTTCCTTGGCGGGCCAGTCGCGCAGCGGGCGGCCCTGCAGGTCGAGGCGGCCATCCGCCGGCAGCAGGCCCGCCAGGGCACGCAGCAGCGTGGATTTGCCGGCGCCATTGGGCCCGACGATGGCGGTCCAGCGGCCCGCCGGGAATTCCAGCGCGACGTCGTGCAGGATCTCGTGGCCCTGCAGCTCGACCCGGCGCAGCGAACAGCTGAGCGCCGTCATCAGCAGCGTCTCATCACTGTTCATGACTGCCTCCGCAGCCTGCGGTTCATCAGCACCAGCAGGTACACGCCGCCGACGATCGAGGTGACGATGCCCACCGGCAGTTCCTGCGGCGCCAGCAGCCAGCGCGCGACGATGTCGGCCGCCAGCAGCAGGGCGCCGCCGGTGCAGGCCGAGAGCAGCAGCAGCCGTCCGTGGGTGGTCGGGCAGAGGTTGCGCACCAGGTGCGGCGCCACCAGGCCGACGAAGGCGATCATGCCGGCCTGAGCCACCGCGGTGCCGGTGGCCACGGCGAAGGCCGCGATCAGCACCATGCGCATCAGGCCCAGGCGCACGCCCAGCGACTGCGCGGTGGCCTCGCCCAGCGTCAGCGCATCGAGCGCGCGGCTGCCGCCTAACGCAATGGCCAGACTGACCACGAGCGCGCCGCTCATCAGCGTGACGCCGGGCCAGCCCAGCAGGCCGGTCGAGCCGAGCAGGAAGGCCTGCATCTCGCGCATGATGTCGGCCTTCATCAGCATCAGCAGGTTGGTGCCCGCGGTCAGCACGACGCCGACGACCACGCCGGCCAGCAGCAGGCGCAGCGTGTGCTCCGCGCCGCGGGCCAGCATCAGCGTCAGCAGCACGCCGGCGAGGCAGCCGAGGAAGGCGGCGCTGGACAGGCCCAGCTTGTGCAAGCCGATCGACGTGCCGATGGCGCTGCCGAACACCGTCAGCGAGAGCGCCACGCCCAGGCCCGCGCCGGCCGCGCCGCCGAGCAGATACGGGTCGGCCAGCGGGTTGCGGAACAGGCCCTGCGCGATCGCGCCGGCCAGGCCCAGCAGCGCGCCGGCGCACCAGGCGCCCAGCGAGCGGGGCAGGCGGATCTCCCACATGATCTGGCGGGCCATCTCGTCGTCGGCCCACGCAAAGCCCGTGCTGCCGATGGCGATGCCCAGCACGAGCAGCGCGGCCGAGAGCAGCAGCAGGATGACCAGCAGGGGCGTGGGCCGGGTCATTTCGGGGCGGCGCTCTCGCGCAGGCAGCGCGCCATGATCTGCGCCGCTTCCGCCAGGCGCGGGCCGGGCCGCACCAGCACGTCGCCCTCCTCCCGGGTGAAGACGCAGATGCGCTTGTCGCGCACCGCCGAGATGCGCTGCCAGCCCGGCCGGTCGACGACGCCCGCGGCATCGCGCTGGCCCATCATGATGACCTGCGGGTCGGCCTTGACGACGAACTCCGGATTGATCTTCGGGAACGGGCCCATGCTGGCAGGGAGGATGTTGCGGGCGCCGAGCCGGCTCAGGATCTCGCCCATGAAGGAGGACTCGCCGGCGCCGTAAGGACCGCTGGCCACCTCATAGTAGACCCGCACGCCGCGGGCCTTCTCGGGCAGACTCTGCGCCGCGGCGCCGACGCCCGCCTCGATGCGTCGCCAGACCCGCTCCGCATCGCCGACCTGCAGCAGCGTGCCCAGCTTGGCGAGCACGCGCTGCACGTCCCGGTAGGACTTGCTGTCCATCACCACGACGGTGAGGCCCAGCGACTGCAAGCGCTCGGCCACGCGCGAGGACGGCGCCACCAGCACCAGGTCGGGCTTCAGCGCGGCGATCATCTCGACGTTGGTGTCGTCCATGCCGCCCAGCTTGGGCAGTGCGTTGACGGCGGCCGGATAGTTGGAATAGCGGTCAACGCCGACGAGCTTGCCGCAGGCGCCCAGCTCGCAGACCGACTCGGTCAGCGAGGGCACCATGCTGACGATGCGGCGCGGCGGCGCGGACCACTGGCTGGTGCGGCCGAGGTCGTCCTTCAGCTCGTAGGCGTGTGCGCTCGGGATGAGCGTCAGCAGCAGCAGGGCGGACAGGAACAGGCGACGTTTCATGCGGGGATCTCGAGGGGCCGGCCGGCCACCATCAGCGTGAGTGTGGCGCAGCGGGCAGCCACGTCCTGGTTCAGGCGACCGAGTTCGTCGACGAAGTGGCGAGCCTCGCGCGTCATCGGCGAGATGCCCCAGCCGACCTCGTTGGAGACGAGGAGGGCCGGGCCGGGCAGGCGGGGCAGGGCGTCGAGCAGGGCCGCTCGCTCGCGCTGCCAGGCCTGCTCGTCGGCGGCGCCGTTCATCGGCATCAGCCAGTTGGTCAGCCACAACGTCAGGCAGTCGACCAGCAGGATGCGCTGAGGATCGGCGTTAGCGAGCAGCGCCCCGGCCAGTGCCAGCGGGGCTTCGACGG
>NZ_LYVQ01000393.1 GCF_001984095.1 Pelomonas sp. KK5
CGCCTGAGCGTGGACGAACTGTTCGATGACGTAACGGCCAATCTCGGCTGACCAACAACAACGGCAGCAACAGGAAGCCGCCCCGCGAAAAGCAGGGCGGCTTCATGCCATCTGGAGACACGATGAACAAGAACAAGAGACAAGAGAACCGCTGGGCCATCCTCGTCCTGCTGGCCCTGGGCTTGATGATTTCCTGGATCGACCGCACGACGCTCGGCGCCGCCTTCGCCGACCGCCACTTCGTCGGCGAGTTCGCGCTCACGCCGGTGCAGCGCGGCTGGATCGGCTCGGCGATGTACTGGTCCTACGGCGTGCTGCAACTGCCGATGGGCTGGCTGGTCGATCGCTACGGCGTCAAGTGGCCCTATGCGGTCTGCTTCGTCGTCTGGTGCGGCGCGGCGGCGGCCACCGGCCTGGCCACGACCATCGACGGCCTGGTCGCCACGCGGCTGCTGATCGGCGCGGCCGAGTCGGTCGTGGTGCCGGCCACCTATCGCTACCTGGCCAACAACTTCGACGAGACCCGCAAGGGCACGGCCCTGGGCATCTATTCGATCGGCGGCAAGATGGGCCCGGCGCTCGGCGCGCCGATCGCGGCCTGGCTGATCGCCTACAGCTCCTGGAGCGCCATGTTCATCGTCACCGGCCTGGCCGGCCTGCTGTGGCTGGCGCCCTGGCTGATGCTGCTCAAGAACGACTATCCGTCGCGCAGCGAGCTGGCCGAACGCAAGCAGCGCGCCGCCTCGGTGCCGTTGCGCAACCTGCTGGCCAGCCCGGTCGTCTGGGGTGGCTTGATCAGCAACTTCTGCTACAGCTACTTCGCCTTCTACTGCATGACCTGGATGCCCGCCTACCTGGTCGAGCAGCGCGGCCTCTCGCTGCAGGATTCGGGCCTCTACACCTTCTTCAGCTTTGCCGGCATCGCGATCGTCGCGGCCTGGGCCGGCTGGGCGGCGGACCGCCTGATCGCCAAGGGGCGCGATGCCGTCAAGGTGCGCAAGGCCTTCATCGTCACCGGCTTCTGCGGCGGCACGACGGTGCTGCTCGGCGCCTATGCGAGCACGCCCGGCGCGGCGCTGTTCTGGAACGTGGTCTCGCTGTCGCTGCTGGGCCTGGTCACGGCCAATAACCTGGCGCTGGTGAAGCTGACGCTGATCCCCAAGCAGGCCGTGGGCCTGAACACCGGGCTGCAGCAGGTGGCGACCAGCCTGGCCGGCGGCGTGTCGGCGAGCCTTTCGGGCTGGCTGCTGCACGTGGGCGGCAGCTACACGCTGCCGATGGTCGCGATCTTCGGCTTCCTGATGTTGGGCGCGGCCAGCACGCAGGTGCTGCTGCGGCGCAAGTGGGCGCCGAGGGTCAGCGAGGCCGTCGCCTCTTCAGTCGACGCGAGCCGCGGCGCGGCGGGCGAGCGGGAACAGCGCGAGCAGCACCAGCAGCAGCAGGCCTGAAGACAGCTCCACCGCCCGGGGCAGGCCGATCCGGTCGGCCGCGAATCCGATCAGCAGGGCACCCAGCGCCGGGCTGCCGCGCGCGATCAGCCCGTGCACGCTGAGCACCCGGCCGCGCAGCCCATCGGGCGTGGTCAGCTGCACGAAGGTCTGCGTGGAGACCAGGCCGCGTGTGATGGCCGTGCCGATGACGACGGCGGCGATCACCGCCACCACCGGCGTGCGCGCCTGCGTCAGCACGATCGCCGCCACCGCACCCAGCATCCACCACATCAGCACCGCGTAGAGGATGCGCGCCGCGCGGCCGACCTGCATCGTCAGCCCCGAGGCCACCGCGCCGAAGGCCGCCGCGCCGCTGAGCACGGCCAGGCCGGTGGCGCTGTGCGCGAAGGTGCCGGCGGCGATCGCCGGGATCAGCTCGATCATGGCCCGCACCATCGAGCCGCCGCACAGCATCACCAGCAGGATCAGCCACAGCGGCCCGGTGTTCACGATGTGGGCGAAGCCCTCGGCCATCTCGGCCAGGAAGCCGCTGCCTTCACGGCGCGGCTGCGCCTCCACCAGGCGCAGCCGCGCCAGCACGGCCACGAAGGCGAAGGTCACGCCCGCATTGGCCACGAACACCCAGACGACGTGCCAGTGCAGGATCATCGCGCCGGCCAGCGCCGGTCCGATCATCCGCGTCAGGTTGACGACCACCGAGTTCAGCGCCACCGCCGCGCCCATGTCCTCGCGCGGCACCATCTGCTGCACCATCGCCAGCCGCGCCGGCTGGATCACCGCGCTGAGCGTGCCCTGCAGCGTCATCAGCAGCACCAGCTCGACCATGCCGAGCTGCTGGATGGCCAGCAGCAGCGCGGTCAGCGCGGCCAGCAGGGCCGAGGCGACCTGTGCATGCATGTTCTGCCGCAGCCGGTCCCAGCGGTCGGCGGCCACGCCGGCGAAGGGGCCGATCACCATGCTGGGCAGCAGGTCGCCGGCCGACAGCAGGCCCAGCCAGAACACCGAGTGCGACCAGTCCCACACCAGCCAGCTGCAGGCGGTGCGCTGCATCCAGGTGCCGATCAGCGAGAGCCCGTTGCCGGCGCAGAACTGGCCGAACTGCGTTTCCAGCAGCACCCGCAGCTGGGCCGGTCGTCCCATCAGCGCAGATCCTGCGGGAGCAGCGCGGCCGGCAGGTTCTGGTAGCAGACCGGGCGCAGCCAGCGGCGGATGGACATCGTGCCGACCGAGGTGGCGCCGAAGTTGGTCGAGGCGGGATAGGGCCCGCCGTGGACCATCGCGTCGCACACCTCGACACCGGTCGGGAAGCCGTTGGCCAGCAGGCGGCCCGCCTTGCGTTCGAGGATGGGCAGGAGCAGCCGCGCGGCGTCGGTATCGGCCTCGTCCAGGTGGATCGTGACGGTCAGCTGGCCCGACAGCGAACGGGCCACTTCCCGCATTTCATCGAGGCTGTCCGCCATGACCACCAGCCCGAGCGGACCGAAGACCTCCTCGGCCAGCGCATGCTGCCCGAGCCATTGGCGGGCGCTCACGCGGAACAGGCCGGGCAGTGCATCGCGCTCGGCCGGCTCGGGGGTCAGCAGGGCCTGCACGCCCCCGCCGCCGCCGATGCGTTCGCAGCCGGCGCGGTAGGCGGCGGCGATGCCGTCGGTCAGCATCGTCTGCTTCGCCGCACCGGCCAGCGCGGCGCGGGCTGCTTCGGCGAAAGCCTCGCCGCCCGCACCCTTCAGCAC
>NZ_LYVQ01000394.1 GCF_001984095.1 Pelomonas sp. KK5
GTTCTGGGCCATCGGCGAGGTATCGCCGATCCGGTCCGAGATCGGGGAGCCCATTGGCTTCGTGAAGATCATCCTCGACCGCACCCCGCAGGAGCGCGCGCGGGAGGCCTTGCTGGCGGAGCGGGCCGCCCTCGAGGTGCTCAATCGGGCAGGTGCGGCCCTGTCGCGCGAGACGGAACTGCATCGGCTGGTGCAGATCGTGACCGATGCTGGCGTGGAGCTGACCAAGGCCCAGTTCGGAGCCTTCTTCTACAACGTGCTCGATGACGCCGGCGAGAGCTACATGCTGTATGCCCTGTCCGGTGTCGCGCGCGATGCGTTCGCCGAATTCCCGATGCCGCGCAATACCTCGGTGTTCGCGCCCACCTTCAATGGCGAGGGCATCGTGCGATCGGATGACATCACCCAGGATCCGCGCTATGGGCAGAGCGCGCCGCACCATGGCATGCCAAGAGGCCACCTGCCGGTGCGAAGCTACCTCGCCGTGCCGGTGGTGTCGCGTGGCGGCGGGGTGCTGGGCGGGCTGTTCTTCGGGCATTCGGACGTGGGCGTCTTCGGCGAGCGCTCGGAACGTGGCCTGGCGGGACTGGCGTCCGAGGCTGCTGTCGCGATCGACAATGCGCGCCTGTCCAGCGACAAGGCCAGGGAGCTCGGTGAAAGGCGGCGCGCCGAGGCGCAGTTGCGCGACCTGAATGCCACGCTGGAGGAGAAGATCCGCGCGCGCACCGAAGAGCTCGAGAGCCACGCGATGGCGGTGCGGCAACTGCAGAAGATCGAGGCGATCGGCCAACTCACCGGCGGCATCGCCCACGACTTCAACAATCTGCTCCAGGTGATCGTCGGCAACCTCGAACTGATCCGGCGGATCGCGCCAGCCGACGATGCACGGCTCGTCCGGGCGGCGAGCGCAGCGATGAACAGCGCGCGTACCGGTGCATCGATGACCCAGCGGCTGCTGGCATTTGCGCGCCGCCAGCCCCTCGATCCCAAGCCGATCAATGCCAATCTGCTGATCGGCAGCCTGACCGAGATCCTGCATCGGACGCTGGGCGAGACCATCGTGCTTGACACGATGCTCGCGGCGGATCTCTGGCAGGTGGAAATCGACGGCAACGAACTGGAGAGCGCAATGCTGAACCTCGCGGTCAATGCCCGTGATGCGCTTGCCAGCGGTGGGAGGATGACGATCGAGACCTCGAATACCGACCTGGATGAACGCTACGCGGCACGCAACCCCGACGTGGCACCGGGGCAGTACGTCCTCGTGTCCGTATCCGACACCGGCACCGGCATGGATGCCGAGACCCTGAGCAAGGCCGTCGAGCCCTACTTCACGACGAAGCCCGTGGGCCGCGGCACCGGCCTGGGCCTGAGCCAGGTCTACGGCTTCGTCAAGCAGTCGGGCGGTCACATGAAGCTGGATTCCACACCGGGTGTCGGGACGACCGTGCGGATGTATCTGCCTCGATTGCATGCGGAGGCTGAAGCGGGCACAGGCGCAGCAACAGAACAGCCTGCGCCGCAGGGCCAGCTCGAGGCGATCCTGGTCGTGGAGGACGACGAGGAAGTGCGGCGACTGTCGGTGGAGGCCTTGAGGGAGCTCGGCTATCGGGTCATCGAAGCGGCCGATGGCAGTGAGGCACTGCGTCAGCTTGAGCAGCAGGAAGGTGTCGATCTGCTGTTCACCGACGTGATCCTGCCCGGAGGCACGACCGGTGCCCAGCTGGCGGCTCAGGCGATGCTGAAAAGGCCGGGCCTGAAGGTCCTCTTCACGACTGGCTATGCTCGCAATGCCATCGTTCACCAGGGTCGGCTGGACCGTGGCGTCCAGCTGATCACGAAGCCGTTCACCTTCGCGGTTCTCGCGGCGAAGGTGCGAGAAGTGCTGGACCAGGCTTAGGCGAAGGTGCCGATGGCATGGCGTCGCAGCACGAAGTCCTGATGGAGATGCACCGTGCGCCAGGATGAGACGCGGGTGTTGGTCGTTGACGACCACATGGATGCCGCGCAGACGCTTGCCGCCGTCCTGGAGATGGACGGCTACGTCGTGCGCACCGCGTTGAGCGGCCTGGCGGCCCTCGAGGCGGCCGAGAGCTTCGAGCCGCTGTGCGTGCTGATCGACATCCACATGCCGGGGCTGGATGGACGTGATCTGTGCGCCAGGCTGCGTGCCGCCTATGGCGACGCAACGGTACTCATCGCCGTCACCGGTTTCGGCTCACCGCAGGACAGCCTCGACGAGGCCTTCTCGCAGTTCGACCACTACCTGCGCAAGCCCGTGGATCCCTCGGAGCTGAGGCGGATCCTGCCGCCCGTGTGATCCTGCGATCCGGGCCGGCCCGAACCGCCGGATCAGTTGCTGCTTGCGGGGCTCGACGGAGGCTCCACCGGCACCACCACCACCGTGCTGTCGCCCGGCTTGCCAGGTTCGCCCTGGGGGCCAGGGGGGCCGGGCACGGGCACGGGAACCGATGCGGGCGGAGCGGCGACCGGGACGGCGACAACGGTTGCCGGCTTGTTGTCGCAGGCGCTGAGCCCCAGAACGAGGAGGGCCATGAGCAGCGGGGTCTTATCCATCGCGGATCCTTTCGGCAGTTGTGCAGCTCAACGTCGGCAAGGCGCATGCCATTCATGCCCATGGGCAGCGCCCAGCCGCGGGATCAGAGCCTCAGTTCTGCCACCAGCGAGCGGATCGCCTCCGGGCTCACGGGCTTGACCAGGTGGCCGTCGAAGCCGGCCTCCCGTCCGCGCAGGCGATCCTTTTCCTGGCCCCAGCCCGTGAGCGCGACGACGACCATCGCCTGGCCCACGCCGGGCAGGGCCTTGAGTCTGGCGCAGACCTCGTAGCCGTTGAGGCCCGGCATGCCGATGTCGAGGAAGACCAGCTCGGGGAGCAGTTGCTGCGACCTGGCCACGGCCTCCAGGCCGTTGTTCACGACCGTCGCCTCGGAGCCGATCAGCTCCAGCAGCAAGGCCAGGCTGTTGGCCGCATCCGCGTTGTCGTCGGCAATCAGCACCCGGCGGCCGGCCAGCCGTTCCAGCTCGCCCTCGCCGCGCGGCGGCGTGCCGGGCCGGGTGGCATCCGCCAGCAGCGGCAGGCGCACGATG
>NZ_LYVQ01000395.1 GCF_001984095.1 Pelomonas sp. KK5
GTCCGTCACCGCCGGTGGCGGGCTCAGCTCGGATGTGCTGCGCTTCGGCGGCGGCCTGATGCTGCGGCCCGAGATCTCGCTGCGCAACGAGTTCGACCACGGCTGGTACAGCGGCGTCAGCTGGTCGCAGGTCCGTTTCCCCAGCGGCAATGTCAAGGGCAGCAGCCTCGGCTTCGTGATCGGCCACGCCGGCAACTTCAGCAGCTTCTCGCCGCGCGACGCCGGCCAGCGCGGCGCCAGCAGCGGGCGCACCGGCCTGGGCTTCGACGAGGTGGTGGTCTTCGGCGGCATGTACAAGCCCGACAGCCGCACCTTCGACCGCGGCGGCAATCCGAGCCGCGGCCGCATGGGCACGGCCGGCGCCGACCTGCGCCAGTACATCGCCGACGGCAGCTGGTGGGCGCTGGAGGCGGCCGGCGCCGCGCAGGGCGGCTCGGACGGCTATATGGAGCTGCTGGTCAAGGCCGGCCAGGACTGGGCGCTGGGCAATACCGGCCTGCGCGTCGGCGCCGAGATCGGCGCCGGCCTGGGCGGCGGCGGCGGCGTCAACACCGGCAACGGCTGGCTCTGGCACGCCGGCCCCAGCCTGCGCTGGGTCTCGCCCTGGGCCGGCGCCAGCCTGCATCTCGATGCCGGCTACGCGCGCTCCTTCTCGGGCCAGTTCTCGGCGCCCTTCCTGCGGCTGGGCGTGGGCCTGCCGCTGGACCGCATGGTCTCGGCCTTCGACTACAGCGACCATGGTGAAGGCACGGTGCGCGCGCTGACGGTGGGCGCCAGCGTGCAGCACCTGTCGCGCGTGCATTACAAGGACGGCCATACCGGCCCGATCAGCGAGCTGGCGATCACGATGTCGCGCGAGCTCGGCACCCATCTGTATGGCGCCGCGCAGGCGGGCAGTGCGGCCGTCGGCGATGCCGGCGCCTACTCCTTCGGCCTCTTCGGCCTGGGCTGGCAGACCTCGCCCTACCTGAACGGCAAGCTGCGCTTCGGCGTCGAAGGCCTGGTGGGCGCGGGCGGCGGCGGCGGCGTGGTCGTCAATGGCGGTGCGATCGGCCAGGTGGAGGCCTGGGCGCAGTACGAGGCCACCGAGCGCCTGCGCCTGCGCGCCGGGATCGGCGAGTGGCACACGCTGCGCAGCTCGGGGCAGTCCTCGCCGATGTTGAACCTGTCGCTGGGCTACGCCTTCGGCACCCTCGATCGCTGAAGGAGACCGGCCATGAAGAGCATCACCCTCCGCGCCGGCAAGGAGCGCTCGCTGCAGCGCCGCCATCCCTGGGTCTTCGAGGGCTCGATCGCCAAGGGCGGCGCCGATACGGGCGAGACGGTGCGCGTGGTTGCGGCCGACGGCAGCTTCCTCGGCTGGGGCGCCTTCAGCCCCAAGTCGCAGATCCGCGTGCGCATCTGGAGCTTCGACGAGGGCCAGCGCATCGATGCGGCCTTCTTCGGCCAGCGCATCGCCGCCGCGCTGGCGCTGCGCGCACGGCTGCCGATCGCTTCCGACGGCGTGCGCCTGATCCACGGCGAGGCCGACGGCCTGCCGGGCCTGATCGTCGACCGCTATGCCGACACGCTGGTCGCGCAGTTCGGCACCGCGGGCGTGGAGCGCTGGAAGAAGGACATCGTGGCCGCGCTGCTGGCGCAGACCGGCCTCGCGCGCCTGTACGAGCGCTCCGACGCCAGCGTGCGCGGCCTCGAGGGCCTGCCCGAGAGCACCGGCTGGCTGGCCGGCAGCGGCGCGACCGAGCTGACGATCCGCGAGCACGCCTGGCGCCTGTCGATGGACGTGGCCGAGGGCCACAAGACCGGCTACTACCTGGACCAGCGCGACAACCGCAAGCGCTTTGCCGATGCGGTGCGCCACTACGGCTGCAGGACGGTGCTCAACTGCTTCAGCTACACGGGCGGCTTCTCGGTGGCGGCGCTGGCCGGCGGGGCCGAGGAGGTGATCAGCGTGGACTCGTCCGCGCCGGCCCTGGCCCGTGCTGACGCCCACGTTCAGCTGAACGGCTTCGATGCGTCGCGCCACCGCACGCTCGATGCCGACGTCAACGCGACGTTGCGTCAGTTCCTCAAGGAAGGCCGCCAGTTCGACGCCATCGTCCTCGACCCGCCCAAGTTCGCGCCCACCGCGGCCCATGCCGAGCGGGCCGCGCGCGCCTACAAGGACATCAACCGCCTGGGCCTGATGCTGCTGAAGCCGGGCGGCCTGCTGTTCACCTTCTCCTGCTCGGGCGGCATCAGCCCCGACCTGTTCCACAAGATCGTGGCCGGCGCGGGGCTGGACGCCGGCGTCGACGGCGCGATCGTCGAGCGAGTCGGCGCCACGCCCGACCATCCGCAGACGATCTGCTTCCCCGAGGGCGAGTACCTGAAGGGCCTGCTGATCGTGAAGTCCTGAACGGATCCGGTTGCTGACTCCCTACAACTTGGGAGTTATGTTTCCGTGCGGCCATGGGACATTGGCTTCACCGCGGCAAGCAGCAGTACCGCCGCGGTAGGTCTCCGGGGCGCGGTGGATGAGCAGTAGCCGCGCACCCGGATTTCCTTTTCCCGGCGCTGGCTTCAAGTCAGCTGAAATGCGGTAAGTTCGCGCCCATGCGAATCCTTGTTGTCGAAGACGACCCGCTGCTGAGCCAGACGATGCGCCGCAGCCTCACCGAGGCGAACCACCATGTGGACGTGGCGTCCACGCTGGCGCAGGCCGACCATTTCTGGCGCGTGCAGGAGTTCGACGCCGTGCTGCTGGACCTGAGCCTGCCCGACGGCAGCGGCCTGCGCGCGCTGCGCGATGCCCGCGCCCGCGGGGACCGCACGCCGGTGCTGGTGCTGACCGCGCGCAACCGCACCGAAGAGCGCATCGCCGGCCTCGACGCCGGCGCCGACGACTACCTCGGCAAGCCCTTCGACCTGGCCGAGGTTGAGGCGCGGCTGCGCGCGCTGGTGCGCCGCCGGCTCGACCTGACGGACCAGGCCCGCGTCGGCTCGCTGCTGCTGGACCGCCGCGCGCGCCGCGCCTATATCGG
>NZ_LYVQ01000396.1 GCF_001984095.1 Pelomonas sp. KK5
GCCTGCGGGCCGCGGCCAGCCGCTCGTGCAACTGCGCCAGTGCAGCCGGCGCCGGCCAGGCCTGCGCGGGCTCGGCGCGGGGCAGCACGGGGGCCGCGATCGCGGTCGTCAGCATGTCCTCCGGCAGCACCAGCACCACCGGGCCGGGCCGGCCCTGCAGCGCCGTGTGGAAGGCACGCGAGACGTACTCGGGAAGCCGGTCCGCATCCTGCACCTCGCCCACCCACTTGGCGAAGCCCAGCGTGCCGGGCCCGAACATCTGCCGGTAGTCGACTTCCTGGAAGGCCTCGCGATCGCGCTGGTCCGAGGCCACCTGGCCGATGAACAGCACCATCGGTGTCGAATCCTGGAAGGCGGTGTGCAGGCCGATGCTGGCGTTCGTCGCGCCGGGGCCGCGGGTGACGAAGCAGACACCCGGCCGGCCGGTGAGCTTGCCCTGCGCCTCGGCCATGAAGGCCGCCCCGCCCTCCTGGCGGCAGGCGATGAAGCGGATGCGCTCGCGGTGCTCGTGGAAGCCGTCGAGGACGGCGAGGTAGCTCTCGCCCGGCACGCCGAAGGCATCGGTGACGCCTTGCTCGATCAGGGCTTCGACGAGGGCATGTCCGGCGAGACGCTCGCCGCGGGCGTTGGGGTGTGCGCTCATGTCGGCCGACTGTAGCGTCGGACGCCCGGTCCCCCGGGTAAAGTGCCGCCGGACACAGCAACTGACGGGCGGCAGCACACATGGACAAGCTGGGAGCGATGGACGCGTTCGTGCGCGTCGTGAAGGCGGGCAATTTCAGCCGGGCCGCGGAATCGATGGGCATTGCCAAGGCCTCGCTGACGCGTCTGGTGCAGATGCTCGAAGCCGAGGTGCGCACGCCGCTGCTGAACCGCACGACGCGCCGCATGACGATGACGGAAGCCGGCACGGCCTACTACGAGCGGGCGGTGCAGATCCTCGCGGACATCGAGGAGATGGAGGGCAGCATCCTCGACGACGTCAAGGCCGCCCCCAAGGGCCGGCTCCGCGTCGACGTGGGCGCGACGGTCGGGCATTTCCTGATCATCCCGGCGCTGGCCGAATTCCATCGCAGGTATCCGGACATCGTCATCGACCTGGGTGTGTCCGATCGGCCGGTGGACCTGATCGGCGACAACGTCGACTGCGTCATCCGCGGCGGCGAACTGACGGACCAGTCCGTCATCGCGCGCAATCTCGGCCGGCTCAGCATGGTGGTGGCGGTGTCGCCCGAGTACGCCCACGACTATGGCCTGCCGACGGATCCCGAAGACCTCGAGCAGAACCACCGGGTGGTGAACTACTTCTCCCATCGCACCGGCAGGACCAGTCCCTGGCGGCTGATGCGCGACGGCGTGATGACCGAGTTCAGGCCCAAGCACGTGCTGGCCATCAACGACTCGACGTCCAACATCCTGGCCGGGCTCAACGGCCTGGGCGTCGTGCGGACCACCACGGTGGCGGCCGCGAGCTACCTGCGGTCGGGGCGGCTGCTGCGGGTGCTGCCCGAGTGGACCGTCCCGCCGCTGCCGGTGCACATCGTCTACCCCTCCAACCGCAGGCACGGCGCCCGGCTGAAGGTCTTCGTGGACTGGGTGGTCGAGCTGTTCCGCAGGACCGAGGAAGCGTTGCTGCCCCATGCCGTCCCGTTTGCGGACGGCCGGGGCGTGGCGGATGCGAAGACTCTCGGCTGAGGACGGCTTACTTACTCGCCGACGGCGATCCGGTCGCCGGCGCCGGCCCAGGCCAGGTCGTTGCCGATCGACTTTTCGTAGCTTTGCTTGGCGCTCAGCACGGGCTTGCGGGCCTGCACGTCGACACTCGCCACCACCGGCCGCTCGCCGATCTGCGCGGCGGCCGACAGCGCATCGCCCTTCACGGCGCCGTTGTGGATCAGGTACTGGGCGTAGGAACCGGGCACCAGTTGGGCCTGCGTCGCGACGGCCGGCGCCGAGACGGTCGTATCGCCCAGCACCGCGCGGCGGTACTGGTCATAGCCTTGCGTACTTGCCTGCGCCGACGAAGCGCCGAGCAGGGTGGCGGTGGAGATCAGGGCAGCGGCAATGGTCAGAACGGTCTTCATGATCAGATCCTTTCGGTTGCTTTGGACTTCGCACTCGCTCTGTCCATGGGCTGAACTTTAGGACCTGACCCCAAGGGTTAATACTAGGCAAGCTTGAACTCATCGTTCAAGGAATCGCAACGCCGCCGCCGTCCGCTCGTCGGCCGGGAAGAAGGACTCCACTGCCAGCTCCTGCAGCGTCACGTCCACCGGCGTGCCGAAGATCGTCGTGGTGCTGATGAAGCTGAGCACGCCCTGCGGCGTGAGCAGCTGGAAGGGCACGGCCACGCTGGACAGCGCCAGGTCCACGGCAGCCTGGTCGTGGCTGACCTGCGGCGCCGGGAAGGCCGCGAGTTCCTCATGCAGCGCGCGCAGCACCTCGTCTCCGGTCGCCGCGATCTGCTGCTGCAGGCGTTCGAGCAGATGGGCGCGCCACTGCGCGTAGTTGGCGATGCGCGCGGCGAGTCCGTCCGGGTGCAGGCTCAAGCGCAGCACGTTGACGGGCGGCTGCAGAAGCTCCAGGCTGGCGCCCTCCATCAGCGCCGCCACCGAGGCGTTGTGTGCCACCAGGTTCCAGTGCCGGTCGATGGCCAGCGCGGGATAGGGCTCGTGCCCCTTCAGCACCCGCTCGACCGCGCTGCGCGCCGCCGCCATCGCCGGATCGTCGAGCGGGCTCTGCCGGTACATCGGCGCGAAGCCGGCCGCCACCAGCAGCGCATTGCGCTCGCGCAGCGGCACCTCCAGGCGCTCGGCCAGGCGCAGCACCATCTCGCGGCTGGGCGCGGCACGGCCGGTCTCCACATAGCTGAGGTGCCGGGTCGAGATGCCGGCCTCCTCGGCCAGGTCCAGCTGGCTCAGGCGGCGCTGCAGACGCCAGTGGCGCAGATGCGCGCCGAAGGG
>NZ_LYVQ01000397.1 GCF_001984095.1 Pelomonas sp. KK5
ACCCACGCCCGCCCCTGGTCCGCCTCCGGCGTGCAGCGCGCCGCCGACGACCCCTACGTGCAGCAGCGCTACGGCGACCTGTGGCTGTACGTACGGGCCGCGCAGGCGGTCGTCGACGCGGCGGTGCAGAAGCTCGAAGCGGCGCTGGCCCGCGGCGAGGCGCTGACGGCGGAAGAGCGCGGAGACGTGGCCGTGGCCGGCGCCGAGGCCAAGGTGCTGGCGCACCGCGCGGGCCTGGAGGTCAGCACCCAGCTGTTCGAGCTGACCGGCGCGCGCAGCACCGCGGCGCGCTTCGGCCTGGACCGCTTCTGGCGCAACGCCCGCGTGCACACGCTGCACGACCCGGTCGACTACAAGCTGCGCGACCTCGGCCGCTTCCGGCTCGAGGGCCGCATCCCCGAAGCGACTTCGTATTCCTGAACATGAGCGTCACTTCCCTTGCCCATCCGCTGATCCGGCTGGATGGCGTGTCCAAGTCCTTCGGCAGCTTCCAGGCGGTGCGCGACGTGAGCCTGCAGGTGCGCGCGGGCGAGATCCTCGGCCTGATCGGTCGCAGCGGCGCCGGCAAGTCCACGCTGCTGCACCTGGTCAACCTGCTGGAGCGGCCCGATGCCGGCCGCGTGTTCGTCGCCGGCCAGGAGCTGACGCAGCTGAGCCCGGCCGGGCTGCGCGCGGCGCGCCGGCAGATCGGCATGATCTTCCAGCAGTTCAACCTGCTGCAGAACGCCACCGTGGCGCAGAACGTCGCCTTCCCGCTGCGCCTGGACGGCCGCGCGTCGAAGGCCGAGGTTTCCGCGCGGGTGGATGAATGCCTGGCCCTGGTGGGCCTGCAGGACAAGGCGGCCAGCTACCCGGCGCAGCTCAGCGGCGGCCAGAAGCAGCGCGTGGCGATCGCCCGCGCGCTGGCCCCGCGGCCGGCCGTGCTGCTGTGCGACGAGCCCACCTCGGCGCTCGATGCCGAGACCACGCGCGAGCTGCTGGCCACGCTGGCCGACATCAACGCGCGGCTGGGTGTGACGCTGGTGATCGTCACGCACGAGCTGTCCGTCGTGCAGGCGCTGTGCCGGCAGGCGGCGGTGGTGGAGGACGGCCGCATCGTCGAGCAGTTCGCCGTGGGCGAGGCGGCGCAGGCCAGCACCGTGCTGGCACGCGAGGTGGCCTATGCCTGAGCACATCATCGAGCTGCTGCCCGACCTGGCGCTGGCGATCGGGCAGACCGCGCTGATGCTGGGCGTTGGCCTGGCCGCGGCGCTGGCCTTCGGCGGCCCGCTGGGGGTGCTGCTGTTCCGCCTGCGGCCGGGCCCGGTCGCGGGCCTGCTGAACTGGCTGGTGAACACCGTGCGCAGCTTCCCCTTCATCATCCTGCTGGTAGCGCTGGTGCCCTTCACGCGGGTGCTGACCGGCAGCTCGATCGGCCCGCTGGCCGCCGCAGTGCCGCTGTCCTTCGCGGCGATCCCGTACTTCGCGCGGCTGGTCGAGCAGTGCCTGCGCGACGTGCCGCGCGGCGTCGTCGAGGCGGCCCAGGCGATGGGCGCCAGCGAGTTCCAGATCGTCACCCGCGTGCTGCTGCGCGAGGCCCGCGCCGGGCTGGCGGGCGCGCTCACCGTGCTGGCGATCAGCTTCCTCTCCTACTCGGCGGTGGCCGGCGTGGTGGGCGGCGGCGGCATCGGCGACCTCGCCATCCGCTACGGCTACTACCGCTTCCAGACCGACGTGATGGTGCTGACCGTCGCGATCCTGATCGCCCTCGTCCAGCTGATCCAGTTCATCGGCAACACCGCCGCCCGCCGGCTCGACAAACGCTAACTCCAAAAGTCCACTGACATGAAACTCGTCCGCCGTTCCCTGCTCGCGCTCGCCCTGGTCGCCACGACCGCCTTCGCCGCCGAGACCAAGAAGGAACTCGTCATCGGCGCCACCGCCGGCTCCAACATCGAGGTGCTGCGCCTGGGCATCAAGCCGCTGCTGGAGCAGAAGGGCTACAAGGTCAAGCTGGTCGAGTTCAACGACTACGTGCAGCCCAACCTCGCGCTGGCGCAGGGCGCGCTGGACGCCAACTTCTTCCAGCACACGATCTACCTGAACCGCTTCCGCGAGGACCGCAAGCTGGACCTGGTGGAGATCGTGCAGGGCCCGATGGCGCCCTTCGGCATCTACTCGAAGAAGCGCCGCAGCATCGCCGAGGCGAAACCCGGCGACCGCATCACGCTGGCCAACGACCCGGCCAACCTGGCCCACGGCCTGGCCCTGCTGGCGGACCTGAAGCTGATCACGCTGAAGCCCGGCGCCGACCCGATCCGCGTCACCGAGAAGGACGTGGCGACGAACCCGCTGAACCTCAAGCTGCAGCCGCTGGAAGCCGCCCAGCTGCCGCGCACGCTGGACGACGCCGACTACGCGATCGTCAACGGCAACTTCGCGATCTCCTCGGGCCTGAAGCTGACCGACGCGCTGGTGCTGGAGAAGACCCCGGCGCACTACATGCTGGTGGTGGCGGTGAAGGGCGCGGACAAGGAAGCGCCGTGGAGCCGCGACATCGCCGCCGCCTTCCACGCCCCTGCCTTCAAGGCGGTGCTGGAGAAGAACTTCCCGGGCTATGCGCGGCCGGACTTCCTGCAATGACGCGCCTCATCCGCTTCAATGCGTTCACGATGAACACCGTGGGGCATCAGTCCCCGGGTCTCTGGACGCATCCGCGCGACGAATCGCACCGCTACACCGACGCCGCCTACTGGCAAGACCTGGCACGGCTGCTCGAGCGTGGCCGCTTCGACGGCGTCTTCCTCGCCGACGTGCTGGGCGTCTACGACGTCTACCAGGGCGCGGCCGACGCGGCGCTGCGCCACGGCGTGCAGGCGCCATTGAACGACCCGCTGGCCCTGGTGCCGCTTATGGCGGGCGTGACCCGGCATCTCGGCTTCGGCGTCACCGCGGCGCTGAGCTACGAGCACCC
>NZ_LYVQ01000398.1 GCF_001984095.1 Pelomonas sp. KK5
GGCGTGGCCGTTCGGGCAGCAGCCGCATCGTCATGAGCCGCGCCTCGCCCTTTCGCGGCGGCGGCGTGGCGGCGAGCCACAGGCCGGCGCCCAGATGCAACAGGGCCAGCGGCAGCAGCAGCGCCCAGCGGCGCCTCATTCCGGATCCTCGTCGCTCTCCGGTCCGTCCACGTAACTGAGCAGTTCGGCGGGCTGGCAGTCGAGCTCGCGGCAGATGCGGGCCAGCGTGTCGAAGCGGATGCCGCGCACCTTGCCCGACTTCAGCAGCGAGAGATTGGCCTCGGTGATGCCGATGCGCTCGGCCAGTTCGCGCGACTTCATCTTGCGTTTCGCGAGCATCACGTCGAGGGTGACGACGATGGGCATCTCAGACGAACTCGCTGTGCTCGCGCGCGATGCGCGCCGCCTCGGCCAGCACCGAGCCCAGCGCCATCAGCACCAGGCCGAACAGCAGGGCCGCATAGTGCTCGCCGGACACCGCCAGCATCAGCTGCCGGTGGCCCGGCGGGTTGCCCCAGGTGAGGGCCAGCACCGCCAGCGTGTCGCTCAGCGGCATCGTCACGGCCAGGGCGATCAGCGACCAGCCCAGCCGGCGTACATGGCGTGCGGGCTGCGGCGCCAGCACCTCGCCGGCGGCAAAGCAGCCGAACAGCCGCCAGATCTCCCACAGGGCCCACAGGCCGGCGACGCACTGCAGCATCGAGGCCGCCAGGCCGGCCAGCCGGCTGCCCGCATCCAGCTGCATCAGGCTCAGGTTGGCGTCGAACCATTGCCGGCGCGCTGCGCGGGCCACCCACTCGGCATCGTTCCAGAACCAGGGCGGCAGCAGCAGCAGCGTGGCAGCGCCCAGCACGCACAGGCCTCGGATCAGCGCAGCGGTGCGGCGGATGCGCGCCTGGCTGCCGGGAACGGTGGGTGACGGGGTCATGTCTTGCCTGGGGATCTGGACTCTTTCGTTATCGTAAAACAATAAAATATCGTTGTAAAACAGAATCTGCCGCAGGCGATGACGGTCAGGGCGCGGGCGCCTCCTTCAGGATGTTCTCGATCAGCGCGTCGCGGGCGCCTTCCGGCTGCGTGATCCTGGCCTTGGCGGCGGCGACCGCCGCATGGATGCGCTGGCCCTCGGCCGGCCCCACCACCCGCACGCGGGCCAGCAGCACGCTGGCGGCCTGGTAGCCGATGAAGGCGCGTTCCTCGTTCAGGCGCGCGGCCAGCCAGTCGATCCACGCCGGGTCGAAGGCCATCTGCAGGATCACGACCGCGGCGAGCCGTTCGCCCGGCAGATGGCTCTGCGCCAGCTGGGCGAGGTAGGGCTGGGCGGCCAGGCTGACGGCCCGCATGCGGGTGGCCACCTCGGTCATCCGGCGCGTGCGTTCGGCGCTGAAGTCCGGCATCGCGCGGCGGATCGTCTCGTACTCCGCCGCCAGTGCGCGCACCGGGGCCAGCACCTCGTCGGGCTTGCCGGCCGGCGCCGCCTGGCGCACGCGTTCGGCGGCCTGGCGGTCCGAAGGAGAGGGCTGCAGCGGCTCGCCGCTGGCCGGCGTCGGTTCCGGCTCGCGGCCCTGCATCGCCTCGCTGACGGTGCGCCCGTAGGCATTGACGAAGGAGCGCACGAAGGCGCCCTGCAGGAACAGCCGCGTGTACAGGTAGCCGCAGAGGAAGCCGATGATCGTGAAGCCGATGACGATGGCCGATGCCATCGAGACCTGGGCGGGCGCCGGCGGGTCGGCCAGCGTGGCGGCGGCGCTGCGGCAGATCGTGTCGACGCGGGCCTCGATCTTCTCGTAGTTGACCAGGCTGAGGCCGACCAGGATCTTGGTCAGCCAGTCGGAGACTTCCTCGAGATTGGTGTTGGGCCGGCCCAGCGAGTCCTTGCCGTCCTTGTCTTCGCCCTTGCCCGCTGGCGCCAGGCTGCGCGGGATGCCGAACAGGAAGCCCAGCGTGGCGCCGGCCGCCAGGCAGGCGGCGCACCACAGCAGCACGCCGCCGACCTTGTTGGCATTGAGCCCGACGATCAGCGCGCCCGTCATCGCCAGCGCGAGCAGCGGCAGCAGCGCGGTGTTGACCTTGCCGATATCCTGCTCGGCCGGACCCGAACGCCAGTTGCCGAGCCACTTCTTGAGGCTGTCCATCGTCATCATGAGGGTGCTCCTGTCTCGCCCTCGAATCCCGTGGACGGAGTCGAGGGCATCGCTTTTGGGACGTAGCGGATCTGTGCGGCGCGCGGGATCTCGTCCTCAAGCGCGCGGGCGAAGCCGGTGGCAGGCAATTGCTCGGCGAGCCACAGCAGGCCGCGGTGGCCGATGGCGTCGAGCGTCTCGTCCTGCTGGGCCGTGGAGGGGCCGTCCAGGAAGCCGCCGAGGCCCACATGGCGGTCCGCCGTCTGCGCCACCACGGCGGCCGCGAAGATCACCAGGTCCAGCAGCGCGCGCTGGTCCTGGGTCGAGCGGTCGGGGCGCGGCAGCAGCTCGCGCGGCGCGCCGACGAAGGCCAGCAGCAGGGCGCCGAGCGACAGGCGGTCGCCGATGTCCGGCGGCGCGAGGCCGAAGGCCGCCGGCGGCGCGGGCAGCTGCAGCAGCGTGTCGAGGCCGTCGCTGGAGGCCGTGCGCTGCGACATGCCGATGCGGCGGATGTGGATCGGCGCGTCCAGCGGCGTGCGCATCAGGAACAGCCAGGCATAGATCGGGAACACCGGCTCCTGCGCGGCCAGCAGCTCATGCAGATAGGCCCAGGGCAGGCGCTGCGCCACCCCCTCGGCCGCCAGGCGCAGCACCCCGCCATGGCGCGACAGCAGCGGCTGCCACAGGCCCAGCGCGTCGATGCAGGCGCCCAGGGCCAGCAGATCCTCGCGCCAGGCCGGCAGCTCCTCGCTGTCCTGCGGGCAGCGGGCCAGCAGCTCCACCACCG
>NZ_LYVQ01000399.1 GCF_001984095.1 Pelomonas sp. KK5
GCCGACGACCTCGCCGCGCTTCACGTAGCGGCCCGCCAGGTCGTCGGGCCGCTGCAGCAGCAGCGTGCCGGCCACCTCGGCGCGCACGACCAGCTTGGCCGCCTCGTCCTCCAGCGTCGCCAGCGCGGCCCGCTCGCGGCGCACCTCGTCGGCCATCAGCGCCGCGCGCGATGGAGACACGCCGAAGGCCGCGTCGTACTTCGCCTGCGCCAGCTGCACGCGCCCGCGCTGCTCGCCGACCCGCGCGTCCAGTCCCGGATCGACCAGCTCCGCCACCGTCTGCCCCGGCTTCACTGCCTCGCCCGGCCGCAGCAGCAGCTTCGAGACGAAGCCGGCCCCCTGCGCCCGCAGCACCGCGTTGTCGCTGGGCCAGACCACGCCGGTGGCCATCGTGTGGTGCGGTAGCGGCACGACGAAGAGGAGAAGCGCAAGACCTGACCCCGCGATCCACAGCACCCGCCGCACCCGCTGCGACTGCGGCTCCAGCGCCGGGTCCCCGGCCAGCCGCCGCAGGCCCTTGAACCACGGGATCAGGAGGCTCGCGACGATGCCCCAGGCCGCGATCAGCACGCCGAGGAAGAAGTAGCGGCTGGCGATGAACACCGCGATGCTGAACAGCACGAAGAGGCGGTAGGCCAGCGCCGCCGGCGCGTAGGCGATGAACCAGCGCCGCTCGCCGGGCGTGCTGGGCGGCCGCTCGGCCTGGTGCTGGCCGAAGACGTGAAAGCGCAGCAGCCAGCCCCAGTAGTCGGTGGCGCGCTGGCCAAGGTTGGGGCTCTCGATCGCGTCCGCGAAGATGTAGTAGCCGTCGTAGCGCAGCAGCGGGTTGGCGTTGAACATCAGCGTGGTCAGGCTCGCCAGCACGATCACGTTGAAGGCCAGCGAACGCGCGAAGCCCGGCTCCAGCGCCAGCCACAGGTAGAAGGCCAGCGCGGCGATGAACAGCTCGGTCAGCATGCCCGCCGCGCCCACCAGCATGCGCGGCCAGCGGCTGGAAAAACTGCTGGCGCTGCTGGCGTCCACATAGGGCACCGGAAAGAAGACCAGCAGCATCAGGCCCATCTCGTGCACCTCGCCGCCGAAGCGTTTGGCGGCAAGCCCGTGGCCGATCTCGTGGGCCGCCTTCAGCAGCGGGAACAGCAGGGCCAGCAGCAAGAGGTTGTCCACCGCCAGCAGGCGCTCGTTGATATTGCCGGTCAGCTCGCGCCAGTGGCTGGGGGCCAGCAGCAGCGCCGGCAGCACGACGGCCAGCCACAGCAGCAGCCCGGGCAGCCGCGCCAGCGGGCCGGCGGCGGCGATCACGCGCCCCAACCAGGCATCCGGGTCCCACAGCGGGAAGCGCAGCGAGACCGGGTTGGCGAAGCGCTGCAGCCACTTGGCCTTGCGCTGCCTGCCGCCGCGCTCGAACAGCTCGGCCACATCGGGCGTGACGTCGCACTGGATCAGGTCGGCCGCATAGAGCTGGCCGAACAGCTGCACCAGCTCGTCCTGGCTGGGCGTGTGCTCGTCCATCGCGGCGCTGAGCCGCTCCCACACCTGCTGCAGCGTGCGGCGGCCGTCGAGCAGGCCGATCACGCGGTAGCTGCCCGGATTGAAGCGGTGGTACTTGCCGGAGACCCGGTCCTCGACGACATACCAGATCTCGCCGCGATACACGTGCCGGTGGATGCGCACATGCCCGCGCAGCCGCGGCTTCAGCGTGGCGACGCGGTACCAGTTCGCGGAGAACAGCGCGTCGCCGAGCGGGCGTTGAGGCGAGGCTACGGTGTCCATTGCCAGAAGGCCAAACTCACCCAGTCGGTGAAGCGATGCGTCCAGACCCACAGCAGGCTGCGCCTGCCGGCGACGACCTTGGCCACGCCCTCCATGTTCGGCTTCAGCTGCACGCCGCTGCCGGGGTCGGACAGCGCGGCCTCGGCGCGGAAGTAGTTGCGCCCCTCCTCCACCACCGAGACCGGCGTGACCGACTTCAGCGTGAAGTGCCAGCGCTGGCCCGGCGCGCCGGTCAGCACCAGCTCGCCCTCCTGGCCGGGCTGCACGCGGGCGATGTCGCGCTCGTCCACCTTCAGCATCACCCGCCAGCTCGCCAGCGGCGCCAGCTCGAACAGCGTCTTGCCCATCTCCATCGGCGCGCCCAGCTGCTGCGAGAGGTCGCCCTTGACCACCACCGCGTCGAACGGCGCCGTCAGCGCCACGCGCGCGAGCTTGGACAGCACCAGATCCAGGTTGGCCCGCGCCTGGTTGGCCTGCGCGGCCGAGAGCCGCTGGTTGACCCGGTCCGCCTGGGCCATCGCCTCGCGTTCCTTGCGCTCGGCCATCTCCAGTTCGGTTTCCCAGCGCACCTTCTCCAGCTGCAGTTCGCGGTCGTCCATGCGGGCCAGCACCTGGCCGGCCTTGACGGTGTCGCCGGCGCGGGCGGGCGCATCGCGCAGGAAGCCGTCGAAGGGCGCGACGGCCGCGCGCTGCACCGCGCCTTCGACGACGGCAGGCGCGGAGACGCGATCCTCCACCGGCACCAGCGCCGCGATGAGCAGCAGCAGCGCCAGCACGCCGGCGCCGAGCTTCAGGCCGGGATGCGAGGCATCGGTCAGCCGCGCCATCGCATGCCGCGCGCTGCGCTTCGCGTGGGCCCACAGGCTCTCGTCGCGCGCATGCTTGTGCTCCAGCACCGGCGCCAGCACGCCGGCCAGCAGCTCCATGCCCTTCAGCTCGGCCGGCACAAAACCTGTGTTGCGCTCGAACAGCAGCACCGCCAGCGGCGGCGAGGCGCCCACCGCCAGCGGGATCGAGGCCAGCGCGGCGCTGCCCGAATCGGCGGCGTAGCGGGCATGGGCCATGGTCAAGACCTGGCCCTCGTCGTCCTCGGGCCAGACCACCAC
>NZ_LYVQ01000400.1 GCF_001984095.1 Pelomonas sp. KK5
AGGCTGATGCCCTGCGACAGGGCCAGCCGGTGGAGCTCCAGCGCATCGACCCGCGGCGGCAGCTCCAGCCAGACGAAGTAGCCGCCCTCCGGCTGGGTCGCCCGCGTGCCCGCCGGGAAGTACCGGGCCACCGCCTGCAGCACGCGGTGCCGGTGCCCGGCCAGCGTCGCCCGCAGCTGGCGCAGGTGCCGGTCGTAGCCGCCCTGCTGCAGGTATTCGCTCAGCCCTTCCTGGGAGGGCAGCGGCGCGGCGATCGAGTGCATCAACTTGCGCTGGGCCACATCCGCGGCGAAGCGGCCGGCAGCGGCCCAGCCGACCCGGTAGCCCGGCGCCAGCGTCTTGGAGAAGGAGCTGCAATGCATCACCAGGCCGGCGCGGTCCCAGGCCTTGGCCGGCCGCGGCTTGCGCGCGCCGAAGTACAGCTCGCCGTAGACGTCGTCCTCGATCAGCGGCACCTCGTGCCGGGCCAGCAGTTCCACCAGCGCCTGCTTGGCCTCGTCCGGCATCAGGCTGCCCAGCGGGTTCTGGAAGTTCGGCATCAGCCAGCAGGCTCTGACCGGATGCGCGGCCAGCACGGCCGCCAGCGCCGCCACGTCGATGCCGGTGCGCGGATGGGTGGCGATCTCCACCGCGCGCAGCCCGCGCCGCTCCAGCGCCTGCAGCGCGCCGTAGAAGCTGGGCGACTCCACCGCCACCAGGTCGCCCGGCCGGGTCACGCTCTCCAGGCACAGGTTGAGCGCCTCCATCGCGCCGTTGGTGATGACCAGTTCCTCGCTGTCGACGCTGCAGCCCATGCCCAGGTAGCGCAGGCCGATCTGCCGGCGCAGCGCCGCGCTGCCCGGCGACAGGTCCTCGACGGTGCGCCACGGGTCCAGCCGCCGCATCGCCTTGCCCAAGGCCAGCGCGAGCCTGGGCAGCGGGAACAGGGCCGGGCTCGGGAAGGCCGAGCCCAGCGGCACCAGGCTGCGGTCCCTGGCATGGCCCAGCACCTGGAAGACCAGCCCGGAGATCTCGACCCTGCGCTCGCGCCCGGCCGGCTGCGAGCGCTCCGGCTCGGGCTGCCGCCCGAGCGCGGCGCTCACGTAGTAGCCCGAGCGGGGCCGCGCCACCAGCAGGCCGCGCGCCTCCAGCAGGTAGTAGGCCTCGAAGACGGTGGACGGGCTCACGCCGCGGCGCCGGCTCGCCTCCCGCACCGAGGGCACCCGCTCGCCCGGGCGCAGCTGGCCGGCGGCGATCGACTCGGCGATCTCATGGGCGAGGGCTTCGTAGCGCTTCAACTGATATGCCGGTAATGACGGTTCCGAGCAACTGTACTTGTCGGCGACGGGCCCTGGGCAATGGCCCCTTGCCACCCATCTGATCCGCTCTTTTTTGCCGGAAACTGGACCTGGGCTTGCACCGCCGTCGCTGGCACAGTGGCGGCAAGGCTTCAGGCGGAGAAGGGAAACAGAGATGCAGCGCGCGGTGTTCCGGTGGGTGGGTGTCGGGCTGCTCGTGCTTGGCAGCCATGCGGCGCCGGCCCGGGCGCAGGTGGCCGACACGATGGCCCAGCGCATGCAGGCCTGTGTCGTCTGCCACGGCAAGGAGGGTCGCCCCGCCGCCGCCGGTGTCTATTTCCCCCGCATCGCCGGCAAGCCGGCGGGCTACCTCTACCAGCAGCTGAAGAACTTCCAGCAGGGCCGCCGCCACAACGAGGCGATGGAGCGGCTGCTGCGGAACCTTTCCGACGACTACCTGCGCGAGATCGCCGGCTATTTCGCCGCGCTGGACCTGCCCTACCCGCCTGCCCAGGCCCATGGCCTCAGCGACGCGCAGCGGCAGGCCGCGGAGCAGCTGGTGTCCAAGGGTGCGCCCGAGCGCAGGATCCCCGCCTGCGTGGCCTGCCACGGCGCCGCGATGGCCGGCCGCCAGCCGGCGATGCCGGGCCTGCTGACGCTGCCCGCGGGCTACCTGAAGGCCCAGCTGGACGGCTGGCGCGACGGCACGCGCCAGGCCCAGGCGCCCGACTGCATGGCCACCGTCGCCCGCAGCCTCAGCGCGGACGAGGCGGCCTGGGTGGCGCGCTGGCTGTCCGCGCAGACGCTGCCCACCGGCACCAAGCCGCAGCCCGCCTCGGCCGAGCCGCTGCCCCTGCGCTGCGGAAGCAATCCATGAGGCGCCGCCTGTTGCCGGGCGCCCTCGGCGCCGTCCTGCTCCTCGCTGCCCTGGTGGCCTGGCTCAACGTCCGCGGCGAAGCACCGCTGGATGCCGGCGCGACGCCGCCCGCGACACCAGCCGTCGTCGAGCGCGGCGCCTACCTGGCCCGCGCCGGCAACTGCGCCGGCTGCCACAGCGTCCCCGGCGGTGCCCCGTTCGCCGGCGGGCGCCGCATCGAGACGCCTTTCGGCAGCGTCGTCTCTTCCAACCTCACGCCGGACCCGGCGACCGGCCTCGGCGCCTGGTCGGCCGGCGAATTCTGGCGGGCCCTGCATCACGGCCGCTCGCGCGACGGCCACCTGCTCTACCCCGCCTTCCCCTACCCGAGCTTCACGCGGGTGAGCCGCGAGGACTCGGATGCGCTGTATGCCTTCCTGAAGACCGTGCCCCCCGCCGCCCGGGCCAACGAGGCCCATGAGCTGCGCTTCCCGTACAGCACGCAGGCGGCGCTGGCGGTGTGGCGGGCGCTGTTCTTCCGCGCCGGCGAACTTGAGCCCGACGCGCGCCAGGGCGCCTCGTGGAACCGCGGGCGCTACCTGGTGCAGGGGCTGGGCCACTGCAGCGCCTGCCATGCCGGGCGCAACGCCCTCGGCGGGCCCGCCTTCGATGCCGAGTTCGCCGGCGGGCTGATGCCCGATGCGGGCT
>NZ_LYVQ01000401.1 GCF_001984095.1 Pelomonas sp. KK5
CGCTAGCTGCGCTGGGCCATGTAGCGGCTCGGCGGCACGCCGAAGGCGCGCTGGAAGGCCGCGGTGAAGGCGCTGGGGCTCTCGTAGCCGACGTCGAAGGCGATCGTCGTCACCTGCTGCCCGCAGGCCAGGCGCGACAGCGCTTCCAGCAGGCGCACATGCTGGCGCCACTCGGCCAGACTCATGCCGGTCTCGTCGCGGAAGCTGCGGGTGAAGGTGCGCCGGCTCATGCAGGCGCGGGCCGCCCAGTCGTCGATCGAGTCGGCGCGGGTCGGGTCCTCGATCAGGGCCTGGCAGACCGGCAGCAGGCGCTTGTCGCGGGGCATCGGCGCGGCCAGGCTGGCGCTGGCCGGCGTGGCGATGCTGTCGATGATCAGCTGCACGATGCGGCCGTCACGGCCGGCGGCGTCGTACTCGCGCGGCAGCGTCATCGCTTCCAGGATCAGCGCACGCAGCAGCGTGGAGACCTCGATCACCCGGCAGTCCGTCGGCAGGCCTGCACCGGACTCCACATAGAGCGTGCGCACCGACACCGCGCTGCGGCAGGTGACCTCGTGATAGACACCGGCCGGCATCCAGATCGCCCGCTGCGGCGGGATCACGAAGCTGGCCGCGTCGGTGACGACGGACATCACGCCCTGCGCCGCATAGAGCAGCTGGGCGCGGTCGTGGCAATGGCGCGGGTCGACGAAGCGGGCGGGGTATTCGTCGGCCAGCGTCCAGACGGGGCGCGGCACCTGGGCGAGGTCTTGGCTGTGCAGCATGGCAACGATCCTGCAAGATTCGGGCGAGGCCGGCAAGCCGGACAAGCCTGATGTTGCGCGCGGCCCGATCGCGACAGTGCCCGACCCGCAGCGAACAGCGCCGCCGGCCCGCCGCTCTTACGCTCGGCCCATGCACGATCATTTGCCTCCCGACGACGAACTGCGGCCCGACATGCGCCGCTTCGCCCAGACCCTGGCCGCCGCCTATGCCCAACACCCGCCGCTGGCCAGCGTGAGCCTGAACGAGGTGCGCCGGATCACCGAAGCGGTGCGCGCGCCGCTGGCCCAGGGCGGGCCGGCGATGGCCGAGACCCGCGAGCTGATGATCGACTCGCCGCACGGCCCGCTGCGCCTGCGCCTCCATCGTCCGCCGGCCGAGGCAGCGCCGCTGCCGGCCCTGGTCTATCTGCACGGCGGCGGCTGGGTCTTCTTCAGCATCGACAGCCACGACCGGCTGATGCGCGAGATCGCCGCGCGGGCCGGGCGGGTGGTGATCGGCGTGGACTATGCGCGGGCCCCGGAGGCGCGCTTTCCGGTGGCGCTGGAGCAGGCCACGGCCGCCTGGCGCTGGGCCCTCGGGCAGGCGGGCGCGCTGGGCATCGACGCCTCGCGCATCGCGCTGGGCGGCGACTCCGCCGGCGCCAACCTTGCGCTGGCGGCGGCCCTGGACCTGCGCCGGCAAGACCTGGCCCCCGACGCCCTGCTGCTGAACTATGGCTGCTTCAGCGACGACGATGCCACCGAGTCCTTCGCCCGCTACGACGGCCCCCGCTTCACGCTGGCGCGCGACGAGATGCGCGGCTTCTGGAACGAGTACCTGGGCCCCGGCGGTGACCGCGACGACCCGCGCGCGATGCCGCTGAAGGCGCGGCTGCAGGGCCTGCCCCGCTGCTGCCTGGTGGTGGCCGACTGCGACGTGCTGCGCGACAGCAGCCTGGCCCTGGCCGCCAGGCTGCAGGCCGCCGGCGTGCCGACCGCGCTGCAGCGCCACGCCGGCGCGCCGCACAGCTTCCTGGAGGCGGTGTCCTTCGCGGAGACGGCCGATGCGGCCTTCGCCCAATGCTGCGCCTGGCTGCGCGACGCGCCATGACAAGGAGCGCCCTGCCCGCGCTGCTGCTGTCCCTGGCCTTCGCGGCGGCCCACGCCGCCGAGCCGCCCGACCTGTGGCTGGAGAACAGCGCCGCTGCCGACACCCGGGCCTGGATCAGCGCCCGCAACGCCGAGAGCGAGCAGGCCCTGCTGCGCGACCCGCGCTTCGCCGCCGAGAAGCAGCGCTTCCTGGCCCACGGCGGCGCCGCTCAGGTAGAGGATTACCTCGACGGCGGCCTGGTCCATCGCCTCGCCACCGACGCCCGCCACCCGCTCGGCAGCTGGCGGGTCAAGGCACCCGGCCGGCCCTGGCGCACCGTGCTGGACCTGGATGCGCTGGCGCGGCGGGAGCATGTGCGCTGGAAGTTCCCGCTCTGGTGGAAGAACCCTGCCTGCGACGTGACGATCAGCCAGCGCTGCATCGTCAACCTCTCGCCCGACGGCGGCGACCGCACCGTGCTGCGCGAGATCGACCTGCGCAGCGGGCGCTTCGTCGACGCCGCGCACGGCGGCTTCACCATCACCACCCCGGCCCGCAGCTACGCGAGCTGGATCGATGCGGACACGCTGCTGGTCGCCAGCGACTTCGGCCCCGGCACGCTCAGCAGCGCCGGCTACGCGCGCCAGGCCCGCCTGTGGAAGCGCGGCACGCCGCTGTCGGAGGCGAAGCTGGTGTTCGAGGCGCCGGCCGACGCCGTGCTCTTCATCCCGCACAACTTCCGCGACGGCCCCCGCGGCCGCAGCCTGTTCGTGGCCGAGGTCTGGCACCAGGCCGCCGGTGCGCCGAGCTGGTGGTGGATCCATGCCGGGCCCGGTGGCTTGCCGGCCGAGCGCTGGACCCCGCCGGCCGAGCTGGTGCGCTACCGCGGCCTTGCCGGCATCGTCGACGGGCGCCTGATCGCGATGACGGCGCAGCCGCTGGGCGACTGGCCCGCCGGCAGCCTGCTCGCGCTGCCC
>NZ_LYVQ01000402.1 GCF_001984095.1 Pelomonas sp. KK5
CCAGCGCGGGGCCGGCGCGGGCTCGCCGAACAGGCGCCGCTGGATGGCCGGCCACAGCCGCGCCGGGGGCGGCACCGGCTCGACCTGGGTGGCCAGCGCCTGCAGGCGCTGCTCCCAGCGCTGCACGGCCTCGATCAGCACCGGATGCGCAGGCAGCAGGCGCTCGAAACGCCGGCGGGCCGGGCCACGCAGCGTGCCCAGCGCGTATTCGGCAGCGAGCTTCTCGGCCCGTTCGGGTCGGCTGTAGTCCATCAGGCCGTCTCCGCGCCAAGCAGGCCCGCGGCCCGGTCCAGGCACTTGCGCAGGCTCAGCAGGCCGCGCCTCACCCAGCTCTTCACCGTGCCGAGCGGCTCGCGCAGATGCTCGGCCAGTTCGGCGTGCGAGTAGCCCTGGTAGTAGGCCAGCGCCAGGCAGGAGCGCTGCTCGCCGCTGAGGCTGCCCATGCAGTGCTCCAGCGCGTGGCGGCGCGAGGCACGGTCCAGCAGTTCCAGCGGGCCGGGCGCGTCGCTGGCGCTGCGGGCCAGCAGGTCCTGCTCCTCGCCGTCGTCGCCGCCCTGGTAGCGGCTGATGGTGTCGGGCTCGGTGGCGCGGCGGCGCAGGCTGTCGATCGCGCGATTGCGGGCGATGCGGCTCAGCCAGGCCAGCGGGTGGCCCTGCAGCGCCTGGTAGCTCGCGGCCGAGCGCCAGATGTTGACGAAGGTCTCCTGCAGCACCTCCTCGGCCTGGCTGCGGTCGCTGTTGATGCGCAGCACGACGCCGAACAGCTGGGAGCAGGTGGCGCGGTAGAGCGCCTCGAAGGCGCCGCGGTCGCCGAGCGCGACGCGCGAGAGCAGGCCGGCGAGCGGCTCCGGGGGCGGTTGGGTGTCCATGGTGGACTGATACGCAGGCCGGGGCGGATTGGATTCACCGGCCCGGTCATTTCCTTGCCATGCGTCCGCGCGTACGCAGCACCGGTCCCGCCGGATGCATGGCCTCCCCCGCATCAGGGGCACACAAGGGCGAAACATCCAGGCCGCGCCGGCCGGCGTAAGGGCTCGGGTGGACAAGCCGTCCATCCCACCCGAGGAGACCCCGATGCATGCACTGCCCTTCCAGGAGCGGCTACGCCCGCTCGCCTTCGCTGCGTCCCTGCTCTGCGCCTTCGCCGCCCAGGCTTCGAGCCACCGCGAGGCGCCCTTCATCACCACCTCGCCCAAGGTGGACGCCAGCGACTTCTACATGTTCATGAGCTACGAGTCGGGCCGCACCGACTACGTGACGCTGATCGCCAACTACCTGCCGCTGCAGGACGCCTACGGCGGGCCGAACTACTTCTCGCTGGACCCGAACGCGCTGTACGAGATCCACGTGGACAACAACGGGGACGCCAAGGAAGACATCACCTTCCAGTTCCGCTTCAAAAACACGCTCAAGGGCACGGCGCTGACGATCGGCGACAAGAGCGTGGCGATCCCGCTGATCCAGTCCGGCACGGTCAGCGACGTGAAGGCCGCCTCGCTGAACGTCAACGAGACCTACACGGTGGACGTGGTGCGCGGCGACCGCCGCTCGGGCACCAAGGCCTCGGTCACCAACGCGACCGGCGGCAGCGCCACCTTCGACAAGCCGGTGGACAACATCGGCGTGAAGACCATCGCCGACTACCCGGCCTACGCGGCCAAGCACATCTACACCGTCAACATCCCCGGCTGCAGCATGCCGGCCAAGGTCTTCGTGGGCCAGCGCAAGGATCCGTTCGCGGTGAACCTGGGCGTGATCTTCGACCTGGTGAACGCGCCGGTCAGTGTGCTCACCGACCCGAGCCTGATCAATGCCGGGCACGACGACCTGGCCGACAAGAACGTCACCACGCTGGCGCTGGAAGTGCACAAGAGCTGCCTCACGGCGGGCACCGAAACCGTGATCGGCGGCTGGACCACGGCCAGCCTGCGCCAGGCCCGCGTGCTCGATCCCTCGCCCAAGTCCGGCCACCAGGCCAACGACAAGGCCGGCGGCGCCTGGGTGCAGGTCTCACGCCTGGGCATGCCCCTGGTCAACGAGGTGGTGATCGGCCTGCCGGACAAGGACAAGTTCAATGCGTCCAAGCCCAAGGATGACGCCCAGTTCGCCAGTTATGTGACCAACCCGACGCTGCCGGCGCTGATCTCCACGGTGCTCAACCTGCCCGGCACCGCACCGACCAACATCCCGCGCAACGACCTGGTCACCACCTTCCTGACCGGCATCAAGGGCGTCAACCAGCCGGCCAACGTGGTGGCCTCGGAGGAGCTGCGGCTGAACACGGCGATCGCCGCCGTGCCCTTCGCGCAGCAGAACCGGCTGGGCATCGTCGGCAACATCCTGGCCGGCGGCAACGACAACGCCGGCTACCCGAACGGCCGCCGGCCCAAGGACGACATCGTCGACATCTCGCTGGTCGCGGTGATGGGCGGCCTGTGCGTGGCCAACGGCGACACCGATGCGCTGAAGTTCGGCGCGGCCTGCAAGCCCTCGGCGGTGCCGCTGGGCGCCACCGCCTTCAAGCTGCACGACGCGGTGGACAACGCGGTGGTGCCGCTGCTGGGCGCCTTCCCGTATCTCTCCACGCCGATCGGCGGCACCAAGTAAGGAGGCCCTGCCATGAAGAACAGAGCACATGCCCTGAGCCCGCTCGCCGCGGCGCTGATGCTGGCCGGCTGTTTCGGCGGCGGTGGCGACGACGGCGGCGGCGGCACGATGACGCCGCCGGCCGACGCCACCGCCGTGCCGGCCAGCGCGCTGGCCTCGTCCACGGCGTACACGCAGTTCGTGCTGACGCTGAGC
>NZ_LYVQ01000403.1 GCF_001984095.1 Pelomonas sp. KK5
ATAGGGCGTGCCGTGAGCCGGCTGCCAGCCCACGGCCGGCTCGCGGGCCATCGACGCCAGCATGTCCATCAGCTCGCGCACGCGCTGCGGGCCGGCGGCCTGCAGCACCGAGGCGAGGGCGTCGCGCCACTCCCGGGATTCCTGCGGGTCGCTGTCGGCCAGCGCAGGCGGATGCAGGAAGAAGCGTTGGATCGATGCATTGCTCATGCCGGTGACTCTAGGCACAAGCGCTTGGCATTTGCTGTCGAAATGGGGCGCCGCCAGGGCCTCCCGCGGCAGATCCTGCTGTCGATGACCGGGCGGCATCGCTGCCCAGGTTTTCCCATCTGTCGCGGGCCGCCTTCGCTGCCTAGCATCCCGCGTGCGCGCCCATGCGTCGAGGTAACCGACTATGTTGACTGACGAGCTGCACGCCCGCCGCGACCACCGCTCCGAGACGGCCGACCGCAAGCGCAGCGAGACCCGTGCCCGCATCCTCAGCGCGGCGCTGGCGGCCTGCGCGGGGCGCCTGGACGAGTTGCCCCGCGTGGAAGACATCGTCGAGCGCGCGCGCCTCTCGCGCGGCACCTTCTACAAGTACTTCGACTCGATGGACGAGGTGCTGGCCGCGCTGGGGCAGGACCTGACCCGGCTCGCGCTGCTGGAGGGCGAGCGCTTCCGCACCGTGTTCACCGAGAAGTGGAAGAGCACGGCGGTGGTCCTGCGCGTGGTGCTGACCCGCGCACTGCTCGACCCGAACTGGGCCCGCTTCGTGATCCGCACGCGCGGCTGGCTGCGCGCCGGCCTGCTGGCCGAGGTGGTGATCCAGGACCTGGCCGAGGGCCGCGAGCGCGGCGAGTACCACATCCTCGACGACGAGGCGGCACTGGACATGCTGCGAGGCCTGCTGGAGTCCTGCATCGCCGCGCTGCACCGCGGCGTCGCGCGGCCGGACCGCTACATCGACGGGGCGGTCCACATGTGGCTGCAAGCGCTCGGGCTGGAACCGCAGCGGTGCCTGGAGGGCGTGCGGATGTCGAGGGATTTCCTGGGCGCGTATGTGTCGGGCGAGCTGGCGCCGTTCCCGATCATGGTCTGAGGCCACAACCCGGGGGTTCAGCCGCGCACTGCAAGGCGAAGCCGAGTTGCTGCAGCTGCAGCGCCCGCCCGACATGATGGAAATCGATGCAATGGCCGGTGCCCCGCATCATCTCGGCGTCCACCCGCGGCGCGCCGGCCAGCGCGAGCGCGAAGCCGGCCACCTCGCCGGTGTCGACGACCCAGAGCCGGTCGACCTCGGCCTGCCGGTAGTGCACCGGCACGCGGATGCGGCCCAGCACGTCGTGCACGCGGTGCTCCCAGCCGCCGACGATGTCCAGCAGTTCCACCTTCGGCGCCGCCGCGTCGGCGGCATCGCTGGCGCGCACGACGGCCGGGTCGAAGCTGCCCTCGGGGCCGAACATCACCATGTCCTTCACGGCGGCCGGCATCTCCACCGTCGGCGTGTCGGGCAGCTGTGCCCACATCGGCCCGAACTCCGGCGGCGTGCGCAGGCCGACGCCGGAGATCGCCAGGCCGAGCAGCGGGAGGCCCTCCGCGGCAGCGGCGATTTCGCAGGCGATCGCGGCGCCGATCGAATGCCCGATCAGCACGATGCCCGCCGTGCCCGCGCCGTGGCGGCGCCAGGCGTCTTCCAGGGCGCCAGCCAGGTGGCGCGCCTGGCCGCCGATGTCCATCTCCGCGGCCGGCAGCGAGGGGCTGCCGGCGTAGCCCGGCCGGTCCGGCGCCAGCAGCGGGATGCCGTTGGCCGCGGCCCGCTCGAACAGCGAGCAGCCCGGGATGTCGAAATAGGCCGAGGTGTAGGTGCCGCCATGGATCGCCACCACCAGCGGCGTGCGCGGCGCGAGGCCGCCTGAAGGCCGCACGCCGCGGCCGGAGAGATCACCGAACAGGGTCAGGTGTTGATGCGCTGAAGTCATGCGTCAGGTCCTCGACGGGGGAGGGTAGAAGGAAGTGAGCGAGCGCCGGCAGCAGCACCAGGGCCGCGACCATATTGCCCACGAACATGAAGGCCAGGAGGATGCCCATGTCGGCCTGGAACTTGATCGGCGAGAAGGCCCAGGTGGCGACGCCGGCAGCCAGCGTCACCCCGGTCAGCATCACCACCTTGCCGGTGAAGCGCAGCGCCTGCCGGTAGGCGTCCGGCAGGTCGCGGCCCGCGCGCAGCCCGGCCAGCGTGACGCTGAGGATGTAGAGCGCGTAGTCCACGCCGATGCCCACGCCCAGCGCCACCACAGGCAGCGTCGCCACCTTGACGCCCATGCCCAGCAGCACCATCAGCGCCTCGGCCAGCACCGAGATCAGCATCAGCGGCAGCAGGGCCACCAGTACCGCGCGCCACGAGCGGAAGGTGACGAAGCACAGCAGCGTGACGGCGCCGTACACCCACAGCAGCATCTCGCGGCTGGCGGACTGGATCACGATGTTCGTCGCGGCCTCGATGCCGGCGCTGCCGGCGGCGAGCTGGAACTTCACGCGGGCCGTGCCGTTGTCGCGGGCGAAGGACGCCGCGGCCTCGGACACGCGGGCCAGCGTGGCGGCCTTGTGGTCCGCCAGGTAGGCGTAGACGGTGTAGAGCGTGCAGCCCTCGTCGGCCAGGCCGCGCGGCGCGCGGGCGCTGATGTTGCCGAGCAGCGAGTCGCCGGGCACCAGCTCGTACCACTTGAGGCTGCCCTCATTGAAGGCGGCCATCATGCGGCGGTTGTAGGACGCCATCGACTGCGTGG
>NZ_LYVQ01000404.1 GCF_001984095.1 Pelomonas sp. KK5
GCGAGCGCCTGCCCGACTACATGCTGCCCGCCAGCGCCACGATCATGCCCGCGCTGCCGCTGACCGCCACCGGCAAGATCGACGCCCGCGCCCTGCCCGCCCCGCAGGCGCTGGTGGCCGCCGGCGGCGCGCCGCGCCAGGTGCTGAACGCGCTGGAGCAGCAGCTGCAGCAGCTCTGGCAGCAGGCGCTGGGCCGGCCCGAGGTACGCAGCAGCGACAACTTCTTCGACCTTGGCGGCGACTCGCTGACCGCGCTCGAGATCCTCGGCGCGATGGAGGAGAAGCTGGGCCGCAGCCTTTCCCTGCAGCTGATCAGCCAGCACCCGACCATCGAGGAACTGGCCCAGGCGCTGGGCCGGCCGCAGCCGCTGCCTGGCGTGATCCTGCCGCTGGGCACCGGCAGCGCGGCCACGCCGCTGTACCTGTGTGCCTCCGGCTATGGGGACGTGCTGCGCTTCCAGACCCTGGCCCGCGCGCTGCACGGCCTGCTGGAAGTCCACATGCTGCAGCCGCCGCGCGAGCAGCAGGCCTGCCGCACGCCGCGCGAGCTGGCCGAGCGCTATGCCGACTGCATCGCCGCGCAAGGCCTGGCCCCGGGCTGGCTGGCCGGCTTCTCGGTCGGCGGCGTGGCGGCGATGGAGACCACCCGGGTGCTGCAGCAGCGCGGCCAGGCGCCGCAAGGCCTGCTGCTGCTGGACACCATCCACCCCGATGCGGTGCTGGGCGGTACCAGCTCCTGGCGCGCCTTGGGCTGGCTGGTGCATCGGCTGCATGTCGAGGACCTGAGCATGAACGGCCGGCGGCTGGGCGCCATGTTCAGCGACCCGGCGCTGGTGGCGCAGGTGATGGCGCTGCGCGGCTACCGCAACCAGCCGATCGGCGGGCCGGTGCTGCTGGTCAAGTCCAGCGGCCTGGACGGCTGGGGCGGCCTGTTCTTCCGCACCTGGGCGCGGCTGCTGCCGCAGCTGCAGACCACCCAGGTCAGCGGCCTGCACGGTTCGATGTTCGAGGCGGCGCGGGTCAATGAGCTCGCTCGTGCGATCCAGCAGTTCACCCTGGCCCGCCAGATGATCAGCGGCGAAAAGTCCTGACGATGCCCCTGCTCGACGACCCGCGCCTGCGCCGGCGCCTGATCGCGCTCGCCCTCGTGCTGCTGCTGCTGCTGGCCCTCAGCGCCGCCTGGCGCTGGTCGCCGCTGGCCGTCTACGTGACGCCGGAGCGGCTGATCGATGCGCTGCACGACATCGGCGAGGCGGTCGGCCCCGCGGGCGCGGTGCTGCTGCTGACGCTGGCGCTGACCGTCGCCATCCCGCTGGGCCTGATGACGCTGGTGGCGCAGCTGGCGCTCGGCCCGTGGATGGGCAGCGCCTGCCTGCTGGCCGGCGCGCTGCTGTCCACGCAGATCAGCCAGACGCTGGGCCGCCACCTGGGCCAGGAGCTGCTGGAGCGGCTGGCCGGGCCGAAGCTGCGCCAGGTCAGCCAGAGCATGGAGCAGCGCGGCCTCGTCGCGGTGATCGCGCTGCGCCTGGTGCCGGCCTTGCCCTTCGCGGTGGTCAACATGATCGCCGGCAGCACCCGGCTGACCCGCCGCGACATGCTGCTCGGCTCGCTGCTGGGCATGCTGCCCGGCACCGTGCTGATCGCCGTCTTCACCGACCACATCGTCGACGCGCTGCAGAACCCCGGCCCCGGCCGCTGGCTGCTGCTGGGGCTGATCGTGGCGCTGCTGGTGGGCGGGAGCTGGGCCTTGAAGCGCTGGCTGGCCGCGCATTCCCGCTGAGCCACCGGCCTCGTCGTCAATGCATGGCCATGCCGCGCGGCGGATGGCTGCGCACGGCATTGCGCCCCGCCCGCTTGGCCGCATAGCAGGCCGCATCGGCCGCGGCGACGATGGACGCGACATCGGGCAGCGTCGCGTCGATCTCCACCACGCCGATGCTCGCGCCCACCTGCAGGGTCAGGTCTTGCCAATGCAGGCGCAGCGCCGCGACGCGCGCGCGGATCTGCTCGGCGACGTTCAGCGCGCAGGCATGGTCGCAGCCCGGCAGCAGCAGCGCGAACTCGTCGCCGCCCAGCCGCGCCACCACGTCGCCCTCGCGGGCGCGGCCCGTCAGCAGGGCGGCCACCTCGCGCAGCATCGCGTCCCCGGCCGCGTGGCCGGCGCTGTCGTTGACCGCCTTGAAGCCGTCCAGGTCGATGAACAGCGCGGACGAGGGCTCGTGCCGCCGGCGGTCCTCGACATGGGCCTGCAGCCGCGCCTCGAATTCACGCCGGTTGAACAGGTCGGTCAGCGGATCGTGCGTGGCCGACCAGGACAGCGCCTCGCGCTGGCGGCGCTGCGCCGAGATGTCGGCCACCAGCCAGATCACGCCGTCGGCCGGCCGGCCCGGGTTCACCGCCGCACCCTGCAGCGAGGCCCAGAAGCGCTGGCCGCCACGGCGCTGCAGCTGCACCTCCTCGGCGAAGGGCCGGCCCGCCGCAAAGGCCGCCTCGGCCCGCGCCATGCAGGCCTGGGCCGCCGCTGGATCGGCCGGCAGCAGCAGCGCCTGCGGGGCACCGGTCAACTCGGCCTCGGGGCATTGCAGCAGCTCGCCAAGCTGGCGGCTGGCCAGCTCGAGCCGGCGCTCGCGCGTGATCGCCATGCCCATCGGCGCGCTGCGCATCACCGCGCGCAGCCGCGCCAGCATGCGTTCGTTGTCGCCCTGGATCGCGGCGCGCTCGCCCAGCACATGCTTGAACACCGCCGACAGC
>NZ_LYVQ01000405.1 GCF_001984095.1 Pelomonas sp. KK5
CCTGCCAGTCCTGCGGGCGGGCGGCGATGTAGACGGGCGGCCTGCCGTCCTCCTCCTGCCTGCAGCGCAGCAGGGCGCCGACGCCGCCCTGGCGCGGCTCGCGGATGAAGGGATGGAAGGTCCGCACATCGACGGCCAGCCGGTGCCGGCCGGCACGCAGCGGGCCGAGGTCCAGGTCCTGCAGTTCGCGACCGGCGAGGCCGTCCTTCGCGGCATGCAGCAGGCGGCCGTCGAGCCACACGCCGGGCAGGCCCTTCTGCGCGGCCAGCGTCAGGCGCACGCTGGCCTGGTCCTCGCGCAGCTCGAAGGTCCAGAGGAAGTGGCGCAGCCTGCCGTCGGCGGCGCCGCCGTCCCAGGCCCAGTGCCAGCCCGCCTCGCGTTCGGTGCGGGCCTCGGCGTCCTCGGCGGCCAGCCAGATCGCTTCGTTCATTGCTTGTCGAGCCAGTTCAGGTAGGCGTCCAGCCACTGGTCGCTGGTGGTGCCGCGCGGGATCAGGCCGAAGCCGTGGCTGCCGCGTTCGTACAGGTGCAGCTCGACCCGTTGGCCGGCCTCGCGCCAGGCCTGGACGATCCCGAAGTCATCCGGCGGGAACAGCGGGTCGTCCAGCGCCTGCGCCACGAACAGCGGCGGCACCGGCGCCTGCGCGCGGAACGCGCCGAAGCCGCCGTAGATCAGCGCCAGCGTCGCGGGCATCTCGCCGGCGGCGGCCCGCTCGGCCAGGGCCCGGCCGCTGTGGGCGCCGGCCGAGAAGCCGAGGTAGCCCGAGCGCGCCGGATCGCAGCCGTAGTCGGCGGCATGGGCCTTCACCCACGCCATGGCGAGGCGGGCGTCCTCGACGGCGGGCTCGAAGAGCTGCAGGTTGTTGCCGCGCCGCGGCGTGGCCGAGGCGAAGCGCTGCGCGATCTCCTCGTTGACCGAGGCCGCGAAGTCCTCGTCCGCCGGCGGCGTCGGGTTCACGCGGTAGACCAGGACGAAGACGGTCCAGCCGGCCTCGGCCAGGCGCTGCGCGACCGGCCAGCCCTCGTTCTCGACGGCGACGAACTTGTAGCCGCCGCCGGGCACGACCAGCAGGGCCCGTCCATTGCCCTTGCCCGCGGGTGGCAGGACTGGATAGAGCAGCGGCGCGCTCACATTGCGCAGGATGCGCTCGCGTGCCAGGCCGGTCCACTGGAATGCCGGGGCGTCGCCGAGTGCGATCGGCGCCGGCAGGTCCATCGGCGTGGCGGGGACGGTCTTGAAGACGTAGCGTTCGGTCATGGGATGAGAGGTCTCAGGCGGTTGCGGCCGCGGCGCGCCGCTGGCTCAGGTCGGTGTTGAGTTGCTGAAGCTGCGTGCGGCCCAGGGGATAGCCCCAGCCCATCACCGCCGCCACGCCCAGCGCCATCAGCGCCGGGATCACGCTCATCAGCGCGATCACGCCCTGCAGCGCGACGGCGGGCTGCTGCGCGGCACCGGCCTGGTAGGCGGTGGCGCTCAGCACCAGGCCGACGATGGCGCTGCACAGGCCCGCGCCGACCTTGTTGGAGAAGTTGATCGTGGCGACCAGGGTGCCCACCACCCGCTGGCCCTCGCGGCGCTCGATGTCGTCGGCGATGTCCCCGTTGATCGAGTAGCTGATCGGTGCGCTGACGCCCAGGCAGATATTGGCCAGGAAGGTCAGCGTGAACACCAACGGCAGGCGATCGGGGCCGCCCGCCAGCATGCAGCTCAGCACCAGGGCCGAGCCGATCATCGAACCCACGTAGACGCGCTTCTTGCAGATCCGGCGGGTCAGCTGGTCGCTCAGCACCACGCCCAGCACCAGGCCGATGCCGCCCAGGCCCATGAAAGGCCCCACCAGTTGCGGCTGCCCGATCACCACGGCGAAGTAATAGACCCCGCTGGCCAACGGCAGGCCGATCAGCGCGGCCAGCGCGCACTGGGCCAGCACGCCGGCGCGCCAGGCGCGGCTGGACACGAGCGCCCGCATGTCGGTCTTCAGGTCCATGCGCGGGCCGTTGATCGGCGGTACGCGCTCGCGCACGAAGGCGAAGCACAGCCAGGTCATCGCGAGGCCCACCGCGGCGAACAGCGTGGCCGCACGCTGGAAGCCCTGGGCCGGCACGCCGCCGGACAGCGCGTCCTTGAGCATCGGGAAGCCCGCGGCGCAGCCGACGACGAAGATGAACTGCACGAAGCTGCCGACCCCGGCCACGCGCAGCCGCTCGTCCGGATCCGGCGCCACCATCGGCAGCATGGCCTGGAAGGGGATCATGATGAGGCTGTAGGCGCACCACAGCGTGATGTAGGCCAGCACGTAGTAGACGGTCCTGGCCGCGCCCTGCAGCGGCGGCACACTGAAGCTGGCCACCATCGCCACGGCCAGCACGGGCGCGAACCACAGCAGGTAGGGCCGCGCCTGGCCGTGGCGACTGCGCGTGGCGTCGACGCGGCGGCCGACCCAGATGTCCCAGAAGGCATCCACCACGCGAACCAGCAGCAGCAGGGCACCGATGAAGGCGGCCGAGAGCCCGGCCACGTCGGTGTAGAAGTACATCGCCATGCCGCCGGTCGCGGTGACGGCCGTGGGCATGAAGTTGCCGAGGCCGAAGGCCAGCTTTTCATGGAAGGGGATGCGCAGGCGGCTTGTCGTCATGGCGGGCTTTCAGCGAAGGAGGCGGACCGGGCCGAGCAGGCCGGTCGGGAGACGGGTCAGGCGGCGGCCCGGCAAGGGCAGGCC
>NZ_LYVQ01000406.1 GCF_001984095.1 Pelomonas sp. KK5
AACCCGCAGTTGCAGCCGACGCCTAACGGCGCGGCTGAACGCAATCGTTAGGCGCCTCAGATGACCATTGATCTCCGCGCCCTCGCGGACACAGTCAACGACGAGCAGGAGTTCCTCGCGTTCCTGGCAGCGCTCGCCACCGATTGGCACGAGGAGAAGGACATCGAAGCACTCAAGCCGTCCAGCCCGTATGGCGCTGGCGCCCTCGGATGGGAGAACGGAACCGTGGGAGCGGTGCTTGAGGCCGCCGCGAGTTGGGGCGAGGCCTCCATCGCAGGCCTTCCTCTCTACGAGAAGCCTGCCAACCCGTGGCGCCGAGTTGCACAGATCCTGCTCGCCGGGAAGTTCTATGAGTAAGTCGGTGCCTAACCCGCAGTTCCAGCCGACGCCTAACGGCGCGGCTGAACGCAATCGTTAGCGCGCTATGAACGCATGGGGTTCTCTTCTACCAGCAACTGCAGTTGTCGCCGTGCTCCTCTTCATTGCGCGGGAGACATTGGAGTATTTCCGAAGACGAGGTGCGGACAAACGAAAGGTGTCTGCGCTAACGCATCTTCTCGCGCGTGAGTGCGAGCTCAACTATTGGGCAATTAAGGCTCTTCGATACATCGCCATTCAAATACCCACAGACGAGAATCCTGGGGAGGGGATGCAGGTGACTATAGAGAGAAAGCCGAGCGGCCGCTCCTATGCTCGAATTGTTAGCGCAGACGGCGGGACCGAGTCGCATCATCCGGTTCCGAGAGTTCATCGGGAACTAATGTCTAAATTTTTGTTGGACGTCGCCACAATTGATCGAGAACTCTTCGTCGTCATGGAACCGGCCTACGATGCCTTAAGTCATCTGGAGCACGTCCGAGAAAGCTTCGTCAATGCTCCGGAGGCGTCTGACTTCATCGGGCAAGACGGATATCTGGAAGGCTTGGCCGGATTCGCGCTTGACGAACTTCTCAAGGCAGAGGACAAGATTGGGCGTCTCTATCGTCATTGCACAGGCAACGAACTCACAAAGCATCGTGTCCGATGAAGCGCCCTAACCAGCAGTTGCAGCCGACGCCTAACGGCGCGGCTGAACGCAATCGTTAGGCCTGCTAGCGCATGGAACCAGTCGTCGTCCTCGAAGAACGGCAAGCGCGGGGCCAGGTCGTGCCAACGGACCTCCCCTACCGTTCTTTGGCAAGGCCAGTCAGGGCCGCCTGTCCTCCGGCAGTCGGCTCACGCATGCTTTTGCGGCGCCTCTGTGGGAAGCTAGTCAGCGCATGAGTTCCGCCTCGAAGAATGACAGGCAGCAGCGCTGCGGCTATTCTTCTGGCTCAGCGGGCAGCGCTTTCGCGGGTGGGTCGTCTGGCCCTCGGTTTCCGCTGCCTAACCTTTTGTTCCAGCCGACGCCTAACGGCGCGGCTGAACACTATCGTTAGCCCTCAAAGATGCACCTTCTCTTCCCGTCAGATCCGTTCTCCAGTTCATCGGTTGATGACGCCTATGCCGAGGAACGCGAAGCCATGCGGGCGCTCGGAATCGAGTGCTCGTTGTTTTCGTTTGAGGAGTTCGAGGCCGGTAAGTTCAGAGCGAAGCCTGCAATTCCTGCCAACGCGGAGGTCGTCTATCGCGGATGGATGCTTACGCCTGAAATCTACGCGCGGCTGGAGTCAGCAGTTGGGGCAGCGGGGTCAAGATTGAAGACCAGTTCAAGCCAATACCGCCTTTGCCACTACTTGCCAGAGTGGTACGAATCGTGTCGCGAACTTACGCCGGAGACTGTGTTCTGCCAGAGAGATTCAGACTTTGCGGCAGTGCTTTCCGAGAAGAACTGGCCGGGCTATTTCGTGAAGGACTATGTCAAGTCCCTCACCACGGCACGCGGCTCGGTGGCTGCCACTGTTCAGGAAGTGGCCAAGGTCGTCATTTTGATCGAGAAGTTTCGCGGCCAAGTCGAAGGTGGGGTGTGCGTTCGACGACTGGAGTCGCTTCGGCCGGAAACCGAAGACCGCTATTTCGTTGTTGGTGGTGTCGCGCATGCACGGAACGGCGTTGTGCCGCCTATCGTTCAGGAAGTCGCATCTCGAATCAGCAGCCCGTTTTATTCGGTCGACATTGTTGAAGCCGAAGACGGTAGCCTGCGGCTCATTGAACTTAGCGATGGGCAAGTCAGCGATCGCAAGAATTGGCCCGCATCCCGTTTTGCGGAGGTCCTCAGTGAGGGCTAACCCGTCATTGCAGCGGACCGCCTTCGGCGGCCGCAGAATTCAGACGTTAGGCGGCAAAGCAATGTCGGCTCCTGCGCTAGAAAGCCAATGGTGCCTCGTAGGCAACATCCATGGAGTTCGATCGCCCGTGCACGAAACTGTGCCATCCGGGATCAAGCACTTCAGCGGTGGGACTAAGGTCTATTGCCTGCCAGCGCAGTGGGGTGACGGCTACGAAAAGATCGTGGTCATCGGCAAGCATCGTGGGTCGCCGTCGCTTGCACGCTTGGTCGTTCCATCTGGGATCGTGTCCAATTGGCGAGCACAAGTTGTGTACTCGCCAAGCGTACTTCGGAGCATTCACGATTGGTGCTCCGGCGAAGGTCACCGGAACTGGCAAACCAGGGAAGAGGTAGAAGAGTATGCACATCGGCTTACCACCATCGAATGCGGTCCAAGTGCAGCCTAACCCGCAGTTCCAGCCGACGCCTAACGGCGCGGCTGAACGCAATCGTT
>NZ_LYVQ01000407.1 GCF_001984095.1 Pelomonas sp. KK5
CAGCGCGGCGATGAAGGCGGCCAGCGTCAGCGCTTCGGGGCCGACGGCGTCGAGCTGACGCGGCAGGCTGGGCGCCGCGACCAGTGCCGTGCAGGCAGCCGCCAAGTCGCGCACGGCGATGGGCTGGACCCGGGTGCGCAGGGCTGCGGCGGGCAGTGCCAGCAGCGGCAGGCGGGCCAGGGTCGTGAACAGGCGTGAACTTGCACCGCCGGGGCCGAACACGATGCTGGGGCGCACGATGCAGGCGTCGAGCCGGCCGTGCAGGGCTTGCAGAGAGCGCTCGGCCGCAAGCTTGGTCTGCGCGTAGCGGGTCGGGTTGCCGGCGATCCCCAGGGCGGAGACGTGGATCACGCGGCAGCGGCCGGCGGCGGCCTCGAACAGCGCGGCGGGTGCGTCGGCGTGGACGGCCTGCATCGGGCGGCGGTTGCTGTCGCGCAGCACGCCGACGGCGTTGATCACGGCGTCGACGCCATCCAGATGAGGCTGCCAGTCGGCAGGCCGGGTGAGGTGGGCGAAGTCCAGGTGCGGATGGCGGATGGCATGGCCGGCGGCTCGCAGGTTCGCGGCGATGGCTCCGCCGATGAAGCCGCCCGCGCCGAGGACGAGAATGGTGGCCATCAGCAGCCTCCCGCTTCGTCGACCCGGCAGGTGCCGTCGCGGCAGGATCCGCGTGCCGCGGCGCGCTCGGCGGCCCGGCGCAGTGCAGTGCCGAAGACCAGCTCGGAGAGGCCGTGCGGCACCAGGTAGCGATGCCGGGCGACGAAGGCGTAGAGGCGTTCGCTCAAGGGTGCCAGCAGCGGCAGGCCGGTGATCGCGGCGACCTGCGGGATACCCACCGCGCCATAGGCCAGGCGGAACACCTCGACCCCGCGCAGCACCCGGCCGTCGGCACAGAGGCCATGCATCAGGGCCATCAGCTGCGCCTGCGTCGTGCCGGGTGGATGACCATTGAATCCCGGCGCCGCGATGTCGACGAAGCGCAGCCTGCCTTCGGTGTTGCGCAGCATCAGGTTGTGCATCTCGCCGTCGCACAGCGGGCAGGCCGAGTCGTAGAACAGGGTCAGTGGGAAAGTGTTGCTATGCATGGTATTATCGATATTTCAGTATAAACAGAAATTGACAGACAAAAAAAGGCGACGGCGCCTCAGTTGGGGCTGTCTCCTCGGACGAACTTCTGCACGCTGGCCCCCAGCTTCAGCACCTTCTGCAAGGTGCTGGGGGACAGCCGGAGCATCTCTTCGGACCAGCTCGCCAGCGTGTTCATGAAGGCCTGCGTCTCGCGCACCCGATCCTGGGCGTCGGGCGCCTCGTTGCGGAAGTCCGGGCTGCGGGTCAGTTCGTCCAGTAGCCGCATCGTGGGCTCGAACTCGCGTTCGCGGCGCTCGCGAACGATGGTGCGGAACAGCTCCCAGACGTCCAGCGAGGTCTCGAAGTAGTCGCGCCGGTCGCCGAGCTGGTGGGTGACACGGATCAGGTTCCAGTTCTGCAGTTCCTTGAGGCTGTTGCTGACGTTGGAGCGGGCGACCGACAGGGTCTCCGAGATCTCCTCCGCGTGCAGCGGCCGGCCGTGGAAGTAGAGCAGCGCGTGGATCTGTGCGACGGTGCGGTTGACGCCCCAGGCGGAGCCCATCTCGCCCCAGTGGACGACGAATTGGTGTGCGGTGCGGCTCAGTTCCATGGCTCGCACTATAGGCTGACAGAAATTTCTGTCAATACAGAAATTAGCCCGCCAGCTTGCCGCGCAGATAAGCCGTTATCTCCGCGGCAGCCTGCGGCCGCCCGAACAGCCAGCCCTGGAACACATCGCAATCCCGCGCCAGCAGCGCGTCGGCCTGCTCCTGCGTCTCGACGCCCTCGGCCACCACCTTCAGCCCCAGCTTGTGGGCCAGCGCGATCACGCCGGCGCAGAGGTCGGCGTCGCGCGGGTCGCTGGCGATCTCGGTGACGAAGTGGCGGTCCAGCTTCAGCGTGCCCACCGGCAGGCGCTTCAGGTAGGCCATCGAGGAGTAGCCGGTGCCGAAGTCGTCGATCGAGATGTGGACGCCCTCGGCGGCCAGTTCCTGCAGGATGGCGATGGCCTGCTCGGGCTCGTCCATCATCATCGACTCGGTCACTTCCATCTCCAGCTGGCCGGGCTCGATGCGATGGCGCAGCACGCTGGCGCAGACGCTGTCCATCAGGCTGTGGCTCTTCAGCTGGCTGGGGGAGAGGTTCACGGCGACGCTGACCGTGCCCAGGCCCTGCTCGTCGCGCCACTGGGCCATCTGCCGGCAGGCTTCCTCGACCACCCAGGGGCCGATCTGCACCAGCAGGCCCAACTGCTCGGCGAGGTGGATGAACTCGCCCGGCGGCACCAGGCCGTGGCCGGGCCGGCGCCAGCGCAGCAGGGCCTCCAGGCCGGCGATGCGCTGGTCGGCGGCATGCAGCTTGGGTTGGTAGTGCAGCTCGAACTGGCCGGCGGCGAGCGCGCCGCGCAGCGCGTGCTCGAGATCCACGCGGCGCGAGGCGGCGGCGCCCAGGCCGGCTTCGTAGCACTGGCACTGGTCGCGGCCGCGTTCCTTGGCGCGGTACATGGCGGCCTCGGCGCGCACCAGCAGGGCGGTGGCGCTGTCCGCGTCGCGCGGGTAGAGCGCGAGGCCGGCGCTGCTGGTGAGGCGCAGCGGCTTGCCCAGCAGCATGAAGGGCTCGGCGGCCAGGG
>NZ_LYVQ01000408.1 GCF_001984095.1 Pelomonas sp. KK5
GACCCGACCCCGCCGGTCGACACGACGAAGCCCTCGGTGCTGGTGAAGCCGGTCACCGCGACCTCGTCCGCGCTGGAAAACGGCGGCATGCCCGCCACCAATGCGATCGACGGCAAGCCCGACACCCGCTGGGCCAGCGCCTTCGACGACGGCGCGTGGATCCAGTTCGACTTCGGCGCCAAGACGGCGCTGGGCTCGATGAAGCTCAGCTGGGAGAACGCCTACGGCAAGTCCTATTCGATCCTCGCCTCCGACGACGGCAAGACCTGGACCCAGCTGCGCTACGTGGCCGAGGGCCACGGCGGCACCGAGGAATTCCTGAACCTGGCGGCCAGCCCGCGCTATGTGCGCATCCAGGGCGTGGCCCGCGCCACCCAGTACGGCTACTCGCTGTTCGAGGTCGAGTTCCGCTCGCCGGGCAGCGACAACTCGATCGCCGAGACCACGACCTCCGCGCTGAAGTTCCCCGCCAGCGGCTCGGCGATGACCGCGCTGCCCAGCGCCGCGGAGCCGCTGGAGACGCTGCAGTTCACGCTGCCCGACGGCACGCTGGTGACCCGCTTCGGCGTGCGCGGCTTCGCCCGCCACGGCCGCGAGCGCGGCGAGGAATGGAACGAGATCGGCTACGGCCCGAACGAGACGGTCGACCCGGCCACCGGCCTGCCCGTCGACAAGGGTCCGGGCAACTACCTGACCTTCGTGCCGCAGTACTTCAAGAACCGGACCTGGGGCTTCGAGGTCATCGACAACAGCCGCGTGGCCGGCGTCACCCAGCCGACGCTGACGGTCAACCAGTACAACCAGGTGGACTTCCTGCCGGGCGGCGTGGCCTTCTTCCGCGCCTTCGACCGGCCCGGCGTCACCGGCTACGGCTGGATGGCGCCCGGCGAGCTGGCCGACCAGAGCGTCACCGTCTGCAAGCCCGTGCCCTATCCGGCCAACGGGAAACTAGCCAGCGCCAACGGCGTCAACAACGGCTGCACGATCCGCATCAAGGGCTATCCGGGCCATGGCGACCTGGGGGCGGATGGCTTCCCGAACGGCAAGGACGTGCCGGGCCGGCCGCTGGTGCAGGGCGACGTGATCGAGGTCTCGCCCTCGTTCTTCTCCACCACGGCGGCGATGCAGGCCATCGGCGACAACGGCGGCATCCGCTACTACGCGCAGGAGTGGATCTACGTGGTCGGCGCGGGCCTGAAGCCCTGGTACGGCGTGCAGCCGCGGCTGAACTCGGTGCCGCTGCCGGAGGCGACGCTGTCGGGCGGGTCGGGCTCGGTGTCCTACAACTACTCGGACAACAGCCTCTTCATGTTCCAGCAGCCGCCCAACAACGTCGGCATGCAGAACATGCAGCGCTTCGTCGAGGGCCGCCGCCTGGTGCACACCAACTTCACGACCGGCGACCACAACGAGCCCGGCAACGACCGCTACACGCCGGCCGTGGGCCTGCAGGGCACGCGCTTCAACCAGTCGGCCTGCATCGCCTGCCACGTCAACAACGGCCGCAGCCCGGCGCCCGCCGCGCTGAACCAGAAGCTGGACACGATGTCGGTGCTGACGGCCACCCTCGACGCATCCGGCAAGCAGCTGCCGCACCCGCGCTACGGCACCAACCTGCAGATGAACGCCCGCTCCGCCAGCGGCGCTCCGCAGGACTGGGGCAATGCGGCGCGCGTGGCCGGCTTCGACACCCGCAGCGTCAAGCTGGCGGACGGCACGGCGGTCGAGCTGCGCTCACCGAAGCTGGCCTTCGACGGCCCGGTGCCGGCGCTGTACTCGCTGCGCGCCGCGCCGCCGATGATCGGCGTGGGTCTGCTCGAAGCGGTGCCCGAGGCCGACATCCTGGCCCGCGCCCGCAGCACGCCGGACGAGGACGGCGTCAAGGGCCAGGCCAACTATGTGTTCGATCCCGAGACGGGCACCGTGCGCCTGGGCCGCTTCGGCTGGAAGGCCGCCAAGGCCACGCTGCGCCAGCAGGCGGCCTCCGCGCTGCTGCAGGACATGGCGGTCGCCTCGCCGGTCTATCCGAGCCGGGATTGCACCCGCGGGCCCGATGCCTGCGCCACGGGCGCGAAGACGGCCGGCATCGCCGAGGCCGATCTGCAGTCGGTGACGCGCTACCTGTCGCTGGTGGCCGTGCCGGCGCAGCGCAGCCTGGCGAGCGGCTTCCCGAAGGGCGTGGCCCCGCTGGACGAGCACCGGGTCGACCCGCTGCAGGTCAGCGCCGGCTCCAAGGTGTTCGCGAGCCTGCGCTGCACCGCCTGCCATGCGGCCGAGATGAAGACGGGCTCAGGCCACCTGTTCGCCGAATTGCGCGGCCAGACGATCCGGCCTTTCACCGACCTGCTGCTGCACGACATGGGCTCGGGTCTTGCCGACAAGTTCGCCGAAGGCCAGGCCGGCGGCGCGATGTGGCGCACGGCGCCGCTGTGGGGCATCGGCTATACCGAGAAGGTGATGGGAGCCGGCGGGCAAGCGGGCAATCTGCATGACGGCCGGGCGCGCAACCTGAGCGAGGCGATCATGTGGCATGCCGGGGAGGCGGACAAGTCTCGTGCTCGATTCGAGCAGTTGGGTGCGTCGGACCGCGAGGCCTTGCTTGCGTTCTTGCGGTCGCTTTGAGGGATGTCTCGGGTTTGCATCGCTGCGGCCTGGGCGGCCGCGGGGCTCGGCGGTGGCGGTCTCCCCTGCGGGT
>NZ_LYVQ01000409.1 GCF_001984095.1 Pelomonas sp. KK5
TCTCGGCGCTGTGCCTGTGGGGCGTGGGCGGAGCCGCGGGTTCGAGCTGAACCCGCCGGGGGGAACGGCCTGCGACGACCGGTGCCGGCGCGCGACTCCGGGATCGTGCGGCGCCTTCGCGCCATGCTCAGCCCGCGTCGGGCTGAACCGCCGGCACGGCTTGCGCGAAGGCATCGAGCCGCGCGCAGGCCGCATCCACCGCCACGATCCGCGGCCAGCGGTCCAGCGGCACGCCGAAGCGCCGCGCGCTCTCGACCTGCGGCACCAGGTAGGCGTCCGCCAGCGTCGGCGTGTCGCCGTGGCAGAAGCGGCCGGGCGGGCCGCCCGCCAGCAGTGCCTCGATCGCATCGAAGCCGGCGCTGATCCAGCTGCCGCACCAGGCCTTGATGCGGGCCTCGTCGTAGCCCGCGTCGCGCCGCAACTGCTCCAGCACGCGCCGGTTGTTCAGCGGGTGGACGTCGCAGCCGACGATCGCCGCCAGCGCCCGCACGCGCGCCCGGCCGGCCGGGTCCGCCGGCAGCAGGGGCGGCTGCGGATGCCGTTCCTCCAGCCATTCGAGGATGGCCGGCGTCTGGATCAAGACCTGACCCTCGTCGTCCACCAGTGCCGGCACCAGGCCCTGCGGGTTCAGTGCCTGGTAGTCTGCCTGCAGGTGTTCCTCGCGCGGGAGGCTGACCGGCAGGTAGTCGTAGGCCAGGCCCTTGAGGTTCAGTGCGATGCGCAGGCGGTGGGAGGTGCCGCTGCGGAAGAAGTTGTAGAGCTTCATGGCGTCCGGGTTCAGTGGGCGGTGCCCAGTTCAAGCGAGGCGCGGCCGCCGCGGTGCCAGCCCAGCAGCGCCATGGTGAGGCCGGCGACGAAGGCCGGCAGCGCGACGACCGAGAACAGCTGCGGCATCGACAGGCCCATCGCCAGCATCGCGCCGCCGCCGACCGAACCCAGTACCGAGCCGATGCGGCCCACGCCGTTGGCCCAGGCGACGCCGGTGGCCCGGCAGTCGGCCGGGTAGAAGCCGGCGGACAGCGCATTGGCGCCGACCTGCGCGCCGGAGACGCAGAAGCCCGCGCAGAACACCGCCGCCGACAGCGCCGCGATCGACCCGCCACTGGCGCCGATCAGCGCGATGAACACGCCGGCGAGCCCGTAGCTCGCGGCCAGCACCCGGTGCGGGTCGACCCGGTCCATCAGCGCGCCCAGCGCGATCGCGCCGACCGTGCCGCCGACCTGGAACATCGCCGTCACCAGCGAGGCCGTCTTCAGCGAGAGACCGGTTGTCCTGATCAGCGTCGGCAGCCAGCTCGACAGCAGGTAGATCACCAGCAGGCTCATGAAGAAGGCCAGCCACAGCATCAGCGTGCCGCGCAGCAGGCCGCCCTGGAACAGGTGGCCCACCGGCGAGCCCCGCTGGGTGGCGGTGCGCCGCACCGGCTCCGGCAGCTTCCAGGCCAGCAGCGGCAGCAGGGCGATCGGCAGCACGCCGCCGATCACCAGCACCGAGCGCCAGCCCAGTGCCTCGACCAGGTGCGCCGAGGCGATGCCACCGAGCGCCGAGCCGACGGTGAAGCCGCAGAACATCGTCGTCACCAGCAGCGAGCGGCGCTCGGGCGGGCAGCTCTCTGAGGTCAGCGTCACCGCATTGGGCATCGCGCCGCCCAGGCCCAGCCCGGTCAGGAAGCGCCATCCGACCAGCGGCCACAGCGAGGACGCGCCGGCCGACAGCAGGCTGGCCGCGCCGAAGAACAGCACGCAGAACAGCAGCACCCGCTTGCGACCGAAGCGGTCGGCCAGCGGGCCGAACAGGAAGGCGCCGGCCATCAGCCCGGCCAGCCCCGCGCCGAACACCGGCGCGAGCTGCTGCGGGCTCAAGGCCCATTCGGCGCGGATGGCTGGCGCCAGGAAGCCGATGGCGGCGGTGTCGAAGCCGTCGATCGCGACGATGCCGAAGCACAGCGCGACGACGAGCCAGGGCGGGATGGTCTTGGTCTGCATGGTTGTCTCCTCGGTATCCGCCTGCGTAACGCCTTATGCGGGCTGACCGACGTTCAGCCGGATCTCGCCGACGCCTTCGATCCGGCCTTCGATGCGATCGCCCGGCAGCACGGCGCCCACGCCTTCCGGCGTGCCGGTGAAGATCAGGTCGCCCGGCTGCAGGTGGTAGAAGGCCGAGAGGTCGGCGATCAGCTCGCGGATGTCCCAGATCAGGCGGTCGAGGTCGGAGGCCTGCCTGACCGTCCCGTTGACGCTCATCTCGATGGCGCCCGCGGCCAGCACCGTGTCGGGCATCGGCACGACCTCGGAGACGACGGAGGACTCCTCCACGTCCTTGCCCAGGTCCCAGGGGCGGCCCTTGTCCCGGGCGGCCAGCTGCAGGTCGCGGCGGGTCATGTCCAGGCCGCAGGCATAGCCGTAGACGAGGCGGTGCGCGTCGCTGGCCGAGACGCGGAAGCCCGGCTGCCCGATCGCGACCACCAGTTCCATCTCGTGGTGGAAGTTGTCGGTCTCGCTCGGGTAGGCGACGGTGGCGCCGGACTCGACCAAGGTCTGCGGAGACTTCGTGAAGTAGAAGGGCCGCTCGCTGGCCTTGTCGACCGGCTTGCCCATCTCCACCGCATGCGCGTGGTAGTTGCGGCCGACGAAGAAGAGGCGGTTGACGGGCATGCGCGCGTCGCTGCCGCGCACCGGCAGGGAGGC
>NZ_LYVQ01000410.1 GCF_001984095.1 Pelomonas sp. KK5
GCCAGGCCGCGGCCTGGCTCGACGCCTGCGACGACGCCGAGGCCTCGGTCGAGCAACTGGCCGGCGTGATCGGGGTCAGCAGCCGGCACCTGCGGCGCATCTTCCAGGCCGAGCATGGCGTCACGCCGCTGCAGTACCTGCAGACGCGCCGCCTGCTGCTGGCCAAGCAGCTGCTGACCGACAGCGAGCTGCCCGTCACCCAGGTGGCCGAGGCAGCGGGCTTCGCCAGCCTGCGGCGCTTCAATGCCGCCTTCGTCGAACACTACCGGCTGCAGCCGACCGCGCTGCGCAAGGAGGGACGCGCGAGCGAAGGCCCGGCGGCCGTGCTGCGCCTGGCCTACCGGCCGCCCTACGACGTGGACGGCGTGCTGAACTTCCTGCTGCCGCGGGCGGTGCCTGGCGTCGAGCAGGTCGACCTGGCAGGAGCCACGGTCCAGCGGACCCTGACCGTGCAGCACGGCGGCAAGCCTCACCAGGGCTGGCTGCGCGTCGCTTTCGACCGGCCCGGCAGCGTCGGCGTCAGCCTGGCGCCGGCGCTGTGGCCGGCGGTGGCCTCGCTGCTGCCGCTGCTGCGCCGCTGGCTGGACCTGGACGCCGATCCCCAGGGCATCGCGCTGGCGCTGGGCGAGGCAGGCGTGGCCGGCCAACGGCTCCCGGGCTGCACCGACCGCTTCGAGCTGGCGGTGCGGGCGGTGCTGGGCCAGCAGGTCACGGTGGCGGCGGCGCGTACGCTGGCGCATCGCTTCGTCGAGCGCTTCGGGGCTCCGCTGGCCGATGCGCCGCCGGGCGCCGACCGGCTCTTCCCCACGGCGGCACAGATGGCCGACGAAGCACCCGAGCGCATCGCCGAGCTGGGCATCTTCCGCCGCCGCGCCGACAGCATCCTCGAACTGGCCCGCCGCTGGCCGACGCTGGCCTACGCCCAGCAGCGCGGCACGCCCGAAGCCGCTGCCGACGAGCTGTGCAGCCTGCCCGGCATCGGCCCCTGGACGGCGCACTACATGCTGATGCGCGGCTGGAGCTGGCCCGATGCCTTCCCGCCGGGGGATGTGATCCTGCGCCGCTGCCTGTCACCTGACGGTCCGGAGGGTCAGGTCTTGCTGTCGCCCAGGGCCTATCTCGAGGCCGCCGAACGCTACCGGCCCTACCGCAGCTACGCCGTGCTGCATCTCTGGAGAAACGCATGAGCATGACGATCCCGCACCACACCGCCCGCCTGCGCAGCCGCACGCCGCTGGGCTGGGTCACGATCACCCGCAGCGAGCGCGGCCTCTCGGGCCTCTGGTTCGACGGCCAGAAGCACTACCCCGACGAGCTCGACGCCGTGCCTGTGGCCTCGGACGACGCGCTGCTGCAGCGGGCCGCCGCCGCGCTGGCCGGCTACTTCCGCGGCGAAGCGCTGCCGCCCGCGCTGCTGGCGGAGCTGGACCCGCAGGGCACGCCCTTCCAGCAGGAGGTCTGGCGCACGCTGCTGGCCATCGGCCCCGGTGAGGTGGACAGTTATGGGGCGCTGGCGAAACGCATCGGCCGCCCGCGGGCGGTGAGGGCGCTGGGCGCGGCGGTGGGCCGCAACCCGATCTCGATCCTGATCCCCTGCCACCGCGTGCTGGGGGCCTCCGGGGACCTGACGGGTTATGCCGGCGGGCTCGACCGCAAGAAGGCGCTGCTGGCCCTGGAAGGCAAGGAGACGACGGGCATCAGCGAAGCTCCAGCACCGGCTCGCCGGCCCTGACCTCGCCGATCACGGCCGCGCCGGCGAAGCCGTGGCGGGCGAACACGGCCAGCACCTCGTCCACCGCATCGGGCGCGCAGGCCACCAGCAGGCCGCCGCTGGTCTGAGGATCGGTCAGCAGCGCGCGCCGCAGCTCATCGCCCCCGGGCAGGCGCACGTCGGCGCCGTAGCTGTCCCAGTTGCGGCCCGAGGCGCCGGTGACCAGGCCCTGGGCGGCCAGCTCGGCGGCGCCCTCGATCAGCGGCACGCGGGCCCAGTCGATCGTCACCGTGGCCCTGGCGCCTCGGGCCATCTCCAGGCCGTGGCCGGCCAGGCCGAAGCCGGTGACGTCGGTCAGCGCATGCACGCCGTCGATCGCGGCCAGCTCGGGGCCGGGCGTGTTCAGCTTCGTCGTGCAGTCGATCATCCGCGCGTAGCCGGCCGCATCGAGCCGGCCCTTCTTCAGCGCCGCCGAGAGCACGCCCACGCCCAGCGGCTTGCCCAGCACGAGCACGTCGCCGGGCCGCGCGTCGGCATTGCGCTTGATGCGCTTCGGATGCACCAGGCCCAGGGCGACCAGGCCGTAGATCGGCTCCACCGAATCGATCGTGTGGCCGCCGGCGATCGGGATGCCTGCGGCAGCGCAGACCGACTGCCCGCCGGCCAGGATGCGGCCGATCGTCTGCGCGGACAGCACCTTCACCGGCATGCCCACCAGGGCCAGCGCGAGGATGGGCCGGCCGCCCATCGCATAGACGTCGCTGATCGCGTTGGTGGCGGCGATGCGGCCGAAGTCGAAGGGGTCGTCGACGATGGGCATGAAGAAGTCGGTCGTCGCGACCAGCGCCTGCTCGTCGTTCAGCTGGTAGACGGCGGCGTCATCGGCGGTCTCGATGCCCACCAGCAGCTGCGGCGGGATGACGCTGCTGGCGCCGCTGTT
>NZ_LYVQ01000411.1 GCF_001984095.1 Pelomonas sp. KK5
CGCTTGAATCGCGGGCGCCGCCGCGGGTGAGGCGGCAGCCACCGGCACCGCCGCGGCCGCCACGCCGAAGTTCTGCGCGAACTGCGCCAGCATCGCGTCAGACACCGGCACCAGCAGCCGGCTGCCGAACTGCGCCAGCTTGCCGCTGACCGTCACCACCGCCGAGCCGACCAGCACCGAGGCCGCTCCTTCGGGCTCGATGCGCGCCGTCAGCTTCATCGAGGCCGAGGAGCCGGCCTTGTCCGCGCCCTTGCCCAGCATCTCCAGCGTCTGCGTGCCGGCGTCCAGCGCCAGCACCTCGATGTCGCCGTTGAAGGTCATCGCCGCCGGGCCGATCTTGCTCTTGACGATGCCCTTGTAGTGCGTGGCGTCGAGCTGCTCGGTGATCTGCGCCCCGGGCATGCAGGCCGCGGTGGCCTTCACGTCGGACAGCACGGCCCAGGCCTGCGCGGGCGTGGCGGCGACCGGGTAGCGCTTGTCGAGCTTCACTTCCATCGCGGCGTCTCCTGACAGTGGTTCGGCACACGATAGCCCGCCGCGATGCTGTCACACAAGCTTCCTAGCATCGCGGCCCATCGAACATCGATGGAGACCGTCCCGATCATGAAGCTCAAGCCCCTCGCCCTGCTGCTGTCGGCAGCCTTCGCCACGCTGGCCGCCCAGGCCTCGCCCAGCGGCATCGTCATCAGCCAGGTCTATGGCGGCGGCGGCAACGCCGGCGCCACCTGGCAGAACGACTTCATCGAGCTGTTCAACGCCGGCAGCGCGGCCAAGGACATCTCGGGCTGGTCGGTGCAATACAGCAGCGCGACGGGCACGAGCTGGGCCAACCAGAAGGTCGTGATCCCGGCCGGCACGACGCTGGCCGCGGGCCAGTACTACCTGGTCAAGCTGGCCAGCACGGCCGCGGTGGGCGGCGTCGTCAACGGCGACACCACCAACACCGGCATCAATATGAGCGGCGCCAGCGGCAAGGTGGCCCTGGTCGCCAGCAGCGACTCGCTGCCCGCCGTGACCGCGCCCACCGGCGTGGAAGACATCCTCAGCTACGGCTCGGCCACGCCCACCGAAGGCTCGCCGACGCCGGCGCTGACCAACACCACCGCCGCCATCCGTGGCGGCGCCGGCTGCACGGACACCGGCAGCAACAGCGCCGACTTCGCCACCGCCACGCCCACGCCGCGCAACACCGCCAGCGCCCTCCACCTGTGCGGCGCGCCGGTCAATGCGCCGATCGTCACCGCCTGCGCGGCCCAGACCGTCGTCGCCGGCACGGCGTCGAACTTCAGCGTTACGGCGAGCGACGCCGACAGCCGCGTCAACGCCGCCAGCGCCACCGGCACCTGGCCGGCCGGCATCACGCTGGGCAGCTTCAGCGCCGCCGGCGCCGACGGCGCCACGGCCACGCAGCAGGTGGCCGTGGCTGCCAGCGTGGCCGCTGGCAGCTACAGCCTGAACCTCGGCTGGGCCAACGACGACGCGCAGAGCGCAGCCTGCACGATCTCGCTGAGCGTGCAGGGCGCGACGACGATCCCGCAGATCCAGGGCAACGGCGCGCAGAGCCCGCTGAAGGGTCAGGTCGTGACCACCAGCGGCATCGTCACGCTGGTCCTCAACAACGGCTTCTACCTGCAGGATCCGGCCGGCGACAACGACCCGTCCACCTCCGACGGCATCTTCGTCTTCACCTCCACCGCGCCGAGCGGCGTGGCCGTCGGCGACAGCCTGCGCCTGTCGGCCACCGTGTCGGAGTACTCGGTCTCCACCAGCGCCGCCAGCCTGGCCGCGCCGCTGACCGAGCTGACCGCGCCCACCGGCATCACCGTGCTGAGCCACGGCAATGCGCTGCCGCAGCCGCAGGTGATCAGCCTGGTCGACGAGCAGGGTCACCTCGAGCGCTTCGAGGGCATGCTGGTGACGCTGAGCCGCCCGCTGACCGTGCAGCAGAACTACTTCCTCGGCCGCTACGGGCAGCTGACGCTGGCCGAAGGCGAGCGCGTGCTGACGCCCACCAACGTCTTCCGCCCCGGCAGCGACGCCCTCACGCTGCAGTCCGCCAACATGGCCCGCTCGATCCTGCTGGACGACAACAGCTCGCTGCAGAACCCGAACCCGACGCCCTACATCGGCGCCGACAACACCGTGCGCGCCGGCGACACGGTCGCCCCGATCACCGGCGTGATCGACTTCGGCCCGGCCACCTCGGACACCTCGGGCCTGCTGCTCTACAAGATCATGCCGACCGTCGCGCCGGTGATCACCCGCACCAACGCCCGCACGACCGCGCCCGATCCGGTCGGCGGCAATGTGCGCGTGGCCAGCGCCAACGTGCTGAACTACTTCACCACCTTCACCGACGGCACGACGGCCTCGGGCCAGGCGGGGCAAGGCTGCTCGCTGGGCGGCGCGGTCTCCGCCGCCAACTGCCGTGGCGCCGACAACGCCGCCGAGTTCGCTCGCCAGCGCGCCAAGCTGGTGGCCGAGATCGGCGCGATGGATGCCGACGTGGTGGGCCTGATGGAGATGCAGAACAACGGCAACACCGCCGTGCAGAACCTGGTGGACGGCCTCAACGCTGCCGTCGGGGCTGGCCGTTATGCCGCCGTGC
>NZ_LYVQ01000412.1 GCF_001984095.1 Pelomonas sp. KK5
GCGCGACCTTGCCAAGGTCGAGGTCACGAGTTCGAGCCTCGTTACCCGCTCCAAACTTCAAAAGGGAAGCCTCGCGGCTTCCCTTTTTCTTTGCTTGCCGCCGCGCCGCATAATGCGCCCGGCGCCCGGGTGGTGAAATTGGTAGACACAGCAGACTTAAAATCTGCCGGCCTCGCGGTCGTACCGGTTCGATTCCGGTCCCGGGCACCATCGATGCGATGAATGACTCCGCTTGCTGGAGTCATTTTTTTTTGATGGCAAATGAGTTGCGTACCTCATTTCTCATCTCTACACTGCGGCCTCATGAATGAGGAGACAAGTATCAGCAGCCGACGTGCGCAACTCAGCGACGTCGCCGAAGCCGCGGGCGTCAGCCTGGCGACGGTGGATCGGGTGCTGAACGGCCGCGCCGGCGTGCGCGCCAGCACGGTGGCGCAGGTGCATGCGGCCGTGCAGAAGCTCGGCTACCGTGCCGATCCCGCGGCTTCGCGCCTGGCGCGCGGCAAATCTCGCTCGGTGGCGGTGGTGCTGCCGGCCGGTACGAACAGCTTCGTCGCGATGCTGGTGGAGCAGGTGTCCCAGCTCGGCGCCTGGTTGCACGAACTACGTCTGACCGCACGCATCGACTGGGTGGACGTGTTCTCGCCCGATGTCCTGGCCCGCCACCTCGCCTCGCTGCGCGGCCAGCACGAGGCGGTCATCGTGATGGGCCTGGACCATCCCCGCGTGCGCGCCGCCATCGACGATCTCTGCGATGCGGGCATGACCGTCGTCACGCTGGTCTCCGACGTGCCGGCCTCGCGCCGCGCCCACTACGTCGGCATCGACAACGTCGCCGCCGGACGCACCGCTGCCACGCTGCTGGGCCGCTTCGTCGGCCGCAATGCCGCTGCCGGCCGTATCGGCGTTTTGATGGGCAGCCATGGGCTGCGCGACCATGCCGAGCGCCTGTTCGGCTTCCAGCAGGTGATGGCCGGCGAACATGCGCATCTCACCGTGCTGCCCGCGCTCCAAGGGCATGACGACCCCGTCCGCACCGAGCAACTGATCCGGGAACTGCTGCAGCAGGAGCCGCAACTGGCCGGCATCTACAGCATCGGCGCCGGCAATCGCGGCATCGCCGCAGCGCTGGAGGCCAGTGGCCGCGCACAGCAGATCGTCTGGATCTGCCATGAGCTGACCCCGCATGCGCGCCGTGCGCTGCTCGACGGCGTCGCCGATGCGGTGATCTACCAGGACGCCGGCCATGAGATGCGTTCGGCCTTCCGGCTGGCGCAGGCGCGGCTGAACCGCGAGACGCTGCTTGCGGACCAGGAACGCATCCGCATCGGCGTGTATGTGAAGGAGAACCTGCCTTGACGATGATGACGACGAACAGCACGATCGGGATCGACATCGGCACCTCCAGCGTCAAGGTGGCGCTGGTCGATGCCGACGACCGGGTGCTCGCCCAGGCCAGCCGGGCGCTGCAGGTCAGCCGGCCGCAGCGGGGCTTCAGCGAGCAGGCGCCGGAAGACTGGTGGAAGGCCGTCTGCGAATGCATGGACGAGCTGCGCGAGCGCCATGGCGCGCAGCTCGCCGAGGCCGTGGCCATCGGCCTCTCCGGCCAGATGCACGGCGCGACGCTGCTGGACGAAGAGGGTCAGGTCTTGCGCCCCTGCATCCTGTGGAACGACGGTCGCAGCGCCCCGCAGTGCGAGCAGCTGACGAGGTCCTGGCCGCGCCTGCAGCAGGTCACCGGCAACCTGGCCATGCCCGGCTTCACCGCGCCCAAGCTGATGTGGGTGCGCGAGCATGAGCCCCAGCTCTTCGCCCGCACGGACAAGGTGCTGCTGCCCAAGGCCTATGTGCGCTGGCGCCTGAGCGGCGAGTTCATCGAGGACATGTCCGATGCGTCCGGCACGCTGTGGCTGGACGTCGGCAAGCGTGACTGGTCCGACGAGGCGCTGGCCGCTACCGGCATGAACCGCCGCCAGATGCCCGGCCTGGTCGAGGGCAATGCGGTGGCGGGCCGTCTCAGCGAGGGCCTGGCCTGGCGCTGGGGCTTCAAGACGCCGCCGCTGATCGCCGGTGGCGGGGGCGACAACGCGGCCGGCGCCGTCGGCCTGGGCGCCACGCGGCCCGGCGATGCCTTCGTCTCGCTGGGCACCTCGGGCGTGCTGTGGGCCACGACGGCCGCGTTCGCCCCGGCGCCGCAACTGGCCGTCCATGCCTTCTGCCATGCGCTGCCCGATACCTGGCACCAGATGGGCGTGACCCTTTCGGCGGCGGCCAGCCTGGCCTGGTGGGCCGGCATCTGCGGCCGGCCCGAGGCGAGCCTGCTGGCCGAGATCGACGAAGACACGACCGTCGCCCCCTTCTTCGGCCCCTACCTGAACGGCGAGCGCACGCCGCATAACGACGCGAATGTACGGGGCGGCTTCGCCGGCCTGGCCGGCGACACGAGCCGCGCCGGCATGACGCTGGCCATCCTCGAAGGCGTGGCCTACACGATGCGGGACGCGCAACAGGCGCTGGCCGCGGCCGGCACCACGCTCACCGAGGCCGACATCATCGGCGGCGGCGCCCGCTCGCCGCTGTGGTGCCAGCTGATGGCCGACGTGCTGGG
>NZ_LYVQ01000413.1 GCF_001984095.1 Pelomonas sp. KK5
CCGACGGATCCCAGCGCCTGCTGGCCCGCCACGAGCCGCAGCTGGAGGAGGCCGACCTCAGCCACGCCCCCGACCCGCGCCGCGCGATCCGCGAATGGGGCGCCGGCCGCATCCGCTCGGAATATGAGTTAGGGACCACGCCGCCCTGGCGCTTCGCGCTGCTGCGCGGCGGCCCGGAGCTGCACGGCGTCACCATCCTGTTCCACCACACGATCATGGACGGCTGGGGCACGACGCTGGTGCTCAAGCGCTGGGCCGAGCTCTACAACGCGCTGCGCGAAGGCCGCGAAGCGGCGCCGGCCGGCGCCAGCTACCTGCAGTTCGTCGAGGAGACGCGCAAGTACCAGGCCGGCCCCGGCTACGCGCGCGACGGCGACTACTGGCTGAAGCAGCTCGGCGATCCGCCCGAGCCGCTGATCGAGCGCCGCCACCACGGCGTGGCGCCGCAGGGGCTGCCGCCGGCCCACATCGTCAGCCATGGCATGGAACATGCGCGTTATGCGCGGCTGGGCTCCGAGGCCGCGGCGCGCGGGCTGACGCCCTTCGTCTGCTTCCTGGCCGGCCTGGCGCTGTACCTGTCGCGCAGCACTGGCAAGACCGAGCTGCTGATCGGCGTGCCCTGCCTGAACCGCCTCGGGCAGAAGTTCCGGCTGACGCCGGGCATGTTCGTCGGCGTGATGCCGCTGCGGCTGAGCCTGAAGCCGGGCATGTGCGCCGGCGACCTGCTGGCCCACGCCGCCCACCAGCTCGCCGAGGGCCTGCGCCACTCGCGCTACCCCTTGAGCGAGCTGGGCCGCCAGCTGCAGCTGATGCGCCTGGGGCGCGACAGCCTGCTGGAGGTGATGATCTCCTTCGAGCGCCAGGACTACGCGCTGAGCTATGGCGCGGCCCGGCTGACCGACCCCTACCAGCTGTTCAACGGCTGGGCCCGCTATCCGCTGGCGATCACCGTCTGCGAGTTCGCCGCCGACGATGCCGAACTGGCCCGCGACCCGGCCCTGGTGATCGAGGCCAGCGCCGCCTGCTTCAGCGCCGACGAGAGCGCGCTGCTGGCGCAGCGCCTGTGGTGGACGACGCAGCAGCTGATCGGCCCGGCCGAGCGGCGGCTCGACGACATCGCGGTCATGACGCCGGCCGAGGCCGCCGCCCTGGTGGCCGGCCTGCACAAGGACCTGGCGCAGCACCCGTCGCCGCAGAGCTTCGTCGAGCAGTTCGAGCAGCAGGCCGCGCTGCGGCCGCAGTCGGTGGCGCTGGTCTGGGACGAGGGCCAGCTGAGCTATGCCGAGCTGAACCAGCGCGCCGAGCGCCTGGCCACCGCGCTGCATGCGGCCGGCGCGGCGCCGGAGCGCATCGTCGCCACCGCGCTGCCGCGTTCGCCGGAGCTGGTGGTGGCGCTGCTGGCCATCGCCAAGTCGGGCGCCGCCTTCCTGCCGATGAATCCCGAAGCGCCGCCCAGCCGGCTGCGCGAGATCCTCAACGACAGCGGCGCGATGGCGCTGATGCTGCCGCAAGTCACCGACTCGGCACTTACCGAACTGCATCCGCTGGTCCTGCGCGTCAGGCCCGTGCTCGGCGCCGAGCCGGCCGGGCCGGCGCTGCCCACGCTCGCGCCTGCCTGGCGCCGCGCCGCGCCGCAGGAGCTGGCCTATGTGCTCTACACCTCCGGCTCCACCGGCGGCGCCAAGGGCGTGCTGATGCCGCATGCCAGCCTCTCGCGCCGGCTCTCCTGGCTGGCCCGCCACTGGGGCATCGACTCGCGCGACCGCGCCGCGCAGACCACGCAGCCGAGCTTCGACCCCGCGCTGATCGAGCTGCTGCTGCCGCTCACCGTCGGCGCCAGCGTGGCGCTGCCGCCGCCGGGTCGGCTGCATCCGCGCCGCCTGGCCGAGTTCATCCTGCGCCACGGTGCCACCTTCTGCGCGCTGGTGCCGTCGACGCTGGCCGGCCTGCTCAGCGGGCTGCACGGCCGCGAGGGCCTGAAGCTGCGCGTGGCCTGCTGCGGCGGCGAGGTGCTGCCGGCCGAGCTGGCCAACCGCTTCATCAGCGAGACCGGCGCACGGCTGTACAACGTCTACGGCCCCACCGAGGCGGCCATCTTCGCCACCGCCTGGCCCTGCGTCACCAGCCCGGCCGACACCGCGCTGCCGCTGGGCCGGCCGATCGACGACACCCGCATCTACGTGCTCGACGCCGCGTATCGACCGCTGCCCTTCGGCGTGGCCGGCGAGGTCTGGATCGGCGGCGGCGGCCTGGCGCGCGGCTACCTGGGCCGGCCCGAGCTGGACCGCGAGGCCTTCGTCGGCGATCCCTTCGTGCCCGGCGGCCGCATGTACCGCACCGGCGACCGCGGCTGGCTCGATCCGCACGGCCAGCTCCACTTCGCCGGCCGGGCCGACCGCCAGATCAAGCTGCGCGGCTACCGCATTGAGCCCGGCGACATCGAGCTGGCCTGCCTGGCCCTGCCCGGCGTCGAGCAGGCCTACGTGGAGAAGATCGAGCGCAACGGTTCGCCGCGCCTGCATGCGTGGATCGGCGGCAGCAGCACGCAGACCAGCGCCACGCTGCTGGCCGCGCTGCGCGAGCGCCTGCCCGACTA
>NZ_LYVQ01000414.1 GCF_001984095.1 Pelomonas sp. KK5
TGGAAGCCCAGGCCCGCCAGCAGCGCCTGCGCATCGACAAGGACAAGCTGTCCTTCACCGTCAAGTCCGAGCGCGACGGCTTCGTCCACCTGCTGGTCTACGGGCCTGACGGCTCGCTGATGGTGCTGTTCCCGCGCAGCGACGACGGCCCGATCCCGATCAAGGCCGGCCAGACGCTGACCCTGCCCAAGGCGCCCTTCGACCTCGTGACCGCCGACCCGGCGGGCCCGGAAACCTTTGTGGTGCTGGTCAGCGAAAAGCAGCGCAACTTCAAGGCCATCGGCGCCGTGCCCGAGGAGCCCTTCCTGAAGCTGCCCACCGGCCCGAATGCCGACATGCTGCTGCAGCAGTGGACGCGCCCGACGCCGATGCTGCTGGGAGCCGCCCCGGCGGGCTGCCAGGGCGCCGGCTGCGACAACTACGGGGCTGCCAAGTTCGCCGTCGAGGTGGTCCGTTAGGCCCCTGCCTGGCGGTCAGGCGTCGAGGTCCAGCTCCACGCCTTCCTTGGCCCCGTGCCCGCTGCTCTTGTCGTAGGCATCCTGCCTCTTCTGCGCTGCGTCCTGCGCCTTCTCGATGAGGTCCTTGAGGCTGTCCTTGTCCAGCGACTTGGCGGCCTTCAGCGCCTTCTTCAGGTCTTCCAGGCAGGCGACCTGGATATCGTGGTGCTTGTTCTCGTGCGCCTGCAGGGCCTTGAACATCGCGTCCCAGGAGGCCTTCTGCGGCTTGGTGGCGCTGCTGTAGCCGCTCCAGGCGGGCAGCTCGATCACCGGGTTCAGCACCATGGTGACGCTGACGATATTGCCGTCGCCATCGGTCTTGGCGCCGCTCTGGGCGTTCTGCGTGGCGTCGTAGAGGCCCCACTCGTCGCGCTTGTCCAGGTTCTTCAGCACCTCGGCCAGCGTCTTGCCGCCGACGGTGAACTTGGACACCTTGGGCTTGTTGATGGTGATGTCGAGCTTGAGGTCGGCCATGGCGGCGGCTCCGGGTCAATCAGTGGAAGCCGCTCATTCTGCTAACGAACAGGTTCGACGGCATCCCGCCGCTTGTTGAAGAGACCCGGGCTCACCAGTCCCGCTCGCCCAGGATCTTCTCGCCCAGCTCGCTCAGCGACGCACGGCCGTAGCGGGTCTTCTCCCAGCCGCGCGGATCGCCCGGGAAGGCGAAGCCCTGCGGCGCCTCGCAGTCGTGCCAGGCGCGCACCCGCTCATCGCGCAGCGCGGGGTCGTGGCCCTGGGCGGGAGCGAAGGAGATGTACTGCGCCAGCCGCACTTGGTCGGCCGAGGTGTTGGGGCGGATGCCATGGGCCAGCAGGCTGTTGAAGATCAGCAGGTCGCCGGCCTTCATCGGCACGAAGCGCAGCGGCCAGGGCACCGTGTCCAGGTCCGGGCGGAAGCCGTTGCGGCCCTGGGGCGCAGTGCGGCGCCAGCCCTGGAAATGCTCGAACAGCTCCGGCAGGCACTGGAAGCCGCCGGTGGCCTCGCTGGTGTCGGACAGGGCCAGCACGCCCTGCACATTGATGGGCAGCGGGTCCAGCGTGGTGTCGGCATCCCAGTGGATGAAGCCGCCGAAGGCGCGGGCGCCGCGGTTGGGCGTGTTCAGGTTGGCGCGGTCCAGGCTCACCCACAGGTCCTCGCGGTCCCAGATGTCCACGAAGGCGTCGTAGACCCGCTGCGTCTGGCGGTTGTCCCACAGCCGCTGGTTCTGGTAGACCTCGACCATGCCCGAGCCGTTCAGCTCGGCCATCTCGTGGCTGCGGCGTTCGGGCTGGTCCCAGGAGGCGGGGTCGCGCGGATCGAGCTGCTGGAACTCCCAGAGGAAGTCCACGGTGCGCTGAACCTGTTCGTTACTCACCGCCTGGGGAATCACGACGAAGCCGAAGCGCTGCCAGTGGGCGAAGTCGGCCTCGCTCAGCACGCGCAGCGGCAGCGCCTTCTTCAGCTCGCGCAGCTGCGGGCCCTGGGCGTGGGCGAGGCTGGGGTTGCCGGGGGTCTTGTCGGTCCTGCGATCGAAAACGGGGCGGTAGCGGTCGTTCATCGGGTGTCTCCTTGCGTGGAACGGATTCTGCGAATCTCGGCCCCGGCCGCGTTGCCTGCCGATGACGATGATTGATACGATCCTGACCTTTTCCAATCATCAAAGAGCATTCGCATGAAAGCCCAGTTCGAGCAGGTCAGGGTGGCGCCGGGAGAGTCCTGGACCCTGCTGTGGCGCGAGCTGCCCGAGTTGCCCTTCCTCTGGCACTACCACCCGGAGTACGAGCTGACGCTGACGCTCAATGCCCGCGGCCAGCGCCATGTGGGCGACAGCCTGGAGGACTTCGAGCCCGGCGACCTCGTGCTGCTGGGGCCCAACCAGCCGCACACCTGGGCCGCCCGCGAACGGCCCGACCCCGAGGTGCCGATGCTGGCCGTGGTGGTCTGGTTCAGCGAGGCCTGGCTGGCCCGGCTGATCGACGGCTGGCCGGAGCTGGCCGGCCTGAAGGGCCTGGCCGCCGGCGCCGGGCGCGGGCTGCAGTTCTCACCGGCGGTGGCTGCGGTGGTGCAGCCGCTGCTGATGGCCCTGCAAGACCTGACCCCGGC
>NZ_LYVQ01000415.1 GCF_001984095.1 Pelomonas sp. KK5
GCAATTGACGCTGGTCGCCGAGCAGGCCGCCACCGACCTCGACGCCGCGCCGCAACTGGGCCTGCCCACGCTGCCTCAGCTGAGTGGCGCCGCCGAGCCGCTGGCCGACATGCTGCCCTGGCTGGCCCACAACGCCCTGGTCCACTACCTCGCGCCGCGCGGGCTGGAGCAGTACTCCGGCGGCGGCTGGGGCGTGCGCGACGTCTGCCAGGGACCGCTGGAGATGCTGCTGGCTCTGGGCCACGCGGCGCCGGTGAGGGACCTGCTGACGCGCGTCTTCAGCGCACAGAACGCCGACGGCGACTGGCCGCAGTGGTTCATGTTCTTCCAGCGCGATGCGCAGATCCGCGCCGGCGACTCGCACGGCGACATCGTCTTCTGGCCGCTGCTGGGCCTGGCCCGCTACCTGCTCGCCAGCGGCGACGCCGCGCTGCTCGAAGAGACGCTGCCCTTCCATGACGACGCGCCCGCCCCGCTGCGCGAGCACCTGCGCCGCGCTCTTGCGCTGATCGAGCGCCGCATGATCCCCGGCCGCGGCCTGGTCGCCTACGGCCACGGCGACTGGAACGACGCGCTGCAGCCGGCCGACCCCGCGCTGCGCGAATCGCTGTGCAGCGCCTGGACCGTCACGCTGCATGCGCAGACACTGGCGACGCTGGCCGAGGCCTACGAGCACCTCGGCCTCGACGCAGGGTCGCTGCGCGAGGAGCACGCCGCCGTCCAGGCCGCCTTCCAGCGCGAGCTGGTGCGCGACGGCATCGTCGCCGGCTACGCCCACTTCCCCGACGACGCGCCGCCCGCCCTGTGGATCCACCCGAGCGCGCCGACCGCCGGCCTGCACTACAGCCTGCTGCCGATGATGCATGCGGTGCTGGAGAACCTGCTGACCCCGGCCCAGGCCGCCGCCCAGGCCGACGCGATCGACCGGCACCTGAAGGGCCCCGACGGCGCCCGGCTGTTCGACGCGCCGCTGCCCTACCAGGGCGGGCTGATGACCCGCTTCCAGCGCGCCGAGTCGAGCAGCTTCTTCGGCCGCGAGATCGGCATCATGTACATGCACGCCCACCTGCGCTGGGCGCAGATGCTGGCCCACCTGGGCCGCGCCGGGGCCTTCTGGCAGGCGCTGAACCAGGCCCATCCGATCCTGGTCCGCGAGCGCGTGCCCAGCGCCACGCCGCGCCAGGCGAACTGCTACTACTCCAGCTCCGACGCCGCCTATGCAGACCGTTACGAGGCCCATGCCGACTACGGCCGCGTGGCCGCCGGCACCGTCGAGCTGGACGGCGGATGGCGCGTCTATTCCAGCGGGCCGGGCATCATGCTGGGCCTGGTGATCGGCTCGCTGCTGGGGCTGCGGCTGGAGCAGGACGCGCTGCTGATCGACCCGGTGATGCCGCAGGCGCTGGCCGGGCTGCGGGCGCGGGTGGCGCTGGCGGATTTCGTGCTGGAGCTGCACTACCAGCCGGGGCCGCAGGGCGTCGGCGTGACGGAGCTGCGTGGAGACGCAGGCCGGAGCCTGCCGTTCACCCGCCGGCCCCATCCGTATCGGGCCGGCCCTGCAGCGATCATGCGGCCGGCGCCAGGGACGGTGCTGCAGCTGGAAGTGCGCAGCGGCTGAACGCCCGGCAACACCCGCCTACGGCCGCCAGCGGTCCGCGCTGACCGCGAACTCCTTTTCCACCCGCTTGCGCAGGCGGTCGACCTCGCCCTGCCGGTGCATCAGCGCCAGCGCGTCGCCCAGCCGCGCCGCGAGCTCGGCGTGGCGTACGTGCAGGTAACCGTATACCTCGACGGTGGCGAGCTGCCCGGCGCGGGCCAGCGGCAGCGAGGACAGCTCCTCGTCGACCAGGGCGGAGAGGATCGTCATCTCCTCGTCCACATAGAGGTCGCTGCGGCCCAGCGCCAACATCTTGAGGCCGCGGTCGGTCTCGGGCAGGCCCACCAGGCGGTTCATCGGCAGGACCTTCGGCAACTGGGTGGACGTGGTGTAGACGCCGGCCTTGTAGGCGACCACGCCCTTGAAGTCCCGCAGGCTCTCCCAGCCGTTGCTGATGGCCGGCAGCTCGCCGCGGCGGCCGAAGGCCACGTAGTTGACCTCGAACAGCGGGACGCGCAGCCGCACGATGTTCTTCGAGGACTCCGCATAGCTGAAGGGCCGGCCGCCTTCGCCGTCGATGGCGCCGCGGTCCAGTTCCACACTGGCGCGCGCGGCCGGGTAGTCGAGGAAGAGCACGTCGCGGCCCACGCGGGCGAAGGCGTCGCGATAGATCAGGCGCTGCCAGCGGCCGAGGAACTGGGCCTCGGGGCGGATCATCGCCATCACCAGCGGGCGATGCTCGGCACGGGCCGGCATCAGCGGCCAGGCGCCGAGCAGGGCCAGGCACTTGCGTCGGTCGATCTGCGTCGCCATCTTGTTGCCTCCTCCACGCGCTGATTCTGCGCTAGCGCTTTTGTCGGGTACACAGGGAATTGCCGGCTTTCGTCGCCGAGCCCCGGCGCGGTCACAGAATGCACGCAACCGGGAGCTGTACCCCGGCAAACGGCGGGCCATGCGCGAGCACAGCAGACGTGAAACC
>NZ_LYVQ01000416.1 GCF_001984095.1 Pelomonas sp. KK5
GGCGGACACGGCGGCGGCTTTTCGGGGAGGCAACCCGCTATTGTCCCCGACCCAGGGCTAACCCGTAAAGCAGACGGCAGATGGGCGGTGGGCCCGCGCGGGCTTATTCCTCGTCCGGCTTGCCGAAACGGCACAGCGGGGCGCTGCCCAGGCAGGCCAGTTCCTCGGGCTTCAGCGGCGGCAGCAGCTTGCGCTCGGTGGCGTGCAGGCTGTTGAGGAAGGCCTCCATCGCCTCCTGGCCGACTTCCATCAGGTCGAAGGACGTCGGGTCGAGGATCCAGTTCTGGATCAGCCCGTCGGCCATGGCCAGCAGCGTGACCGCGGCGGTGCGGGTGTTCAAGGTCTTGGGCAACTGGCCGGCGGCGACGGCGTCCTTGAATCCGTCCTCGATGACGTCCAGGCCGTGGTTGCGATTGGCCAGGTGCCGGTCGCGCACGGCGAGCAGTTCGTCCACGTACTCGACCCGGTGCATGGCGATCTCGAAGGCCCGTCGAGTCCGCTCGTTATGCACGGTCGAGTGCAGGGCGTTGAGCAGGCTCCAGCGCAGGTGTTCCAGCGGCGCGTCGGGGCGGGCCAGGCGGGCGGCATCGCGCGCCTGCTCCAGCGGCATCTTGGCCCGCTCCATCATCGCGTTGAACATCTCCGCCTTGTCCTTGAAGTGCCAGTAGATGGCACCCCGCGTGAGCTGGGCCTCGGTGGCGATGTCCTGCAGCGAGGTGCGCGACACGCCACGGCGCTGGAACAGCGTCTCGGCCGCATCCAGGATCTTCTCGCGCGTCTCCAGCGCCTCTTGCTTTGTCTTCCTGACCATCGTGATCGAAATTTTAGCGCACTTACATACATGCGTGAATGTATGTATATACTGCGGGACAACCCTTGCATAGGGTCTTGTCAACATGGTTGGGCGCCGTTCGTCGTATGGTGCCCAACTTGTTTTTTGCCCGAACAGTCTTTTCTGCGAATCCTGCGGGGTTCAGCGAGTCCCTTCGGTCCGAAAGGTTTCATCGTGATCTGCAAAACCAATAACACCCGTGACGCTGCGCCCAAGCTGACCCTGGGCAGCCGCGTCCTCTTCCTGGTGCCGCTGGCCATTGCTGTGGCTTCCGTGCTGGCCGGCTGCGGCAAGGCGGATGGCGAGAAGGCTGCCGGCGGCGGTGGCCACGCCATGCCGCCGCCGGCCGTCGGTGTCGTCACCACCGCGCTGACGCCGGTGGCGCTCCAGACCGAGCTGCCTGGCCGCGTCGAGGCGTTGCGTACGGCCCAGGTCCGCGCCCGTGTCAACGGCGTGGTGCTCAAGCGCCTGTTCACCGAAGGCTCGGAAGTGAAGGCCGGCCAGGCCCTGTTCCAGATCGATCCCGCGCCCTACCAGGCGCAGCTGGACAGCGCCGTCGCCACGCTGGCCAAGGCCCAGGCCAACCTGAGCCAGGCCGCCGCCCAGGCCGAGCGCAACAAGCCGCTGGTCGATGCCAAGGCGATCAGCCAGCAGGAGTACCTGGTCAGCGTGGCCTCGGCCAAGCAGGGCGAGGCCGACGTGGCCGCCGCCAAGGCCGCCATCACCCAGGCCAAGCTGAACCTCGACTACGCCCATGTCACCGCGCCGATCTCGGGCCGCATCGGCCGCGCGCTGGTGACCGAGGGCGCGCTGGTCGGCGCCTCCGACGCGACGCAACTCGCGCTGATCCAGCAGACCTCCACCGTCTACGTCAACTTCACCCAGTCCGCCAACGAGGTGCAGCAGCTGCGCCGGGCGATGGCCGCGGGCAAGCTGAAGTCGGCCGGCTCCAACGCCGCCCAGGTGCGCATCGTGCTGGAAGACGGCAGCGAGTACGCCAAGGCCGGCAAGCTGCTGTTCACCGACCTGAGCGTGGACCCGACCTCGGGCCAGGTCACGCTGCGCGCCGAGGTGCCGAACCCCGGCGATGCGCTGCTGCCGGGCCAGTACGTGCGCGTGCGCCTGTCGCAGGCCGAGGTGCCCTCGGGCATCCTGCTGCCGCAGCAGGCGGTGACCCGCGGCAGCAACGGCGACACGGTGCTGGTCGTCGGCGCCGACAGCAAGCCGATGCCCCGTCCGGTCAAGGTCGGCGCGGCCATGGGCAACCAGTGGATCGTGCTGGACGGCCTGAAGCCGGGCGAGCAGGTGATCGTCGATGGCTTCCAGAAGATGTTCGTGCCCGGCGCGCCGGTGAAGCCGGTGCCGTGGAGCCCGCAGGCCGCTGCCTCGGGCGCCGCGCCCGCTGCCTCCGCCGCAGCATCGGGTACTGGCCAGTAATCCCAGGAGTTCCCCGCAATGGCACGTTTCTTCATTGACCGGCCCATCTTCGCCTGGGTGATCGCGCTGTTCGCGCTGGTCTTCGGCGCGGTGGCCATCAAGCTGCTGCCGGTGGCGCAGTACCCCAGCGTGGCGCCGCCGACGCTGGTGATCAGCGCCGTCTACCCCGGCGCCTCGGCCAAGACCATGGACGAGGCGGTGATCGCCGTGATCGAGCAGGAGCTCAACGGCTCGCCCGGCCTGGCCTATATCGAATCGGTCAGCC
>NZ_LYVQ01000417.1 GCF_001984095.1 Pelomonas sp. KK5
GCCCACCGAGAGGTCGATGCCGCCGGTCAGGATCACCAGCAGCATGCCGATCGCCAGCAGGCCGAAGATGGCCACGTGCGAGGACATGATCAGGAAGTTGCTGCTGCTGAAGTAGACCGGCGAGAGCAGCGAGAAGGCGAGCACGATGGCCACCAGCGCGAAGAAGGCGCGGCCTTCGAGCAGCAGGCGGATCGGGTCGAAGGAGGCGCCGGCGCGCAGCGGCGGCGCGGCAGGAACGGGCAGGGGCGTGGCTTGGCTCATGGCGCGGGTCTCCGTGGTCTTGTCGGGGGTGGCGATCTCGTTCATGCGGGACTCATCTGGGCATGCGCGACCACGGCCTCGCCAGAGGCGGCCATGATCTTTTCCTTGCAGGCTGAGGCCGCGTCGAATTGCGCGGAGATGCGGCCGCGGCGCATCACGACGATGCGGTGGGCGACGCCGAGGCATTCGGCGACCTCGCTGGTCGAGAACACCACGGCCAGGCCCTGGCGGGCGCGCTCGGCCAGCAGGCGGAACACCTCGGCCTTGGCGCCGATGTCGATGCCGCGGCTCGGCTCGTCCAGCAGCAGCACCTTGGGGCCGGTGGCGAGCATCTTGCCGATGACGACCTTCTGCTGGTTGCCGCCGGAGAGCGAGCCGATCGCCGCGCCGCCGCCGGCGGTCTTGACGGTGACCTGGCGGATCGACTCGTCCACCAGCGCGCGCTCGCGCCGGCGCGAGGTGAACAGGCCGCGCACGAAGGTGCCGATGCTGGCCAGCGAGAGGTTCTGGCCGACGCTCATCGTCTGCACCAGGCCATCGCGCTGCCGGTCCTCGGGCACCAGGGCCAGGCCGCGGGCGATGCGCTCGGCGATGCTCAGGCCGGCCAGGTCGCTGCCTTCGAGCAGCACGCGGCCGCCGCTGAGCGCACCGCGGCCGGCGGCGGCCTCCAGCAGCTCGGTGCGGCCGGCGCCCATCAGGCCGTAGATGCAGACGATCTCGCCCGCGCGCACGTCGAGCGAGAGCTGGTCCACCAGCTCGGCGCCCGAGCGCGGCTCGCGGACGACGGCCTCCTCGATCGCCAGCGCCACCGGGCCGAAGGCGTAGCCCGCGGGCGGGCGGCCGAGGTCGTAGTGCTCGCCGACCATGTGGCGCACGATCCATTCGAGGTCGATCTCCGCGCGCGGCGCCTTGGCCGTCATCGCGCCGTCGCGCAGCACCACCGCGTGGTCGGTGATCTCCAGCGCCTCTTCGAGGTGGTGCGAGATGTAGACGATGGCGACGCCGCGCGCCGTCAGGTCGCGGATCACCTTGAACAGCGCCTCGACCTCGGCGGCGGAGAGCGCCGAGGTCGGCTCGTCCATGATCAGGATGCGGCTGTTGACGGACAGCGCGCGGGCGATCTCGACGATCTGCTGCTGGCCCAGGCGCACTTCCTCCACGCGGGTCAGCGGGTCGATGGCTTCCTCCAGCTCGGCCATCAGCGCGGCGGTGCGGCGGGCCTCCTCGGCGAAGTCCACGGCGACGCCGCCGGCCTTCATCAGCTCGCGGCCCATGAACACGTTGTCGCGCACGCTGAGGTTGGGCGCCAGCGACAGCTCCTGGTGGATGATCGAGATGCCGCGCTCGCGCGCCTCGCTGGCCGAGCCGAAGACGACCGGCACGCCGTCCAGCACGATCTCGCCGGCCGTGGGCGTGACGACGCCGGAGAGGATCTTCATCAGCGTGGACTTGCCGGCGCCGTTCTCGCCGAACAGCGTCGTCACCTGGCCGGCGCGGATGTCGAAGTTGACGCCCTTGAGCGCGTGGACGCTGCCGTAGCTCTTCGCCACGCCACGAGCCGACAGCACGATCTCGCCGTGCTTCATGGCTGCGCCACCTTGAACTGCACCGGAGTCACCAGCCAGTTACTTGCATTGATCAGCTGGAAGACGCCGGTGACCTGCACCTTCTTCCCCGCGAGCGCGGCGCGGTCCAGCTTTCCGATCACCTGCGCCTTGACCTGCGCGTTCAGCGCGGCGCCGGCGTCCTGGTATTCCATCTGGTTGGTGAACTGGCCGAAGTCGACGGTGCCGGTGGCGTCGCGCAGGTCGGTGCCGTTGATGGCCGGGCCGGTCTGCACGCGGATCTTCTGGCCGGCGGGGAGGCCGTCGACGAGCAGGTTGAAGATGCCGGAGCGGCCGTCGCCATCGATGCTGCCGGTGAACCTGACCGCGAAGATCGGGCCGACGCTGCCGGGCTTGCCGTACTTCTCGCCGGCGGCGGCCTTGTCCTCGGCGATCGCCGCGGACAGCACGGCCGCGTCGACGGCGCTGCCCTCGATCTGCGCGGCGATGGCCGGGAAGGCCTTCCTGCCCCAGGCGCCGGCGTCGAAGGCGGCGGCGCGCTGGTCCTGGGTCGAGCCGATGCGCACGACATGGGTGTCAAGCGCCATCGCGGCGAGGACGGCCAGGGCCACCGCGGGCCAGATGAAGGCCGCCCGGCGGGGGCGGTGGGATGC
>NZ_LYVQ01000418.1 GCF_001984095.1 Pelomonas sp. KK5
GGGATGCCGCCTGGTCGATGCCGAGCCCGAGTTCATCGTGCTCGCCCGCGACCGCCGCTTCGACTACGCCCGCCTCGCGCTGGCCGCCAACGAACTGCGCGCCGGGGCGCGCCTCGTCGTCACCAACCCGGACCTGAGCCATCCCGCGCCCGCAGGCGCGGTCGTGCCCGAGACCGGCGCGCTGATGCGGGCGCTGGTGGCCTGCGCGGGCATCGAGCCTGCGCAGGTCATCGGCAAGCCCGAGGCGGACCTGTTCATCGAAGGCCTGCGCCGCCTTGGGGCCACGCCGGCCCACACGCTGGTGATCGGCGACAACCCGCTGACCGATGCGCTGGGCGCGGCCCGGCTGGGCATGCGCTGCCTGCTGCTCGGGCGCGATCCGCAGGCCCGCGCGGCGAGCCCGGCCGCGCTGCTGCGCCTGCCCTGAACTCAGCGGCTCTTGCTGCGGCGGCCGTACAGGCCCAGGCCCAGCAGGCCGGCCAGCATCAGCGCGGTGGTGGCGGGCTCCGGCACGGCCGCTGCGGGCAGCGTGGAGATCGCGCCGATGGCGTCGATGTCCGCGCCGGACGAGCCGCCGCCGGTCTTCAGGTTGTTGGGGTTGGCATCGGTCAGCTTGACGTAGCTGAAGTGGTCGGCCGAGGTGAAGCCGTAGGCGTCCAGGTCGACGGCGGACGTGGAGCCGCCCAGCGCGCCGACGTTGAACCAGGTGCTGCCGTCCTTGCTGACCGCCACGTACATCGGCTCGACCGAGGGGCCCACCTCGAAGACGGCGAGGTCGAAGTTGGACGTGCCGTCGGCCACCAGCACGTTGTCGGTGAACTTCCAGACGGCGCTGCCGCCGTTGCCCAGCGACATGAAGGTGCAGGGGTTGCTGGCGGCCGTGCAGCCGCCGCCGGACACGTAGTTCGGCGCGCCCAGGCTGTTCTCGGGCTTGCCGTTGTAGCTGTCGGGCGCCTGGGCGGCGCTCGGGTAGGAGCGCGAGACGAACTCGTCGGCGAACGAGATCTGGCCGGCCGGGAAGTTCACGCCGGCATAGACCGTGGCTTGGGCCTGCGAGGCGAGGGCGGACGCGGCGAGCGCGGCCAGGGCGAGGAAGGAAGTCTTCATGGTGCTGTCACTCCAGGGTGGGAAGAAGGGGCCGCGGCGAGGCATGCCGGGGTGCTTCCAGCCTAGGGTCGGGGCGTGACAGGTGCGTGAACTTTGTTCAATCCGTTCGCTCTACGAATTGAGTGAATGTCAAAGAAAATTCAATAGCGTTTCAGCGACAGCACGTCGAAGGTCTTGCGGATCGTCTTCACCGCGTGGCCGTAGTCGGCCAGCGCGAGGCAGGCGATCAGCACGTCGATGATGGCCAGCTGCGCCAGCCGGCTGGTCATCGCCTCGGTGCGGAACTGGGTCTCGCGCGCCATCGTCAGCAGCAGCACGTCGGCGTACTGCTGGATCGGCGAGCGGCCGAAGTTGGTGATGCAGATCGTCTTCGCGCCGGCCTCCCTGGCCAGCCGCGTGGCGGTGACCGTCTCGTGCGTGCTGCCCGAGTGCGACACGGTGATGACGGCCACGTCCGGCCCGGTCAGCGTGGCGCTGATGACCTGCATGTGCGAGTCCACTACCGACTTCGCGTTGAGCCCGATGCGCAGCATCCGGTAGTGGGCGTCCTCGGCGATCGGGGCGGCGCTGCCGATGCCGTAGATCTCGATGCGCTTGGCCGCGCGGATCAGCTTGACGGCCTTCTCCATCGCGGTGGCGCTGAGCGTGGACTGGGTGTCCTGCAGCGTCTGCACGTTGCTGTGGAAGATCTTGGCCATCACGTCGGCCACCGGGTCGCGCGGCTCCAGGTCCTCGTGGATCAGCTGCACCGGCTGCACGATCTCCTGGGCCAGCACGATCTTCAGCTGCTGGAAGCCGGTGGCGCCGATGCTCTTGCACAGGCCGACCACGCTGCCCTCGCTGGCGCCGGTGCGCTCCGCCACCTCGCTGACCGACATGTGGACGACCTCCTGCGGGTGGTCGGCGATGAAGTCGGCGATGCGCTGCACCGCCGGGCCCAGCGTGGGCCGCAGCGTGCGCAGCCGGGCCAGCACGGCGGAGACCGAGATCGGGTCGGCCGCGGGCGCCTTGGCGGCCTTCTTGCGGCCGGTGGTGCTGGGTCGGGAGGCGGTCGTGCCGCGGGTCGGTCGCTGGGCCATGGAAGGGGCGCTGGAGGGTCGGGCGGAGGGCTGCGCCGCACTGTAGCGCAGCACCCGTGACGGGCCCGCGCGGGTCATATTCCCGATCTCTCGTCGCAGCGCGCATGCGGCGGCATCGTCGGCCCCCCGGAAGGCGCCGGCTGGACTAGTATCGGAACCAACAGTCCGAGGTGTTGTGATGAACTGCCGGCCCGCTTTCCCGAACCTGACTTGTCGTCGCCTGCTGCTGGCCC
>NZ_LYVQ01000419.1 GCF_001984095.1 Pelomonas sp. KK5
CTGCTGGACAACGCCGCCATCTTCGCCGGCAGCGGCCCGCTGGCGGCGGCCTTCAGCGCCGGCGTGAACCCGGCCTCGTCCAGCCTCGGCGGCTCGGTCTCGATCAGCAACAGCTCGGTGCTCAGCAGCGGCGGCAACATCGTGATCGGCGGGACGGGGCAGGGCAGCACCCCGCAGGGCGGCAGCTTCGTCAACGCCGCGCCGGGCGGCGTCGTGCTGGCCAACAACGCGGTGGTCGATGCCGGCAGCAGCGGCAGCGTCAGCCTGCGCGGCGCGAGCGGCAGCACCAGCGGCGTGCTCGTGATCGGCAGTTCGATCACCGGCGGCAGCATCGCGCTGGCCGGTTCCTCCACGGCGGGGCCGGGTGTGTCGATCAGCAACGGCCAGCTGTCCAGCAGCAGCACGCTGGACATCCAGGGCGCAGGCGCCACCGATGGCGTGTCGATCACCGGCGGCAGCAGCATCGCCGCGAGCGCCGCGCTGAGCCTGCTCGGCGCCAGCGCCGGCGGCGGCACCGGCGTGCTCGTGAACCTGGACGGCGGCTACCAGCTGGCCAGCGCCCAGAAGATCGTCGTCAACGCGCCCACCGTGCATCTGCAGGGCGCGACCCAGCTGGTCTGCGCCGGCTGCAGCGGCGACGCGATCGTGCTGTCCGGCCTCGGCGGCACGGCCATGGACAGCTTCTTCAACGGCGCCGGCGCCAGCGCGCTGAACGTGGGCAGCGGCGGCGGGCGCTGGATCCTCTGGGGCGCCGACGTCACCAACCCCAACGTCTTCGACGCCGGCGGGCTGGCCTACGACTTCACGCGCCATGGCGTCACCGCCGCGGCCGACTGGGTGGCCGATCTCGGCAACGGCCTGGTGTCCAGCGCCGTGCAGACCGCCACCGTCAGCGGCTCCGCCAGCAAGACCTATGACGGCACGACGGGCGCGACAGCGTCCTCGCTGAGCGCCACCTCGGCGGTGGCCACCGGCGTGTTCGGCGCCGCGGCGGCGCTCGCCTTCGACGCCAAGGACGCCGGGACCACCGGCCTGCATCTGGTGGATCCGTCGGCGCTGAGCTTCGTCGACGGCAGCGGCAAGCCGGTGCTCGGCCTGGTGCTGCAGTCCGCCCTCAGCGGCCAGATCCTGCAGGCGCCGCTGGTGCTGACGCTGGCGGCGCAGGACAAGGTCTACGACCGCAGCAGCAGCGTCGCCGTGACGGTGACGAACGTCAGCGGCCTGGTCAACGGCGAGCAGCTGACCATCGCCGCGCAGGGCAGCTTCGACGACGCCAGCGCCGGCATCGGCAAGCACGTGACGCCCTTCGCCGGCATCGCCAACGGCCCCGCCGGCGAGCTGGCCGGCAACTACCTGATGAGCCTGGCCAACGGCTCCTCGCTGACGGCCAGCATCGCCAAGGCCACGCTCAACGTCAGCGGCCTCACGGCGCTCGACAAGGTCTACGACCGCACGACCGTCGCGACGCTGGCCGGCACGCCGCAGGTGAGCCCGCTGGCCGGCGACGTCGTGAGCCTGGCCGGCGCCGCCACCGGCAGCTTCGCGGACCGCAACGTGGGCACGGGCAAGACGGTGTCGCTGGGCGGCCTGAGCCTGGCCGGCGCCGATGCCGGCAACTACCAGCTCGCCTATGCCACGCTGCCGGTGGCCGCCATCACGCCGCTGAACCTCGAGGTCAGCGGCCTCGGGGCGGTCGGCCGGGCCTACGACGCCACGGGCACCGCCTCGCTGGCCGGCACCGCCACGCTGGCGAACGCCGTCGCCGGCGATGCGGTGAGCCTGGCCGGCAGCGCCAGCGCGCGCTTCGCCGACAAGAACGTGGGCACGGGCAAGACGGTGACCGTCAGCGGCCTGAGCCTGGCCGGTGCCGATGCCGGCAACTACAGCCTGCAAGTGCCGGCCAGCCTGGTGGCCGACATCACCCCGGCGACGCTGGCCGTGTCCGGCCTCTCCGCTCAGGGCAAGGTCTACGACGGCACGACCGCGGCCACGCTGCTCGGCACGCCGGCGCTGCAGGGCCTGCTGGCCGGCGACACGGTGGGCCTGGCCGGCACCGCGCAGGGCCGCTTCAGCGCCGCGGACGTGGGCAGCGGCATCGCCGTCGGTGTTTCCGCGCTGGGCATCGCCGGCGCGGACGCCGGCAACTACCGGCGGGTCCCGCCGGTGCTCAGCGCCAGCATCACCCCGGCCACGCTCAGCTACGAGGCCGATGCGGTGGTCAAGGCGTTCAACGATCCGCTGCCGGCCCTGAGCGGCCGGGTCACCGGTTTCGTCAACGCGGAGACGCTGGCCGGCGCCACCACCGGCACGCTGGGCTTCGTCACCGATGCCACGGCCGCGTCGCCGCAGGGCAGCTACGCCATCAACGGCCAGGGCCTGTCGGCGCG
>NZ_LYVQ01000420.1 GCF_001984095.1 Pelomonas sp. KK5
GGGGCGAGCTGCTCGCCGAGGCCGGCAGGCTGCTCGACGAACGGCCCGCGGCCCCGCCGGCCCGCGCCTTCGCCCCGCTGCTGCCTGCCGCCTTCCTGGCCGCGCCGGTGTCGGAGCCGGTGCGCCACCAGTGGCTGGGCCGCTTCGAGGGCGCGTCCTTCGGCAGCGTCGTGCTGCTGGCTCACGTCGCCGATGCGAAGCCGCTGCCCGGCCTGCAAGGCCCAGGCGTGCAATGGGTGGACAAGGTCGGCGAGATCTCCGCCGTGCTGGCCCGCACCCGCGTGCTGATGGCCTGGGTGATCGGCGCGAGCTACCTGCTGGTGTTCGCCGCGCTGGGCTGGCGCTTCGGCCGCCGCGCCTGGCGCGCGCTGCTGCCCACGCTGCTGGCCAGCGCGCTGGCGCTGGCCTTGCCGGCGCTGTTCGGCCAGCCGCTGCAGCTGTTCAACGTGCTGGCCCTGCTGCTGATCCTGGGCATGGGCGTGGACTACGGCATCTTCCTGCTGGAGCAGCCGGCGCGCAGTGCGATCCGCCCCTTCCTTTCCGTCAGCCTCGCCGCGGCCTCCACGCTGCTGGCCTTCGGCCTGCTGGCCCTGTCCGGTACGCCGGCCCTGCGCGCCTTCGGCCTGACGATGCTGCTGGGCATCGCGCTGGCCTGGTTCCTCACACCGCTGTTCATGCCCGACACCCGCGAATGACCCTTGCCGCCAGCAACCGCTTTGTCCGCCGCCACATGCGCACGCTCGAGATGATCGGCGTGCTGATGCGCATCTTCAGCTTCAGCCTGGTGAGCTGGATGGGGCCGGCCAGCCCCTTCATGTTCGTGTGGGTCTTCAACACGATCGACGCCGCGCTGCTGTCGTGGTGCTCGGCGCTGAAGCGCGACCGCGCCTACACCTTGCTCAATACCTTCTGGATCCTGGTCGGCCTGGTCGGCATCGCGCGCGCCGCCGACTGGCTCCATTGAGCCGAAGCATTTCAAACAGGGAGAACCACACGATGTCGCAAGTCCAGGAACGAGAAATCGTCATCATCGGGGCCGGCCCGGCCGGCTCGGTCGCCGCGGGCCTGCTGCGCAAGCAGGGGCGTGACGTGCTGGTGATCGAGCAGCAGCAGTTCCCGCGCTTCTCGATCGGCGAGAGCCTGCTGCCGCAGTCGATGGTCTACATCGAGGAGGCCGGCTTCCTGCAGGATGTCGTCGAGGCCGGCTTCCAGTACAAGAACGGGGCCGCCTTCCGCCGCGGCGACAAGGCCACCGCCTTCGACTTCCGCGACAAGTTCTCGGCCGGCTGGGGCACCACCTACCAGGTGCAGCGCGCCAGCTTCGACCATGTGCTCGCCAAGGCCGCCGAGAAGGCCGGTGCGGAGGTCCGCTACCAGCACCAGGTGATGGCGGTGGACGTCGCCGGCGAGCAGCCGCGGCTGACCGTCAAGTCACCGGACGGTGACATCTACGAGGTTCGCGCCCGATTCCTGCTGGACGCCAGCGGCTTCGGCCGCGTGCTGCCGCGCCTGTTGGACCTGGAGACGCCGTCGAACTTCCCGCTTCGCGGCGCCTTCTTCACCCATGTGGAAGACCGCATCAGCGATCCCGGCTTCGACCGCAACAAGATCCTGGTCAGCGTGCACCCGGAGCATGTGGACGTCTGGTTCTGGACCATCCCGTTCTCCAACGGCCGCTGCTCGCAGGGCGTGGTGGCGCGCAGCGAGTTCTTCGCCAGCTACGAGGGCGACGAGACCGCCAGGCTGCGCGCCATCATCGCCGAGACGCCCACGCTGGCCGGCCTGCTGAAGGATGCCGTGTGGGACACCCCCGCCCGCACGCTGAACGGCTATGCGGCCAACGTGAAATCGCTCTGGGGCCGCAACTTCGCGCTGCTGGGCAATGCCGGCGAGTTCCTGGACCCGGTCTTCTCCAGCGGCGTGACGATCGCGGTCAAGTCGGCCAGCCTCGCGGCTGCGGCGATCGCCCGCCAGCTGGCCGGCGAGGCGGTGGACTGGGAGGCCGACTACGCGGTGCCGCTGAAGGGTGGCGTCGACGCCTTCCGCGCCTTCGTCGAGAGCTGGTATCGCGGCGGCTTCCAGGACGTGATCTTCCATCGCGAGCAGTCGCCCGAGGTGCGCCGCATGATCTCCGCCATCCTGGCCGGCTATGCCTGGGATCGGGGCAATCCGTACGTCGCACAGCCCGCGCGGCTGAAGACGCTGGAGCAGCTGTGCGCCACCGCCGGCTGATCCTGGCCGCGGCGCTGGCCCTGGGCCTGGCTGCCTGCGCGAGCGTGCCGCAGCCGGCGCGGCCCGGCCTGCCCGAGCCGCGCCTGGCGCCGGCCAGCCTGGGTGCCGGCGGTGGGCTC
>NZ_LYVQ01000421.1 GCF_001984095.1 Pelomonas sp. KK5
GCGACGGTGGGCGGAGGTGGCCAGGGCGGCGGCTTCTCCAGCATCCAGGCCAGCGCGCTGAGCACCGTCTCGAAGTCCGACGTCTGGGCGGAAGTGGAGGACTCGCTGCGCACCCTGCTGGGCTGCCAGATCCCGCGTGCCTTGCCGACGCGGCAGTCGGGCGGCGGCGGTGGTGGAGGCGGCGGCAACGCGGGCGGCAGCGCGAGCGGCAGCCAGGGCAACGGCTCGCGCGCCGACGTCAACTTCAGCGGCGACAGCCAGCTGAGCGAGCGCGCCCGCGGCGTGGACGGCTGCACCGACGGCCGCGCGCTCACCGTCAACCAGATGAGCGGCACGGTGCTGGTCCGCGCCATGCCCCGCGAGCTGCGCCAGGTGGAGGGCATGCTGCGCGCCATGCAGCTCAACATCGAGCGCCAGGTCATCATCGAGGCCAAGATCATCGACGTGGTGCTGAACTCGGGCGCGCAGCAGGGCATCGACTGGGCGGGGCTCCACTACAACCTGCATCGCATCTCGGTGGGCGCGAACACCGACACGATGCTCGCGCCCGGCTCCATCATCCGCGGGCAGCCGATCACCGGAACGGTGAACGGCAAGGACGCCAACGGCAACTCGACGAGCGCCACCTACACGGCCGCCACCGTCGCCAATCCGGCCGGCGGAATCCTGGACGGCACGACCCTGTCCCGGCTGCTCGGCGCCGGCACCGGGATGGGCCTGGCCATCCAGGGCGCGCAGTTCGCCGCGCTGATCAACTTCCTGCAGACCCAGGGCGAGGTCCACGTGCTGTCCAGCCCGCGCATCGCCACGCTGAACAACCAGAAGGCGGTGCTCAAGGTGGGCGCCGAGGAGTCCTTCGTGACCAGCATCACCGGCGGCACCAGCACGCTGACCAGCGGCACGTCAACCAGCACGGCGCCGACGCTGAACTACCAGCCCTTCTTCTCGGGCATCGCGCTGGACGTGACGCCGCAGATCGACGAGCTGGACCGCATCACGCTGCACGTGCACGCGCTGGTGAACTCGATCTCCGAGAAGTCCAAGATCGCCCTGCTGACGACCAATGCGCCGTCGGTGCCCTTCGCCGTCAACAGCATCAGCGAGACCGACAGCGTGGTGAAGACGCAGGACGGCCTGATGGTGGTGATCGGCGGCCTGATGATGGAGACCTCCAGCGACAACCGCGCCAAGGTGCCGCTGGCCGGCGATGTACCGGTGGCCGGCACGCTCTTCCGCAAGGGCGACCAGGCCACGAGCAAGCGCGAGCTGGTCATCCTGCTGAAGCCGACGGTGGTCAAGGACGAGCGCGACTGGACGCGCGACATCAGCGACGCCGAGAGGCGCATCACCGAGATGAACCTGCGCAAGGACCGCAAGGCGCAGCAGGACTGAGGAGGGCCGACCATGTACCTCGAACACTTTGCCCTGCGCGAGCTGCCCTTCAGCATCACGCCGGACACCAGCTACTTCTTCGCCTCGGGCAGTTCGCAGGAGGCGCTCAACACGCTGCTGATCGCGGTGCGCACCGGCGAGGGCTTCATCAAGATCGTCGGCGAGGTGGGCACGGGCAAGAGCCTGCTGTGCCGCAAGCTGATGGCCAGCCTGGGCGAGGAGTACCAGGTGGCCTACATCCCGAACCCCTACCTGGAGCCGCTGGCCCTGTTCACCGAACTGGCCGCCGAGCTGGGGCTGGAGCCGCCGGAGGGCGGCCCCGGCGCGCCGCCGCCGACGCATCTGCTGGTCAAGCTGATCAGCCAGCGCCTGCTGGACATCGCGGCCGAGGGCCGCTTCGCCGTGGTCTGCCTGGACGAGGCGCAGGCGATGCCCGTCGAGACGCTGGAGGCGCTGCGCCTGCTGACCAATCTGGAGACCGAGAAGCGCAAGCTGCTGCAGGTGGTGATCTTCGGCCAGCCCGAGCTGGAGGAGAAGCTGGATCACCCGTCGGTGCGCCAGCTCAAGCAGCGCATCGCCTTCGACTACCGGCTCGGGCCCTTGTCGCGCGCCGAGCTGGGCTACTACCTGCACCACCGCCTGGTGGTGGCGGGCTACCGCGGCGGTCCGCTGTTCACAGCGGCGGCGGTGCGGCTGCTGCGGCGGCGCACGCGCTGCGTGCCGCGGCTGGTCAACATCGTGGCGCACAAGGCCCTGCTGAGCGCCTACGGCAAGGGACGGCGGGCGGTGGGGGCCTGGGACGTGCTCTCGGCCACGCAGGATACGGCGGCGACCCGAAGCGCGGCAGGGTGGCAGGACCGGGCGGGGCTGCTGCTGCTTGTCGCCCTGAGCCTGGTGGTCGCGACCTACGGATGGATGGTGCCTCGATGAGCCTGATCAACA
>NZ_LYVQ01000422.1 GCF_001984095.1 Pelomonas sp. KK5
GAGCAGGGCCGCGGCTTCGCGGTGGTGGCCGGCGAGGTGCGCTCGCTGGCCCAGCGCTCGGCCGAGGCGGCGCGCGAGATCAAGACCTTGATCGGCGCCAGCGTCGAGCGGGTGGAGACCGGCTCGCGGCTGGTGCAGGAAGCCGGCACGTCGATGACCGATATCGTCGACAGCGTGCGCCGCGTGCAGGACATCATCGGCGAGATCACCGCCGCGGCCAGCGAGCAGAGCGAGGGCATCGGGCAGGTGAACAGCTCGGTCGGCAAGCTGGACCAGATGACGCAGCAGAACGCGGCGCTGGTGGAGCAGTCCGCCGCCGCCGCGGAGAGCCTGAAGGAGCAGGCGCAAAGGCTGGTGGAAGCGGTGGCCGTCTTCCGGGTCTAGGAAGGCCCTCTCAGGACACGATTGCTCACACACGTCACGCCGGTGGAACCGCCGCCGGCACCTCGCTTGCCGCGCCCGCCTGCACGGACGCGAGGAGACGGCGATGAACGAACGACTGATGGCGCGGTGGCGCAGCCCCGCCCTGCTGGTGCCGCTGGCGGTGCTGGTGATGGTGGCGTTGCTCAGTTCCTGCGGAGGCGGAGGCGGCAGTGGCGGCAGCAGCGCCATGGACCCGGGCCCCGGCCCCAGCGGCAGCGATGCCGGGACGGCGGCGGTCTCGTCCGGCACGATCACCGCCTTCGGCAGCGTCTTCGTCAACGGCCATGAGTACGCCACCGGCAGCGCCGTCGTCATCGACGACGACACCGGCGACAGCACCAGCAGCACCGACGGCCTGGAAGTGGGCATGGTGGCCGACGTCAAGCCGGCCTCGGCCAGCACCTCCGCCCATCCGATGGCTGCCGAGCTGCATGTGCACGCACTGGCCCGCGGTGTCGTCGACGCCTCGGATACCGGCGCCAGCACGCTGACCGTGATGGGCCAGACGGTCCAGCTCAGCTCGGCCACCACCTTTACCGACCACCGCGCCTGCCTGACCGACACCGCCTCGCCCTGCGACGCGATCACCGGTCAGTCGGGCCTGAGCGTGACGGCCGGGGCCACGCCGGGCAGCTACGTCAGCGTGGATGGCTACCTGTACGGCAGCGGCGGCGCGCAGATCGTGGCGACGCTGGTGTCCATCCGCGACCTGCCGGGCGCCGGCAACGGCTATCCGGCCGTCTACAAGGCCGAGGGCGTGGTGACGGCGGTCGGCGCGACCAGCATCACGATCGGCGGCCTGGTGGCGGACCTGTCCGCCAGCAACTGCTTCAACGGCGCGCGGCGAACCAGCAGCGCCTGTGCGGGCCTGTTCGCCGTCGGCCAGGTGGCCTCGGTCCACGGCACGGCCGCGCCGACCGGCACTTCGGCCTTCGCCGCCAAGGTGGCGATCCTGCGCGACAAGCTGCCGGTGGAGACCGCCGGCGCCGCGGTCGAGATCGAAGGCCGGGTGTCGACCATCAACGGCAGCACCTTCTCGATCCGCGGCTTCAGCGTCGATGCATCCGCCCTGCCCTCTGCCGGGCTGCCGGTGGTCGGCGACGTGGTGCGGGTGCAGGGCACGGTGGCGGCCGGCGGCGCGACGATCACGGCGAGCTCGATCAGCGTGATCCATGCCGTCGCGACGGCCAGTTATGGCTTTGCCGGCCCCGTCGGCGCGGTGGCGGCCGGCAGCGCGGCCAACACCTACACGCTGACCGTGCTGGGCCAGAGCATCGCCGTCAATGCCTCGACCCGCCTGGCCGATCTGTCGGTGCGCGGCGGGCACCGCGGTGACTCGAACAGCCGGCCCTTCAACATCGCCACCTTCCGGACCTACCTGGCCGCCAGCGCCTCGCAGAGCGTGCAGGTGCAGACCGCCGCGGACGCGAGCGGCAACCTCACCGCGACCTCGGTCGTGATCGTGCCGGCGACGACGGTGGCGATGCTCAGCGGCGTGGTCGACGCCACGCCGGCGCCGGCCAACGGCACGCCGACCACCTTCTCCATCCACGGCGTGGCCGTCAGCGCCGACCCGAGCGCCATCGTCAGCGCCCGCCGCTGGCGCCTGGGCACCGGCAGCAGCACGCCGTCGATCGCGGCGGGCGACTTCGTCATCGTGCGCGGCACGGCGGTCGCCAATGCGATCACGGTGGCGCCGGTCACCAGCCTGCGCGGCCTGCTGAACAACGTGGTGATCGACAGCGGGGTGCCGCCTTCGCGGGACGGCGGCTGCTTCTAGTGACCCGTGACACTGAAGTGAAACACGTCGTTCAAACCCGAGCGCAGTTCCCCGACCCGCTCGGGCTGAGCCTGTCGAAGCCCTGGTCGCGCACGGCCCTTCGACAAGCTCAGGGCGAACGGCTGGTGC
>NZ_LYVQ01000423.1 GCF_001984095.1 Pelomonas sp. KK5
GCGCCGCGATCCCGGTGCTGTCCGGCAGCGTGACCGGCTTCGTCGGCGGCGAGACGCAGGCGAACGCCACCAGCGGCACGCTGGCCTTCGTCACGCCGGCCACCACCGCCTCGCCGGCCGGCAGCTATGCGATCAACGGCCAGGGCCTGACGGCGCAGAACTATGTGTTCGTCCAGGCGGCCGGCAATGCCACCGCGCTGACGCTGAACACGCCGACAGTGACCCCGCCGACGGACCAGACGGTGGCCAGTTCGCTGAACAACGCCACGCCGAGCCCGACCGCGACGATCGCCAGCGCGACCGCCGGCCTGCTGGACCTGACCGCGCCGACCGGCGCCGGCATCGCTTCGCTGGCCGGCCTGGCCGCTGCGGTGGACTTCGGGCCGGTGCGCCTGTCCGACCTGTCGATGGACCAGCTCGCTGCGATGCTGGAAGCCCGCGACCGCTACAAGAAGCAGCTGTTCGCCGAGGCCATCTACAAGCTCAGCGAGAACCCCGCGCTGGCCGACGTGGGGGGCTGCGCCACCATGAAGGACGCGGCCGCCGGCACCTGCCTGGTGACCTCCGAGCTGAAGAAGGACGCCGAGGCCGCGCCGGCGCCGGCACCCGCGCCGGCCGCAGCGCCCTCGGCGGCGCCCGTGCCCGCCACGACGGCCGCGCTGCCGCTGACGCGGCGCCACGTGCGCCAGGCGGCGCTGCCGCAGATCGAGCGCAAGGTGGCGGTCATCATCGGCGTGGACAACTACGCGGACAGCACCATCCCGACGCTGGGCAGTGCGGTCAAGGACGCGCAGTCGGTCGGCCGCCTGTTCGAGTCCGAGCTGGGCTACGAGGCCGTGGTGATCCCGAACGCCACCAAGGCTTCCGTGATCGCCGCGCTGAACCGCGTGGCGCTGACGGCGGGCCCGAAGGACTCGGTCGTCATCTACTACGCCGGCCACGGCGACCTGGTGCAGCAGACCGGCCAGGGCTACTGGCTGCTCTCCGACGCCGACGCCAAGAAGCCCGAGACCTGGCTCAGCAACAACGACATCGGCAAGCTGGTCGGCCAGATCGGCGCCTCGCAGGTGGCGCTGATCTCCGACAGCTGCTATTCCGGTTCGCTGGTGGATGCCAACGGGCGCATCCGCGCCAGCGCCACGCCGATCGACCCGAACGAGCTGCTGCAGCGCAAGTCGGTGGTGGTGATGTCCTCGGGCGGCAACGAGCCGGTGTCCGACGCCGGCAAGCAGGGCCATTCGCCGTTCTCCTACAACCTGATGCAGCAGCTCGAGAAGCTGAGCAACTGGCAGCCCGGTGGCAATGTGTTCGAGCGGGTGCGCTTCGCCGTGGCGAAGGAGCTGCCGCAGCGCCCGCAGTACGGCGCGTCGAGCGCGGCCGGCCACCAGAGCGGCGGTGACTACCTCTTCGAGCAACGGCAACTGGATAGCACGTCACAGTGAAACGAACGATCCTCGCCCCGCGCCGCCTGGCGCTCGCGCTCGCCGGGTGTGCGTGGGCAGGCATCGTCCACGCCGGCCCCGCGCTGCCCACGGGCCTGCAGGTCCAGCAGGGCCAGGCCAGCGCGGTGGTCAACGGCAACAAGCTGACCGTCACCAACAGCAACGGCGCGATCCTGAACTGGAGCAGCTTCTCGATCGGCGCGGCCAATGCGGTGCGCTTCGAGCAGCCGGGCAGCACGAGCAAGGTGCTGAACCGCGTCACCGGCAACGACCCCTCGCAGATCCTGGGCTCGCTGTCCAGCAACGGCCAGGTCTGGCTGCTGAACCCGAACGGCGTGCTGTTCGGCTCCGGCGCGCGGGTGGACGTGGCGGGCCTCGTGACCTCCACGCTGAACCTCAACGACCTCGACTGGACGGCCGGGCGCTACGCCTTCACCGGCGGCGAGGCGGCCACCGGCCAGGTCCTCAACCAGGGTGAGATCCGCAGCGCGGCCGGGGGTCAGGTCTTGCTGCTGGCCGGCGCCGGCGGGGTGCGCAACGAAGGGCTGATCGACACCGCCGGCGGCCAGATCGTGCTGGCCGCCGGCGCCAGCATCGAGCTGCTGGACACCGCGGCGCCGCGGCTGACGGTGCATGTCACCGCGCCGGCCGGCGAGGCATTGAACCTCGGCTCGATCGCCGGCGGCCGCATCGACGTGCAGGCCGCCAGCGTCAACCAACTGGGCGTCGTGCGCGCGGACGCGCTGGGCGTCGGGCCCGGCGGGGAGATCGTGCTGCAGGCGGCACCGGGCCAGTTGACGCTGGGCGCGGACAGCCGCACCACGGCCGACGCCGCCGCCGGCGCCGGCGGCCGCATCGAGCTGCTGGGGCGGCGCGTGGCCCTGCTC
>NZ_LYVQ01000424.1 GCF_001984095.1 Pelomonas sp. KK5
CTGGCCGGCGGCGGGGCCCGCGGCCAGGACCCTGCGCTGGCCAATGCCGAGATGCTGGTGCTGGCCCCGGGCGCGAGCCTGCGCGCCGATGCCACGGTGCAGGGCGACGGCGGGCACCTGGTGCTGTGGAGCGAGCGCGGCACCGGCGCCTACGGCAGCCTGAGCGCGCGCGGCGGCCCGCAGGGTGGCAATGGCGGCAGCGCCGAGGTCTCCAGCGCCGGCGTGCTGGACTTCCGCACCCTGGTCGACCTGAGCGCCCCGCGCGGCCAGCGCGGCACGCTGCTGCTGGACCCGCTGACGCTGACGATCGGCGGCATCGACAGCATCGACGGCCTGCTGGGCCTGCTCACCGGCCCGCTGCTGAACTGGGACGACTTCCCGCTGGTCAACAGCCTGCTCAGCGCGGCCACGCTGCAGAGCCAGCTCGGCTCGGCCAACGTGCTGCTGGAGGCTTCGCAGGACATCACCGTCAGCAACGCGATCGGCTCGACCTCGGGCCGCTCGCTGACGCTCAGCGCCGGCAACAACATCAATGTGAACGCCTCGATCAGCGTCTCCGGCAACCTGACGCTGAATGCCAACAACACCTTCACCACCGGCGGCGGCTCGCCGGCCTCGGGCAGCGGCAGCCTGAACTTCGCCGGCGGCGTCACGCTGATCGGCGCCAACATCGCGCTCGGCGCCGCCGGCAGCGTGGCGCTGCCGAACGTCGTCGCCAGCGGGGCGCTGAGCGTGACGTCCCTGAACGGCGGCATCAGCCAGGCCATCGGCAGCACGCTGACGCTGGGCCTGGACGGCAGCAGCTTCACCACCCAGGCCGGTGGCCAGGCGATTGCGCTGGGCCAGGCCAACACCTTCAACGGCCGGTCGGTCGCCTTCAGCACCACCGGCGCCGGCGCCAATGTGAGCGTCAACGCGGATGCGCTGGTGCTCGGCGCCAGCACGATCGGCGGCAACCTGAGCGCCATCACCCGCACCGGCTCGATCACGCAGGCCGCGGGTGCCAGCCTGACCCTGGGCGAGGACGGGAGCAGCTTCGCCACCGGCGCCCCCGGGCAGTCGATCGCGCTGACGAACAGCGGCAACCAGTTCGGCGCGCACTCGGTGGCTTTCCAGACGCTCGGCGCCGGCGGCGCGGTGAGCGTCACCGCGGATGCGTTGAAGTTCGCCACCAGCAGCGTCGGCGGCGCGCTCGCGGCCACGACCACGGGCGGCAACATCACCCAGACCGGTCCCATCACCACCGGCGCCAACGGCAGCAGCTTCACCGCCAGCGGCGTCGGACACGGCATCCTGCTGGACACCCAGGCCAACAACATCACGGGCCTGGTCAGCGGCAGCATCACCCTCAGCACGCAGGGGGACCTGGCGCTGCGCAATGTCGGCGGCATCGTGATCCCTGCGAGCCTGTCCAGCGTGCCGGGCAAGCTGGTGCTGGTCTCCGACACGGGCAGCATCCTCCAGACCAGCGCCTTCTCGGTGGGCGCCGACGGCAGCAGCTTCACCACCTCGGGCACCAACCAGCCCATCCTGCTCAGCCAGGCCAACCTGCTGAACGGGCACACGGTGTCGCTCAACACCACGGGCAGCGGCGGCAGTGCGGTGCTCAATGCCGACGTGATCACGCTCGCCGCCAGCACGATCGGCGGCAACCTGAACGCCACGGCCAGCATCGGCGGCATCACGCAGACCGGCGCGCTCACGCTGGGCACCGACGGCAGCAGCTTCACGACCAGCAGCGCCGGCCAGCCGATCCTGCTGACCCAGTCCAATGTCTTCAGCGGCAGGAGCGTGCTGCTGAATGCCGGAGGCGATGCCTCAATCACTGCCGATGCCCTGCAGTTCGCGGCGAGCAGCGTGGCCGGCAAGCTGACCGCCACGGCCAGCGCCGGCGGCATCGTGCAGAGCGGCGTGCTGGCGCTGGGCGCCGACGGCAGCAGCTTCACCACCACCGGCACCGGCCAGGTGATCGTGCTGAACCTGGCCAATCTGCTGAACGGCCATTCGATCGGCCTCTTCAGCGGCGGCGATGCGCTGCTGGTGGCCGATGCGGTGAAGCTGGCCACCAGCAGCGTGGGCGGCAAGCTGGACATCACGGCCAGCACCGGCGGCATCACCCAGTCCGGGCCGCTGACGCTCGGGGCTGACGGCAGCAGCTTCACGACCAGCGGCGCCGGCCAGGCCATCGTGCTGGACGCGGCCAACCATTTCAACGGCTTCACCACCGCCTTCTTCACCACGGGCGGCGACGTCACGGTGCGCGCCGAGGCCCTGTCCATCGCCAGCAGCAACCTCGGCCATGCGCTGGCCGCCTTCGCCTACAA
>NZ_LYVQ01000425.1 GCF_001984095.1 Pelomonas sp. KK5
CAGCCGCGCCGTTAGGCGTCGGCTGGAACGAGGGGTTAGGCAGCGAGAACCGAAGACCTGAGCAAGCTCCCGCGAACGCCCTGCCAGCACGGCTGCCGAAGCGGCGGAGTTTGTCTGTCGCGGGACTCACGGCTGGACCTGCTGCCCGTACTGGTGAAGGAAGCGCTATGGTAAGCCGACTGCCAACGGACAGGCGGCCCTGCGCACCGATGGTGAACCCTGAATTCCTGGGACTGGCCGGAGCGGCGCATGACCAAGGCAACGATTGACCCCGCTCGTTGACTTGCCCATCAACTCCTGCCGGAGCGTCGTGCATTTCTGCGAGCAACCCATGAATTCCAAAAGGCCTAACGATAGTGTTCAGCCGCGCCGTTAGGCGTCGGCTGCAACGGAGGGTTAGGCAGCGAAGACCGAAGGCCAGACAAGCCGCCCGCGCAAGCGCCACCCGAGAAAGCCGCAACGCGGCCACAGCACCCTCGCCTTTTCTCTGTCGCGAAACTCATGGCTGCAAGTGTCTCCGATTCCGGTGGCGCAAGAGCAATGGTGAGCCGACTGCCAACGGACAGGCGACCCTGCGCACGCGCGGCGAACCCTGAACTCTTGAAAAGGCTCTGATTCAAAGTACCCCGGGAGGCGCGAGATCCGGGTACTGCGCATAAATGGGGTCGAGTAGTTCGTGCGAAAGCCGGCCGATGGCAAGCCCAATGGCCATTTGAAACCTGTCGAAGTCGGTTGGGGACAGTCCTTGCTTGGCGGGCGCCAACGACCGAGTGAGGTGGGCAATTGCATCTTCCAGAGATGATGCGACTGCCGAGGCTGATTCGCGCTCCACGACTTGGTCTCCCAACGGCCTAACGTCTGACTTCAGCGGCCGCCGCAGGCGGTCCGCTGCAAGGATGGGCTAGACCGAATTACGCCTCCGATAGCTCAACATGCTGGCCAACATTGAACTTCGGCAAGTCGTTCGCGGTCACTAAGGTAAACGCGAATACTGTCAAATCAGGTTTGCCATCAGCGGTCAGCGAGCGTGGCTGCGACAGACTTGGTCGGATCGGAGCATCACCTAAGCGTGATGCCGACGAGAGATGGAAGTTGCCAGCCTCAAGTTGGCGAGCGAAAACATACGCTGGTCGCGCGTGCTGGGCGATGTACTCAATGCGGAAGAGCATCTGCGATCTAACGTCCAAATTCAGCGGCGCCGTTAGGCGTCCGCTGGAATGCAAGGTTAGAGCGCATTCTGCGACGGAGTTGATTCTGCAGCTCTACGCCTCCGCTCCAGAACTAGGCACAGGTAGAACCACGCGAACGAGACCACGATGGCAAGCGGCGCGGAGATGGCAAGGGCCACCATCGGCTCCTGGAGTTCACTGCGACGAACCAATACTTGTGAAGCGCGTAGTTGCTGGTCCGCTTCTCGCGCTGTGCCCAGTGCTGCAATCACATCCAGAAGGAAGGTATCAACAAGCCAGATGTTTACGAACATCATGCCAAGAAGAACCGGAAGGGCTGAGAAGCAATAGACAGGCTTTCGCCACTCGCTGAACGGCACCTTCTTCCAGAGGAAGGCGAGTGATGCCGCATAGATTGAGATCAGAATGACTGGTGCCATGTTGTGACTTGACGTTGCCGAGGATGGTGCTTCGCCTGCGCTCTAACGATAGTGTTCAGCCGCGCCGTTAGGCGTCGGCTGGAACTGAGGGTTAGGTCGCATGGATGACCCGGGCTGATTTTGAAAGAAGAGCACGAAGTCTCGGACGGTCTTGACCTTGCCGAAGTATGGGTTGCGTTCGCTGTTGACCATAGACCTACCAGTTAGCACTTCGACCTCTGGAGCGAGGTCCATGTCCAAGTCGTCATCGTCCAGCATCAGGTCCTCTTTCAGCCGGTCGTTCGCGCGGATTGGGAATGATGGATGCACATGTTGAAGTCGCTCTTGCAGTTGGTCGTAGACGGCGCGAATGATCCAAGTATCTATTGCACGAGCATCGAAGTCCCGAGCGAACTCACATATCGTTTGACCTTCGCGCTGACAAGCCAGTTCCACGAGCTTTTGTGCATCTCGCTGACTTTGGCTGTGTGCGATCCACAAGAGAACAGCGAACCCGCATAGCACGACAAGGAATGTTTGCGGTCTTGTAGCCGCCAGATATGCAATGGCCGCCAGGAAGCACGCGATGAATAGCCAACCCGCAAGGCCCAGTGGGCGGCGAGTGAACTTCTGCATGTGACGAGAGGCGACGCGCATTGACTGCGACCTAACGGTTGCGTTCAGCCGCGCCGTTAGGCGTCGGCTGGAACTGCGGGTTAGGCT
>NZ_LYVQ01000426.1 GCF_001984095.1 Pelomonas sp. KK5
AGGCAGATTCGCCTGCACTTTTATCTGGGCGCCTGGTCCCGCGACTCCGCGCGGAACTGGCTCGGCGACTGCCCCACCTCCTTGCGGAAGAAGCGGGTGAAGTAGGCGGTATCGATGAAGCCCAGGCCGTAGGCGATCTGCTCGATCGTCTGGTTGCCGAAGATCAGGTTGCGCTTGGCCTCGGTGATCAGCCGCGCGTGGATCAGCTTGTTGGGCGAGAGGCCGGTGGCGGCCACGCAGGCGGCGCGCAGCTGCGTCGGCGAGACGGCCATCTTCGAGGCGTAGTCCTGCAGCCGCAGGTTCTCGCGGTAGTGCTGGTGGATCAGCTCGCGGAAGCGGTCGGCCAGGCGGATCGCGTTGCGGGTCGCGCCTTCCTTGTCGATCTGGTCCAGCCGCGTGCCGCGTACCAGCGTCAGCAGGATCGAGGTCAGCAGCGATTCGGTGCCGATCACATGGCCCACCGCCTTCGAGCGCACCTCCTGCTCGACGCGGCGGATCAGGTTGTAGAAATCGCTGGCGCCCTCGGGCAAATAGCTCAGCGGGATCACGCGCGGCTCGGCCCAGAGCTGGATGAACTCGGACAGCTTGGCGTTGATCTGCTCGAGGTAGGTCTGCTCGATCGTCACGACCCAGCGGTCCACGTCGATCTCGTAGTCCAGGCCGTGCACGCATTCGTGAGGGAGCAGCAGCGCGCAGGGCCCGATGAAGGGCACGCTGCTGCCTTCGAGGTTCATCGTGCCGCGGCCCTGGCGCACGAAGATCACCTGGCCGTAGGCCGGATGCGCATGCGGCTCGGTGCGGCGCCGGCCGCCTTCGGTCACATGGCCGACGTTGACGAACCAGCGCTCCTCGCGCTCTTCCGGCTTCTCGACATAGAGCCGTACCTTGGGCACCGGGGCGGGGCTGACTTCGCGCATGGGAGGGATGATCGGAGAACCTCGCGCGATTGTGGCCCATGGCGCTCGTCCGTGTTCGGGCCGAGCGCCGGGCCGCTCCCAAGCCGGCCCGTCCTGGCGATGTGCTTGCGGCTCGACGCCGCAAGCATCGCCGTCCCCTCGGGGGACCGGCCAAGGTACTCCTTGGACGAGGGGCTCCATCTCTTCAGAACGAGTGGCCGATGCCGACCTGCAGGGCGTTCTGCGAATCACCGGGCAGCGGGCCGGTGCCCGGCGAGTTGGTGCTGGCCACCACCGCCAGGTTGCCCTTGTTGCTGACGTATTGCTCCGACACGTACACCGTCGTGCGCTTCGAGAACCAGTAGTTCGCGCGCAGCGCCAGCACCGTCGCCTTGTTGGCCGAGTCCTTGTATTTGATCTGCGCCAGCATGCCGGTCAGCACGACGGGATCGCCGATGCGCTGCTCGCCGGCCACCCAGTACAGATTGCTCTTCGGCGTCGTCGCGCTGCCCTGGTTGTTGCGGCCCAGCCAGCCCCAGCCGAGCTTGCTGGCGGCGCCGAACTTGATGTAGCCGTTGATGACGGCGCGGGTGTCGGTGAGGTCCGGCGTGACCAGGCCGCCGTAGGTGGTGGAGGTGCCGCCGTACATCTTGTCGTAGGAGGCCGCCACCGCCCAGCTCGCGCCTTCGTAGCGCAGCATGGCCGAGTATTCGGAGCACTGCTTGGCGATCGTCGCCTCGCCCGCGCAACCGGCCGCGGCGGGGTTGTTGGCCGCCACCGTGTCGCGGCCGAAGCTGTAGTTGACGCCACCGCTGAAGCCGGTGCCGCCGGGGTTGTAGCGGTAGGAGACGGCGTTGTCGGCGCGGGCGTTCGGGATGCCCGCGTCGATGGTGCCCGTGCCCTGCGAGCCGGCGCCGAAGAAGTCGCCGTCGAACATCGCGAAGTAGCGCATCATGTACAAGCGCCCCATCGTGAACTGGCCCCAGTCGCCCTGCAGGCCGACGAAGGCCTGGCGGCCCCACATGCGGCTGCCCTGGCCCGAGGTGCCGGTGTCGGCGTTGAGGCCGCCTTCCAGCGTGAAGATGCCCTTGAGGCCGCCGCCCAGGTCCTCGCTGCCGCGGAAGCCCAGGCGCGAGGGCACGGCGCCGAGGCCCAGGCGGTACTGGTGCGTGGACGTGCCGTTGCCGGCATTGACGCCGCTGGTGTATTCGGCCGCCTGGTCGATGACGCCGAAGATCGTCACGTTCTGGGCATGGGCGCTGTGTGCGGCGCAGGCGAGTGCCAGCGCAGCGAGCCCGAAGGCTGCTGTCGTCGATTTCATGGGGAGTCTCCTCTGTTGGGGTTTCTTTTCGTGGGTCAGCCGAGATTGGCCGTTACGTCATCGAACAGTTCGTCCACGCTCAGGCGGCGC
>NZ_LYVQ01000427.1 GCF_001984095.1 Pelomonas sp. KK5
CGACCAGGCCGTCGCCCACGTAGCCGACGAAGGCCGGCTCGTGGCCCGAGCCGCCGCCGGTCACGATGCCCACCTTGCCGCGCTCCGGCGCGCGGGCGCGCTTGAGCACGCGCGGGTTGGCCGGCAGCGCCTCGACGCGGCCCTGGTGGGCCAGCAGCCAGCCGGCCAGCATGTCCTCGACGACGAGGTCGGGTTGGTTGATCACTCGGTTCATGCTCATGTGGGTCTCCTTGGTTTCAGCAAGCAGGCAGCGCGGCCCGCTCCTTGGCGATCAGGGCGAAATAGGCGTCGATCTGGCGTTCCCGTTCCTCGGCGCTCCAGCCCAGGTGCGGCGCCACGCAGTCGGCGACGAAGGGCGCCAGCGCGAGGCCGCCGTCCGCGCATTCGATGGACAGGTGGGTGCGGCGCACCATCACGTCGACCAGCGAGAGCGCGCCCTCCGCGACGACCGCGTAGACCAGCTCGGCGGCCAGGTACTGCGGCGCGCCGGGCAGGGGGCGGCGCAGCGTGGCGTCGGCGGCGGCCAGTGCCTGCAGGTCGCGCACGCGGTCGCCGTGGCGCTGCAGCAGGCGGCCGGCATCGGGCTCGCTCAGGCCGAACTCGCGGGCCAGCGCCGGCGCGCTGTCGCGCACCGCGGGCCAGTCGCCGGCGCCCAGCAGCGGCAGCGTCGCGGTGGTCGAGCGCGTCGTGACGCCCAGCGGCTGCAGCGCCGCGTCGACGGCGTCGGCGGCCATGCGGCGGTAGGTGGTGAACTTGCCGCCGACGATGGTCGTGAGGCCCGGCGGGCCGTCGATCACCGCATGGTCGCGCGACAGCGCCGAGGTCGCGTCCTGCCCGCCGCCCACCGGCTTCAGCAGCGGACGCAGGCCGGCGAACACGCCCAGCACGTCGGCCCGCGTGACCTTGCGCGCGAGGTAGGCGTTGAGGTTGCCGAGCAGGTAGTCGATGTCGGCGGCTTCGGCCACCGGCGCGCGCTTGTCGCCGGTCCAGGGCGTGTCGGTGGTGCCGACCAGCCAGTAGCCGTACCAGCGGCGGGCGATGATGACCGAGTCGGTGGCGCGGGCCAGGATGCCGGTGCCCGAATCGATCGCCTCCGCGCGCAGCAGCAGGTGCACGCCCTTGGCCGGCTGCACGCGGAAGGTGTTGGCGCCGGCGAGCTGCTGGATCTCGTCGGCCCAGATGCCGGTGGCGCTGATGATGGCGCGGGCCTTCAGCACGCGGCGCTCGCCGCCGACGCGATCCTGCACGACGACGCCGTCCACGCGGCCCTCGCTGCGGGTGAAGTCGACCAGCGGCGCCCGGGTGATGAGCTTCACGCCGCGGCCGGCGGCCGTGCGGCACAGGGCCAGCGTGTGGCGGGCGTCGTCCATCAGCGCGTCGCTGTACTGGATGCCGCCGACCACGCGCCGATCATCGATCGAGGGCATGTAACGCTTCAGTGACTTGCGGCCGAAGTGGCGCTGGCGCGGCACGGCGCCACCCTTCAGGCCGAACAGGTCGTAGAGCGTGACGCCGGCGGTCACGTAGGGCCGCTCCCAGAACGCATGCGTCAGCGGGTAGAGGAAGGACTCGGGCCGCGCGATGTGCGGGGCCAGCGTCCTGACCATCAGGTCGCGTTCCTCGATCGCATGGGCGACGAGCCGGAAATTCAGCTGCTCCAGGTAGCGCAGGCCGCCGTGGAAGGTCTTGCCGGAGCGCGAGGAGGTGCCGACGGCGATGTCGCCGGCCTCGACCAGCACGACCTTGAGGCCGCGCGCCGCCGCGTCGAGCGCCGCGCCGGCGCCGGTGACGCCCGCGCCGATGACCAGCACGTCGGCGGTCTCGGCCGCGGCGGCGGCCAGGTCGCGGGCGCGCTGGGCGGGGTTGAGCCAGGTGGCGTCGGCAGGGGCCAGCGCCCGCACCGCGGCGGCGGGCGAGGTGGAATCGTTCATGGTGGGCTTACTCCTGAAAGGCTTGCCGGGCCTGCGCCAGCGCATGCCAGGGCTCGCGGCCCCGCTGGGCCATCTCGCGATAGACCGGGAACAGCGCGTCGTAGAAGGCCGCCTGCGCGGCATCGGGCGCGGTGACGGCCGGGTCGAGGCAGGCGTCCACCCACTGCGGCAGCATCTCGCGCACGCTGGCGTGGGTGCCGATCGCCACCGCCGCGCTGATCGCCGCGCCGGCCGCGCCGCATTCCTCGCGGTGGGAGATGCGCACCGGCCGGCCGGTGACCGAGGCCAGCAGCTGGCGCATCGCCGGGCTGCGGGCGGCGCCGCCAGCCAGGCGGATCTCGGCGGGCAGCTCGCCCAGCGCCTCGTAGCAG
>NZ_LYVQ01000428.1 GCF_001984095.1 Pelomonas sp. KK5
GGGTGGGGGGCGGTGGCTTGGGTCATCGGATCATTCTGCCGGCGAGGCGATTTGCCGTTCATCCTGGGGTTTCTGCAGTCCGTCGCGTTTCCCTTGGTCGGCCGGCGGGTCGATTGATATGGTGTGCTACATCACCAACACACCGAGCCGCCCATGCACACCTGGAACGACTCCGCACCGCTCTATCAGCAGCTGGCCGACCGGCTGGCCGTGCAACTGCTGGACGGGGCGCCGCCCGAGGGCGAGGCCCTGCCCTCGGTCCGCAAGCTGGCCAGCACCTACCTGATCAATCCGCTGACGGTCAGCCGCGCGCTGCAGGCGCTGGTGGACAACGACCTGGTGGAGAGCCGCCGGGGCATGGGCATGTACGTCAAGGCCGGCGCGCGCACGCGGCTGCTGAGCCGGGAGCGCGCGCAGTTCCTGCAGAAGGAATGGCCGGCGCTGCGGGCCAAGCTGAAGCGGCTGGGCATCGGCGCCAACGACCTGAACTGGGAGGACTGAGACCATGGACCATCTGATCCAAGCGAGCGAGCTGACGCTGCGCTACGGCAAGGCGAAGACCGCGCTGGAGCGCGTCAGCTTCGCGATCCCGAAGGGTCGCGTCGTCGGCCTGCTGGGCCACAACGGCGCGGGCAAGACCTCGCTGATGAAGGCGCTGGTCGGGCTGCTGCCGGCGGAGGGTTCCCTGAGCGTGCTGGGGCTGGACCCGCGCCGCCAACGTAACCAGTTACTTGAGCAGCTCTGCTACATCCCGGACGTGGCCGTGCTGCCGCGCTGGGCGCGGGTTCACGAGCTGATCACGCTGATGGGCGGGCTGCAGCCGCGCTTCTCGGCCCTGCGGGCGCGGGAGCTGCTCAAGCGCACCAGCGTCGGCCTGAACGACAAGGTCAAGAGCCTGTCCAAGGGCATGGTGGTGCAGCTGCACCTGGCGCTGATCGCGGCGATCGATGCGAAGGTGATGATCCTGGACGAGCCCACGCTGGGCCTGGACGTGATGTCCCGCAAGAGCTTTTACGAGATGCTGATCGACGAGTGGTGTGACGGCGAGCGCAGCGTGCTGATCTCGACCCACCAGGTCGAGGAGGTCGAGTCGCTGCTGTCCGACGTGATCATGCTGGACGAAGGGCGCCTGGTGCTGAACATCAGCCTGGAGGACATGGACCAGCGCTTCGTCGCGCTGAGCCACGACCCGGCCACCGCCGACGCCATCGCCGCCGCCCATCCGCTGCTGCGCTACCGGCAGGCGGGCGGCCGCGGCGCCGCGATCTTTGACGGCGCGCCGCCGGCCCATGTGGCCGAGCTGGGCGAGCGCATCCGCCCCAACCTCGTCGACCTGTTCATGGCGCTGACCCGCAACCCGGCGCTGACGCGCAAGGAGGCCTGATCATGACTGCAAGCAATCGTTTCAAGACCCTGCTGCTGCGCGAGTGGATGCAGCACAAGCGAGGCTGGCTGGTCACGCTGCTGGCGCCGCCACTGGTCTTCCTGGCGATCCTCCCGTTCGGCACCGTCGAAGGCATGACCAAGGAAATGCCGCCGCTGCCGGTGGCGCTGTTCATCGTGCTGGCCACCGGGATGGTGATGTTCCTGATCAGCTACGTCAGCGCGATGTTCCAGATGCCGGGCCTGGCGCGCCGCGACCAGCAGGACCGTTCGATCGAGTTCTGGCTGTCGCTGCCGGGCGGTCATTCCCCCAGCATCGGCGCGACGCTGCTGGCCCATGCGCTGCTGGTGCCCCTGGCGGCCGAGGTGATCGGTGTCCTGTTCGGCGGGGTGATCGCCAGTGCGCTGTTCATCAAGCAGGACGGCTGGGCCGGCTGGGCCGGTGTGCCCTGGGGAACGGTCATGTCGATGGCCGTGCCGCTGCTGCTGCGCGGGCTCTTCGGCACCCTGCTCATGACGCTGTGGCTCGCGCCGCTGGTGCTGATCTTCATGGCGGCCTCGGCCTGGCTCAAGCGCTGGGGCGTGCCGGCGGTCGCGTTGGCGCTGGGTGCCGGCGGCTTGGTGCTGGACAAGGTCTACGGCAACCCGATCGTCTGGCGCCTGCTGAGCGCGCAGTGGGACGGCTCGATGCAGTCCTTCGTTGCCGAGCCGGCGCTGCTGCGGCAGTTCGACGAACAGATCAGGCGCCATCCGGATTCGTTCCCGGCGGCCTCCTGGGCCTGGCAGGACGGCCTGTCCGCCCTCCAGAACCTGGCGTCGCCCCATCTGGTCGGCGGGCTGATCGTGGCGGGCATCTGCTTCGGGCTGCTCGTGCTCAAGCGCAGCCGTTCGGCCTGAAACTCCGGGCAGCCAACAAG
>NZ_LYVQ01000429.1 GCF_001984095.1 Pelomonas sp. KK5
CCTCGTGCTGCCCACGCCGCGCGGCCCGCTGCAGCTGGCCACCGACGCGCAGAGCGCCGTCGTCGTGCCCTACCGTTCCCGCAGCGGGGCCTACCGCCACTACTCGGCGGTGGACGTGCTGCACGGCCGGCTGCCGCAGGACGCGCTGCGCGGCCGCATCGTGCTGCTGGGCGCTTCCGCGCCGGGGCTGCTGGACCGACACACCACCCCGGTCGGCGACGGCTTCCCCGGCCTGGCCCTGCACGCCAGCGTGCTCTCCGGCCTGATGGACGGCACGCTGGCCAGCGTGCCCGCCTACACGCCGGCGCTGGGCGTGCTGCAGCTGCTGCTGGTTGCCCTGGTCCTGCTGCCCGCGCTGCCACGCCTGAGCCTGGCCGGCGGCGTGGCCCTGGGCCTGGCACTGTCGGCCGCGCTGCTGGCCGCCGACCTCGCCGCCTGGATGCAGGCCCGCGAGGCCTGGCCGCTCGCCGCGCCGCTGCTGCTGGTGCCCGCGCTGCTGGGCCTGCACCTGCTGCGCACCTACCTGGTCGAGCGCCACAACGTGCTGCGCCTGGGTGAGCTGTTCGGCCACTACCTGCCACCGGAGCGGGTGCGCCAGATGAGCCGGCATCCCGAGCGCTACACGATGGCCAGCCGCGACGCGGAGCTGAGCGTGCTGTTCGCCGACGTGCACGGCTTCACCGGCATCGCCGAGCGGCTGCCGCCCGAGGCACTGGCCGCGCTGATGCACGAGTTCTTCAGCGCGATGACCGACGTCGTCCAGGCCCGCGGCGGCACGCTGGACAAGTACATGGGCGATGCGCTGATGGCCTTCTGGGGCGCGCCGATCGAGGCCGGCGACCACGCGGCCCAGGCCGTCGATGCGGCGCTGGCAATGCAGGCTGCGCTGCAGCAGCTGAACCACCGCTTCGCCGCGCGCGGATGGCCGCAGCTGGCGATCAGCATCGGCATCAACAGCGGCAGCATGGTCGTCGGCGACCTCGGCTCCCGCCAGCGCCGCGCCTACACGGTGCTCGGCGACGCGGTCAACCTGGCCGCCCGGCTGCAGCAGCTGGCCAGCGAGCGCGGCCTTGACCTGCTGGTCAGCGAGGCCACCCGGCTGCAACTGCCAGCCGAGCTCGCCTGCGTCGACCTCGGCACCCAGCAGCTGCGCGGCCGGGCCGCCGCGGTACGCGTCTATCGCGTGCCGAGCGTCGCTGTCAACACCCATCCGCGGGCCTCCGCGCTGCTCACATAACGCTCCGCTTCGACTGACCGCCGGCTACATTGTTGCCGCACTGTTGCCAGAGGAGTACAGGCATGGACGACAAGAGCCGGAGACCAACCCGCGGCCGTGCGCCGCTGCTCAATCGCCTCGCGCTGGCCGCCACGCTGGCCCTGCTGGGGCCGGCCGCGCTGGCCCAGGTCAGCTCGATGCAGGCGCTGGGCAACTACTCGCTCGACGGCGACCCGGCCACGAACCTCAGCTCGCTCTACCCGGTCAACGATCCGGTGGACGTGCTGTTGTTCCCCTACTCCGGCACCACCACCACCAACGCCGGCCTGCACAGCTACGGCTCCAGCTCCGGCAGCTTCGGTAGCCGCTCGTCGGGCTTCGGCGTCTATGCGGTGGACGGCGGCTTCAAGCTGGTGGAGAGCATCACCAACAGCAGCGCCGTCGCCCAGAGCGCCAGCTTCACCTTCTCGATCACGCCGGGCCTGCTGCAGAACTCGATCGGCTCCGAGCTCGGCGCCGGGCAGTTCGTCGAGGCCGGGCTGAAGTTCGACCTGCAGAAGAACGGCAGCACCGTCTGGGACAGCAAGGCCACGCTGCACAGCGACAGCAGCGGCACCACCTTCTCCACCGGCGGCGACGCCAGCCTCTACGCCGGCGGCGGCACGCTCTACAACGTGCTCGGCGTCTCGCGCACGGTCGACCTCGGCGTGATCAACGCCGGCGAGACCATCCAGCTGAGCTACGAGCTGAGCACCTTTGCCAACGGCAACTCTGCCGCCGGACCTGACCGTTATGTCCCGCCCACCACCTTCACCGTGCCGGAGGGCTGGTACGCCTACAGCCAGTGCGGCTACGGCTACGGCGGCTATGGCGGCTACGGTGACGGCTGCGGCTACCTGCCGCCGGGATCGGTCATCGAGATCCCCGGCTACACCGTGCCCGGATCGGCCAGCGGCTCGCACGCCAGCTCGGGCGACCCGTTCTACATCCAGCTCGCGCCCGGCATCACCGCCAACGGCGGCTTCGGCCAGAACTTCGGCGAAGTGCTGCTGGAGCCCGCGCCGGTACCCG
>NZ_LYVQ01000430.1 GCF_001984095.1 Pelomonas sp. KK5
GTCTTCGAGGCTCCAGGCGAGCGGGACGGACAGGTCGGGCATTCAGCGATTCTCCGGGGCGTGCAGGCTCGCGCCGGCAGCAGCAATGCGCGCCATCATGCACACTCCAGGGGCACGTTCCATTCGTGCTTCCACCTTGACCGTGAATGAATGACGCAACAAAGATTCTCCTGACCGGCTTCGAGCCTTTTGGCGGCGAGGGCCTCAACCCTTCCTGGGAAATAGCACGTTATCTCAACGGCGAGACATTGTCTGGCCATGTCGTGCATGCGCGTCGGCTTTCCTGCGTCTTCGGCCAGGCGCTGCAGGAACTGGAGCGCCACATCGACGAACTGCAGCCGAGCCTGGTGCTGGCGCTGGGACAGGCAGGTGGCCGCAGCGAGCTGTCCCTGGAGCGCGTGGCGATCAATGTGGACGATGCACGCATCGCGGACAACGCGGGCGGGCGGCCGGTGGACGAGCCGGTGGTGGCGGGCGGGCCGGCCGCCTACTTCACCACGCTGCCGATCAAGGCGATGGCGGCCGGCCTGCGCGCGGCGGGCCTGCCGGCCGGCGTCTCCCAGAGCGCCGGCACCTTCGTCTGCAATCATGTGTTCTATGGTCTGCAGCATCTGCTCCGTCAGCAGCCCCTGGTGCGCAGCGGCTTCATGCACGTGCCCTACCTGCCGGAGCAATCGGCGCGCCTGCCCGCCACGCCCGCGGGCGCTCCGCCGAGCCTGGGCCTAACGGCAATGATCGACGGTGTGCGATTGGCGCTGCAACTGGCGCTGGCGACCGGCGAGGACCTGCGCGAGAGCGCCGGCACCATCGCCTGATACGAATCCTTACGACTCGTCTTCGCTGCTGTACTGGCGCCAGCGCTCGCTGGCCCGGCGCATCAGCGAGAGCTGCCGGGCGAACTTCGGACAGGCCTTGCAGATCAGCATGTGGAAGCGCACGCCGAGCCGCTCGCCCAGCGTGAGCGGCGTCTCTTCGGCGAGCAGCACGCGGCGCGTCACCTCGCGGCAGTCGGGACCCAGCATCACGATGCGTTTCCTGTCGTCACGGCCTTGTTGTCGAACCAGTTCATCTGCAGGCAATCGCGCAGCCTGAGCCGGGCGCGGTGCAGCATGACCCACAGGTTGGTCGGCGTGATCGCCAGCTCCTTACAGATCTCCTCGGTCTCCAGTTCCAGCCACTCGCGCATCATGAACAGCCGGCCCTGCTGGCCCGGCAGGTGCTCCACGCAGGCCTCCAGCACGCGCATGAAATCGAGCTGGCGCAGCGCCTGCTCGGGGTCGCCCCAGTCCTGCGGCGACTCGCGCCAATGGCCGTCGGCGGCGAACAGCAGCTCGTCCAGGTCGACGCCGTCCTCGCTGGTGGCGGTGGTGGACATCTCGCGGCTGTTGCGGCGGATCTGGTCCACCAGCTTGTGCTTGAGGATGCCGACCAGCCAGGTCTTGAGCTGCGACTGGCCGGCGAAGCTCTGCGGCTTCTCCAGCGCGGCCAGCAGGGTCTCGGACACGGCGTCTTCCGCCCAGGCCGCATTGCGCAACTGCATCAGCGCGTAGCGCAGCAATTGGGGGCGCAGCGCCTCAAGCTGCCGGGCGATCGTCGGACTGGAATTCATGCGGGGCAGTGTAAGGACTGGCGATGACAATCCGACGGACGGCCGTGACACATGCTCACCCCGTCCCATCAACTCAGGAGATCTACATGAAGACCCAGCAACAGATCGTCTCTTCCGCACTCGCTGCCGCGCTCGCCCTGGGCCTCGCCGGCCACGCTGCCGCCGCCGATGCACCCAAGGAAAAGTGCTACGGCATCGCCAAGGCCGGCCAGAACGACTGCGCCAATCTCAGCGGCTCGCACTCCTGCGCCGGCCAGGCCAAGGCCGACAAGTCGGCCGACGACTGGAAGTACGTGGCCAAGGGCACGTGCGAGAAGGAAGGCGGCATGACCGCGGCGCAAGCCAAGGCCAAGATGGGCAAGTGATCCGATGAACCCGGCGATGGACCCGATCGGCATCGGCTGGCGACAGCCGCACTACGAGGCCCTGCTGGAGCAGAAGCCTCCGCTCGCCTTCATCGAGGTCCATTCGGAAAACTTCTTCGGCGAGGGCGGCGCGGCGCTGGCCGTGCTGTCAGCCGGACGTGAGCGTTATGCGGTGAGCCTGCACGGCGTGGGCCTGTCGCTGGGCTCGGCGGCCGGGCTCGACGCCTGGCACCTGGAGCGGCTGGCCGCGCTGGTCGAGCG
>NZ_LYVQ01000431.1 GCF_001984095.1 Pelomonas sp. KK5
GCGGCCGGTTGCGCGAGCAGCCACAGCCCGACGCCGGGCAGGCGGATCTTCGTCGCCTCGCCGTCACGCGTCAGCGACCAGGCCGGCGCATCGTCAGACGCCGTGGCGACGCCGTACAGCGCCCAGTCCGCGCTGGCATCGCTGATCTTGCACTTGGCGCGCAGCACGAACATGGAGAGCCGCTTCTGGATCGCCGGCAGCAGTTCGGCGGGCAGGGCCAGCAGGATCTCGTCGGGGCCGTTCTTCCAGCCGATCATCGTGGCCAGCAGCCGGCCCTTGGCGCTGCAGAAGCCGCTCAGCCGGGCCTGTGCGTCGCCCAGCAGCGCGAAATCCTGCGTCAGCTGGCTGTGGAGGAACTTGGCGGCGTCTTCGCCCTGGGCACGGAGGATGCCCAGGCGGTTCAGGCGCGCGGCGCCTGCGGTCGATGGAGTCGTCATGGGCACGATTATCATCAGCGCCCCGCAACAGGCGGGTCTCAGGGGTTTTCGAGTCGATGAAGTCGTTGAGCAGACTGCTGCTTGTTCTGATCGTTATGGCCGCCGGCGCGGCGGGCTATGCCTGGTGGTGGCTCAATGCGCCGCTGAAGCTGGCCACGCCCTCGGTGGAGCTGTCCATCGAGGCCGGCACGCCGCCGCTGCAGGTGGCGCAGGCCTGGGCCAACGCGGGTGTGCAGGCCGATCCGCGGCTGCTGTACGAGTGGTTCCGCTGGTCCGGCCAGGCGCGCCAGATCCGCGCCGGCAGCTACGAGATCCATCAGGGCGCCACCCCGCGCGAGCTGCTGGCCAAGATGGTCCGCGGGGACGAGGTGCTCGAGCAGGCCCGCATCATCGACGGCTGGAGCTTCCGCCAGCTGCGCGCCGCGCTGGCGAAATCACCTTCGCTGAAGCCCGCCACCGCGTCGATGAGCGATGCCGAGATCATGGCCGCGCTCGGCGCGCCCGCCGGTCAGGCGCCCGAGGGCCGCTTCTACCCGGACACCTACGCCTACAGCCGCGGCGTCAGCGACCTCACCGTGCTCAAGCGCGCCTACCGCGCGATGCAGAAGAAACTGGATGCCGCCTGGGCCGGCCGCGACACCGACCTGCCGCTGCCTAACGCCGATGCCGCACTGACCCTGGCCTCGATCATCGAGAAGGAGACCGGCACCGCCTCGGACCGGCACCTGGTGGCCGCCGTCTTCGTCAACCGGCTGAAGCTGGGCATGCCACTGCAGACCGACCCGACGGTGATCTACGGCCTGGGCGAGAACTTCGACGGCAACCTGCACAAGCGCGACCTGCAGGCCGACTCCAGCTTCAACACCTACCTGCGCCCGGGCCTGCCGCCCACGCCGATCGCGATGCCCGGCGGCGCGGCGCTGGAGGCGGCGGTGCATCCGGCGCGCAGCAAGGCGCTGTACTTCGTGGCCCGCGGCGACGGCAGCAGCGAGTTCAGCGAAGACCTCGCCGCGCATAATCGCGCGGTCAACAAATACGTGCGCGGGAAGTAAGTGACGGTGTCCAGGTTCATCACATTCGAAGGCATCGACGGCGCCGGCAAGTCCACCCACATCGAGTCGCTCAAGGCGCGGCTGGCCGCGCAGGGACCGGTGCTGTCCACCCGCGAACCCGGCGGCACGCCGCTGGCGGAACAGCTGCGCGAGATGGTGCTGCACAGCGGCATGGGGCCGCTGACCGAGCTGCTGCTGGTCTTCGCCGCGCGGCGCGACCACCTGGACAAGGTCATCGAACCCGCGCTGGCCGCCGGCACCACGGTGCTGTGCGACCGCTTCACCGACGCCACCTTCGCCTACCAGGGCGGCGGCCGCGGCATGGACCTCGCGCAACTGGCCACGCTGGAGCAATGGGTGCAGCAGGGCCGCCAGCCGGACCTGACGCTGTGGTTCGACCTGCCCGCCGAAATCGCCGCGCAGCGCCGCGCCGCCGCGCGTGCGGCCGACCGCTTCGAGCAACTCGACCTGGAGTTCTTCGAGCGCGTGCGCGCCGGCTACCAGGCCCGTGCTAACGCCGCGCCTCAGCGCATTGCGCGCATCGACGCGAGCCGCCCGGTGGTCGAGGTCGCCGCGCAGATCGTCGCGGTGATGGAGCAGCGCGGATGGTGAGCGAGGCCGACCAACTCCCCTGGCTGGCCGAGCCGCTGGCCCGGGCGCTGGGCACCGCCCGATCGCATGCGCTGCTGGTGCAGGGGCCGGCGGGCGTGGGCCAGTTCGACCTGGCGC
>NZ_LYVQ01000432.1 GCF_001984095.1 Pelomonas sp. KK5
GCAGCCGGCCCGAGCTGCACCAGCGCTTCCTCGCCGCGTTGGCCGCGGGCAGCCCGCCGCGCCAGCCCTTGCCGCGCCGCGTCGTGCTGTTCGGCATGACCCATGTGCCGATGCAGACGCTGGAGGCGCTGGCCGCGCTGTCCGGCCGGTGCCAGGTCTTGCTCTGCGTGCCCAACCCCTGCCGTTTCCATTGGGCCGACATCATCGAGGGCCGCGAGCTGCTGCGCATCGAACGCCGCCGCCATCCGCTGCGCGGCGGCGTGGACCTGGCCGGCCTGGGCCTGGACCGCATGCACGCCCACGCCCATCCGCTGCTGGCTGCCTGGGGCCGCCAGGGACGCGACTTCGTGCGCCAGCTCGATGCCTTCGACGACGCGCTGCAGTCGCAGCAGCGTTTCGCGCTGAACAGGCTGGACCTGTTCGACGAGGGCGAGGGCGGCACGCTGCTGCAGCAGGTGCAGCAGCGCATCCGCGACCTGGTGCCGCTGGCCGAGCATCCGCGCGACGCAGCGCTGCCCGACACGGACCGCTCCATCGTCTTCCACATCGCCCACGGCCCGGTGCGCGAGCTGGAGGTGCTGCACGATCAACTGCTGGACCTGCTCGCCGCCGGCGACGGCCTGAACCCGCGCGACGTGGTCGTGATGGTGCCCGACGTCGACGCCTTCGCCCCCGCCATCAACGCCGTCTTCGGCCAGTACGGCCCCGGCGACGCGCGCCACATTCCCTTCGACATCGCCGACCGCACCGAGCGCGGCAACAACCCGCTGCTGGTGGCCGTCGAGTGGCTGCTGCAACTGCCCCAGCAGCGCTGCAGCTACAGCGAGCTGCGCGACCTGCTGGACGTGCCCGCGCTGGCCCGCCGCTTCGGCCTCGATGCCGCCCAGCTGCCTCGCCTGTCGGCCTGGATCGCCGGCGCCGGCATCCGCTGGGGCCTGGACCCGGCGCACCGTGCCAGCCTGGGCCTGGCGGCCTGCGGCGAGCAGAACTCCTGGCTCTTCGGCCTGCGCCGCATGTTGCTGGGCTATGCCAACGGCGGCGGCGCCGCGCTGGCCGGCATCGAGCCCTATGCCGAGGTCGGCGGCCTGGACGCCGGCCTCGCCGGCAGCCTGGCCGACCTGCTGGACCGCCTGACCGAATGGCGCGGCACGCTGAATCTCGCCGTTACGCCCGAAGCCTGGGCCGCGCGCCTGCGCGAGATGCTGGCCGTCTTCTTCGAGGCCGAGGACGAACATGAGCGGCTGACCCTGGCCGCGCTGGACGCCGGCCTCGCCGCCTGGCTGCAGGCAAGCGCCACCGCCGGCTTCGCGGCCGAGGTGGACCTGGCCGTGGCCCGCGAGGCCTGGCTGTCGCAGGTGGACGAGCCGGGCCTCTCCAAGCGCTTCCGCGCCGGCGGCGTCACCTTCTGCACGCTGATGCCGATGCGCTCGGTGCCCTTCGAGGTGGTGTGCCTGCTGGGCATGAACGACGGCGACTACCCGCGCCGCGCCAGCCGCAGCGATTTCGACCTGATGGCGCTGCCCGGCGTCGCCCGCCCCGGCGACCGCTCGCGCCGCGACGACGACCGCCAGCTGATGCTGGAGGCGCTGCTCTCCGCCCGCCGCCTGCTCTACGTCAGCTGGGCCGGCCGCAGCCCGCGCGACAACGCCGAGCAGCCGCCCTCGGTGCTGGTCTCGCAGCTGCGCGACTACCTGGCCGCCGGCTGGGGCGAGGACGCGGTGCGCGCGCGCACGCAGGCCCATCCGCTGCAGCCCTTCAGCCGCCGCTACTTCGAGCTCGGCAGCCCGCTCGGCACGCATGCGGCCGAATGGCGCCGCGCCCACCTGGAACGCGAAGCGGTGGCGGCCGAACTGCCTCCGCCCTTCGAGGAGGGCGAGGTTCCGCTGCGCCTGGCCGACCTGGCCACCTTCCTGAAGAACCCGGTCAGGGCTTTCTTCCGCCGGCGCCTGGACGTGTCCTTCCGCGACGACGATGCGGTGGACGAGGACGACGAGCCCTTCGGCCTCGACGGCTGGAGCACCACGGCCTGCTGGGCGAGCTGCTGGCCGGCGCATTGCCGGCCACGCCCGAGGGTCAGGTCTTGCCCGAACAGGTGGCGGCTCATGCGGAGCGCCTGCTGCGCGCCGGCCAGTTGCCGATGGCCGAGTTCGGCCGCCGCGACAGCGCCGCGCTGCTGGCCGAGGCGGTGCCGATGCTGCAGGCCCGCCAGCG
>NZ_LYVQ01000433.1 GCF_001984095.1 Pelomonas sp. KK5
GTCCGTGCAGGTCCGGCGCGACGGCTTCAGTGCTGTCCTGGCTGCGGGCACAGGTATCCATGCCTGCCTGCAGCTAGATCCACCCCAGAGATAGCAGGTCTTGCAATTCAAACAACTCCGAGGCCTTCGATGGCTGGGGCTGCGCCACACCGTCCAGTGCGAGCTCGGCCGAGTCCAGCAAGGCCGCGCTCATGGGCAAGAGCGCTGTCCTTCGCGCTGGCTTCATGCCTGGCTTGCTCGCCGGACATCTGAGAGGGAGGCCCGTCGTTGCCCACTCGCGCCGGCCGCGGTAAACCCTTTCGGGGCGAAGCTGGCTTGTGGCTGCACCTCGGCCGGCGTGGGTGAAGTTCGAGCGGGTGGAGGCGATGGGCACAGAATCATGCTGACGATCCCTTCGAGCCCCCGGTGCAACAGGAGATCCGGCCGGGCTCAGTCGTCAAGTTGTCAGGGCTCGGTGCATGTGAGTCCGTGCGCCAGCGCACGGACGGGAGTCGCCTCTGCGCAGAGCATTGGACCGATGCCACGACTGGGAGCAGGCGATGAAGGTACTCACGCTGATTGTCGCGGTAATGCTTGCCTCGCTAGGCGCATTGCTGGTCGCCTTGGACTACATAGGCTGGGGCTTGGCGCTCTGGGCCGGCGCCGCCGTTCTCTCCCAGTCCTTCATCATGGCCGCAGTGTGGCGTGACCTGTCGGAACGACGGCCCGCTGGCGTCTCTATCTGGCCCGGCGCGTGGCATGTCACGGATCTGATCACCAGTATCCGTCGCGTGCTGTCCAAGAGATTCTGGGCGTCCTGAAACTGGCTGCATCGACCTCGTCCCCCAGCCCATCCAGTCGATCCGGTTTGATTCGCAAACAAGCGGATGCCGACCAGCAGGCAAGCAAAGGCCGGCAAGGCCACGCATGAGCGTGGACCGGTGGGCCACCCGCCCCTTTCCGTCAGTCCTCGGATCCGAGGATGGCGCGCCCGAGCCCGAGCAAGCAGCGCCATGCGACAAGAACCCAGGTGGCCGCCCAGGTTGCGCGGTTTCATATCTCAGACACTGAGGAGAGATTGATCATGAACTACGTCTTCAAGGGCAGGATCAGAGGCCAGCTCTGCAGCGAGTGCTCCGAGCCCCTGTCCCACGTCACCGTGCGCCTCTACCGCACCCGCGTCGAACAGAACGTCACGGCGATGGCCGTCGCCGGCACCAAGGACACCTTCGCCATCCTCGACGACGCCACCGTGGCGGCCAAGCAGGGCTCGCTGCTGGGCGAGTACGAGACCGATGCCGACGGCAACTTCACCGCCGAACTCGGCGACAAGCAGAACTACCAGGGCGAGGCCTTCGAGATCGACGTCAATTGCGGCACCGTTCCGGGCCGCAAGCCCACGCCGACGCCCCCGCGTCCGCTGCAGTTCTCGGTCACCATCCTGCAGCCGCAATGGCGGCGCACCGAGGGCGGTGCCGTGGCCGCGTGGTCGGAGCTGCTCTCCCAGCGCTTCTGGTGCCTGCTGCGCTCGCGCTTCGGCGCCTGGGTGATCTGCGGCACCGTGGTGGTGTGCGACAAGAACGGCCAGCCGGTGCAGGGCGTGAAGGTCAGCGCCTTCGACCGCGACTGGCTGCAGGACGACCCGCTGGGCAGCGGCTTCACCGACGGCTCCGGCCGGTTCCGCATCGACTATCTCGACGCCGACTTCCGCAAGGACATCTTCGGCCTGAACATCGAGCTGTTCGGCGGTCCCGACCTGTACTTCAAGGTGGAGACGCCCTCGGGCACCGTGCTGCTGGCCGAGCCCGCGTCGCGCGGACGCGACCCGGACCGCGAGAACGTCGGCCCCTGCTTCTGCGTGAAGCTGTGCGTCAAGGACCAGCCGGTCGTCACGCATGCCTGGTTCACGCGCGTGGGCGACTTCGGCATCTATTCGGACATCAACCACCTCGGCGACGGCCGCAGCACGCACGCCGTGCCCTTCGGCTTCCCCGGCGCGCATGGCGGCCCCGGCTATGGCTTCTACGGCGGCCTGAAGCTGGTGGGCGACTGCCCCGCGCTGTACCCGACCGGCGGCCCGGCCATGCGCTATCGCTTCCTCACCGAAGTGCTGGGCAGCGGCACCGGCCTGCAGGCGGTCACGGCCGCCCAGACCATCGCGGTGAAGGTGGGCACGCGGCCCATCACCTGGAACGTCTCCGGCACGCCGGCGCCCATCGTCACCGCGC
>NZ_LYVQ01000434.1 GCF_001984095.1 Pelomonas sp. KK5
GCACCACCACCACCGGCGGCGGCGGGGTGACCGGCATCGCCCGCAGGCCCAGGCCCGAGACGCGGGCCGGCGCCAGCTGCACCGGCTGCGGCGCGGCCACCGTCTGCAGCGCGTTGTCGGCCTTCGCCGCGGCGCCGTCCACCGTGGCGTCCAGCAGCTTCAGCAGCCGCGTCGTGCCCGGCGTGGCCGTCGCCGGTACGCCGACTTTGAGCGTTATGAGCCCGCGCAGCGAGGCATCGCCCAGCCCACCGGCCAGGCTCAGCTGCAGCGACAACCGCCCGGCCTGGCTGGCATCGGCCGTCAGCCGCGCCCCCGGCGGCAGGCCGGCGGCCAGCGCCACATCCTCGATCTGCAGCGTGGCCGGGTCGTAGGCCAGCACCAGCGAGACCGTGCCCGCGGCGGCACCGTCGAGCTGCAGCGTCAGCACCTGCCCGCTACTGCCCGCGGCGGCGTTGAGGTCGCCCAGGTGCAGCGTGGCCGCCGTCGCCGGCGCCGGCACGGTGAAGCTGGCGACGAAGTTGTCGCCGGCCGTGCCGTCGCCGTTGCCGTCGAGCTGGTGGCCATCGGCGGCCACCACGCCGCTAACGCCGGATTTCAGCGTCAGGTCGTAGCTGCCCGCCGCCATCGCGCCAGCGCCGGAGACGAAGCGCAGCCCCATGCCGTCCGCGTCGATGACCAGGCTGCCGGCCACGCCCGCCACCTGCAGGTCGCCGGCATCGATGGACGACACGTCCAGCACGCGGTCGAAGCGCAGGCTCACGCCGTCGTCCTCCACCTTGACCTGCGTCACCACCAGGTTCGGCACCGTCACCACCGGCGGCACCGCGGCCACCGCCGTGCCGCGGCTGGCGGCCAGCACCATGGCCGCGTCGGTGGCGCTGATCACGCCGTCGCGGCTGGCGTCGCCGATCAGCAGCGGGTTCACCAGCGCATAGGCGGCGAAGCCGGTGTCGCTGTGCACGGCCATCCGCTGCAGCAGGGTCACGTCGGCCGTCGTCAGCGCGCGGCTGCCGTCGGCATCGCCGAGCTGGGCGACGACATGGATGCCGTCGTCGGCCCGCGCCGCCGCGCCGAGGTTGCTGCTGATGCTGGTGAGGCGCAGCAGCTCGGCCGCGCCGTAGACCGCCGTCGCCGGCACGGTGCCCTTGACCAGCACCAGCTTGTGCACCGCGTTGTCGGCGAAGGGGCTGGCCAGCGCCACGTCCACATGCAGCAGGCCGGGCTGGCTCACCGTCGCGTTGACGGTGCTGCCCGCGGGCAGGCCGGCCATCGCCGCGCCGGACTGCACGCTCAGCAGCGCCGGGTCGTAGCGGAGGTCGAAGGAGAGGCTGTTCAGGCCGCTGGCGTTCTGCACGCTGACGACGAAGCCGCCGGCGGCCGGGTCGTAGCTCGCCGCCTGGCCCGGGGCCCGCGCGAAGTCCTCGACCGAGACCACCAGCGAGGACGAGGCCGCCACCGTGAAGGCCTTGACATAGGCATCGCCGGTTGCGCCGTCGCCGTTGCCGTCGAGCCGCAGCCCGCCGACGCTGACGAAGCCGTCGGCCGCGCCGTTGAGCCTCAGCGTGTAGTCGCCGGCCGCCAGCACGCCGCCGGCCTTGACGAAGCTCAGGCCCTTGCCGTCGGCGTCGAAGACCACGGTGCCGTTCACGGCCGTGGCGCCCAGCATCAGGCTCAGGTCAGGCACCAGCGCGCCGCTGCCGTAGAGCTGGATCAGCGAGACATCCACCGCCTGGTCGAAGCGCAGCCGGAAGCCGCTGTCGCTGGCGGCGAAGCTGCTCACATGCAGCGCCGGCAGCACGACGACCTTCAGCTCGACCTGGCCCGTCGCCGTGCCGCCGAGGCCGTCGGCGACCTGGTAGCTGAAGCTCGTACTGCCGATGAAGCCCGCGGTCGGCGTGAAGCGCATGCGCCCGTCGGCGAAGACCTGCACCGTGCCCTGCGTGCCCGTCACGTCGATGCTGCTGATCGCCAGCGCATCGCCGTCGGCGTCGCTGTCGTTGGCCAGCAGGCCCGGCGCCGGGATGTCCAGCAACTGGCCGGCGTAGAGCGTGTAGCTGTCCTTGGCCGCCACCGGCGCGGCGTTGCCGACGCTGATCGTGACCAGCGCCGTGGCCTGGCCGCCGAAGCCGTCCGCCACCTTGTAGCTGAACGTCGTGTCGCCGGTGAAGCCGCTGGTCGGCGTGAAGCGCAGCCGGCCA
>NZ_LYVQ01000435.1 GCF_001984095.1 Pelomonas sp. KK5
CCGTCGAAGCCTTGGCGTTCAGGTCCAGCTCGACGATGCCCAGGTCGGCCATCGACTTCAGTTCGCCCGCGTCGGTCTTGCCGTCGTGGTTGGCGTCCACCCAGACCTTCAACTGGTTGAAGTGGGCGTCGGCCGCGGTGAGCTTGAAGTCGTGGTTGGTGTCCTGGGCCAGCATGGCCTGGTAGCCGTTGGCCGCGTGCTGGCCATTGGCGAGCACCGTGCCAGTGCCGAACAGCTCGGCGCCGCTGTTGATCTTCCCGTCGTTGTTCAGGTCGATCGCGAGCAGGCCGTCGCCGCCGGCGGTCCAGCCGTACTTCTGGCTGTTGCCGGTGTTGTTCAGGTCGAAGTTGACGCCATGGGAAGCCGAGGTCGTGTGCACCCCGTTGCCGTCCAGGTCCAGCACGATCGGCGAGGTCAGGAACAGCGCGTCGAGCTGGGCGCCGGTCATCACGCTGAACGCTGCCGTGTTGCCGATCAGCGCCGTGGCCTGGTTCATGTCCAGCTTGGCGATGTCCACCGACTCGAAGCCCAGCATCTGGTCGGTCGTCATCACCGTCAGGTCGTCGGTCGTGAGGCCGGCGATCTGCTGCGTCGTCAGTGCGGTGATGTCCGCCGAGTTCAGGGCCAGGAAGTGGTCCGTCGTGAACGCGTGGATCTGCGCCGAGCTGAACTGCGAGATCTGCGTGGTGCTGAACGCGTGGATGTCGTCGGTCGTGAACGCATGGACCTGCGCCGTGCCCAGCGACATCAGCTGGCTGCTGCTCAGCGAGGTGATCTGGTCGGTGCTCATCGCCCCGATCTGGTCCGTCGTCATCGCATGCAGCGTCAGCGTGGACAGGGCATGCAGGTCGTCGGTGCTGATCGAGCCGATGTCGGCCGAGTCGATGCCCACGATCTGCGCGCTGCTCATCACCGAGAAGTGCACGCTGGTCAGCGCACCGATCTGGTCGGAGCTCAGCGCATGCAGGTCGCCGGAATCGAGTGCGCGGATCGCGGCCGTGCTCAGGCCGTGCAGCGAGTCGGTGCCCAGCGCGGCGAACTGGTCGGAATGCATCGCACCGATCTGGCCGCTGGACATCGCCAGCACCTGGGTCGAGGTGAAGGCATGGACGTCGTCCGTGCTCAGCATGCCGATCTGCGCCGTGCTCAGCGACTGCACCTGCAGGTTGCTCAGCGCCTGGATCTGGTCGCTCTGCATCGCGTTCAGCTGGGCGCTGCTCAGCGCGCGGATGCCGAACAGGCTCAGCGAGTGGACGTCGTCGGTCTCCAGCGCCGCCATCTGCGCGGTGCTGATGCCGGTGATCTGCGCGCTGGTCAGCGCGCCGAAGGCGGCCGTGCCCATCGCGTTCAGCTCGGCCGTGCCCATCGCCCCGACCTGGGCCGAGGTCAGCTGCACCACTTGCGTGGCGGTCAGCTGGCCGGTCTGGTCGGAGGTCAGCGCATGGATCTGGGCCGTGCTGAAGGCGTGCAGCGTCGTGGCGTTGAGGGCCGCGATGTCGCCGCTGTCGATGGCCTGCAGCTGGTCGGAGCCGAGGCCCGCGATCTGGGCGCTGGAGAGCGTGCCGACCTGGGCGCTGGTGAGCGCTTCCATGTGGTCGGTGCCCAGCGCCGCGACCTGCGCGGAGCCGAAGGCCTTGACGCCGCCGGTGCCGATGGCCTGCAGGTCAGCGGTTTCCAGGTGGCCCACCTGCGCCGTCGTCAGCGAGGCCAACTGCGCGCTGGACAGGCCGGAGAACTGCGAGGTGGTGAAGGCGTTCAGCGCGTCGGTCGTCATGCCGCTGATCTGGGCGGTGCCCAGGCCGGCGATCTGAGCGCTGGTCAGCGCCGCCATCTGGTCGGAGGTCATCGCCGCGAACTGGGCGGTGGTCAGGCCGCGCAGCGCGCTGCTGCTGATGGCCTGCAGGTCCGCCGTGTCCAGGTTGTGGACCTGCGCGGTGGTCATCGCGCCGACCTGCGAGGACGTCAGCACCGCGGTCTGGGCGCTCGTCAGCGCGACGATGTCGTCGGTGCTGAGGGCCTGGAACTGGGCCGAGCTCATCGCCTTGATGCCGGCGGAGCCGAGCGCTTGCACGTCCTCCGTCGTCATCGTGGCGATCTGCGCGGTGCCGATGGCGGCGACCTGGCTGCTGGTCAGCGAGGGGAT
>NZ_LYVQ01000436.1 GCF_001984095.1 Pelomonas sp. KK5
GCGCCGCCAGCACCGCGGCGGCGTCCGCGCCGGGCGCCAGCCGATAGAGCAGGCAGTGCAGGCGCAGCGGCGCGATGGTCCAGGCGTCTTCCTCGGCCAGGCCGTAGTCGGCGGCCAGCGCATCGGACTGGGCCTGGGTGGCGAGGCCGGCGGCATAGCTGCCGTAGCCCCCCCGCGGCGTGCCGCCCACGGCCGGCGCCGGCTGGCGCTGCTCGGCCAGCGCGACGATCAGGCGGACGGGCTCCTCGGCATGGACCGGCCGCACCAGCAGCAGCAACAGCAGCAGGAACAGGCGCGCGATCATGGCGCCACCACCGGCTCCACCAGCAGCAGGCCCGGCTCGGCGCGCAGGCGCTGCAGCGCCTCGTCGCGGCCGAAGCGGGCGCCGGGCGCCAGCGCCACGCCCAGGTGGCCCAGCTCGGCGCCGGTCTCCACGAGCTGCAGGTCGCTGCGGGCCAGCAGCGCGCGCAGCTCGCCGACCTGCATCCCCGGCGCGGGCACGATGCGGATCACCGCCCGCGTCGCCGCCGGCTGGCTGCCCAGCACCCGGTACTCGGCCGGCGAGCGCAGCGCCAGCAGCGTGCCCAGCGTGGCCAGGCCCATCGCCTGCACGATCACCGCCGCGGCCAGCCAGGAGCGCCGGCGCGGCGCGGGCCGGGCGGGCTCCTCGCCCTGCTGCCAGAAGCGGCCCAGCGCGCGCCCGGCATCGACCTCGGCCGCCGGCAGCGGCTGCGCCATGCCCTGCCGAAGCTGCTGCTGGAACTCGTACTCGGCCCGGCAGTCGGCGCACTCCCGCAGGTGCGCGCGCACCTGCTCGCCATCCTCGGCCGATGCACTGCCGTTGAGCACCCAGGGGATCAGCGCCCACACCTCGCGGTGCAAGGCCGTACCATCGCCGCTCATCGCCCTTCCTCCCGCCGCGCCGGTTCCAGCCCGCCCAGCGCCGGCATCAGGTTGCGCAGGCGCAGCCGGGCGTTGAACATGCGGGCCTTCACGGTGCCCTCGGCGCAGCCCATCAGCACGCCGATCTCGGCGCAGGACAGGCCGGCGCCGTAGGCCAGCTCCAGCGTCGTGCGCAGGTCCTCGGGCAGCAGGCGCAGGCCCTTGTCCACCCAGTCGCGCAGTTCGGTGTCGGGGCCGTCGTCGACCGGGATCTCGGCCTCCAGCTCGGCCGCCTCGGTGTGGGCGCCACCGTCGCGCAGCGCCTTGAGCATGCAGCGGTAGGCGATGCCGGTGATCCAGGTGGACGCCTTGGAATCGCCGCGGAATTCGCCGGCCTTGCTCCAGACCACCCACAAGGCCTTGTTGATGACGTCCTCGGTCAGGTCGGCCCGGGCGGTGTAGCGGCGCAGGAAGCGCGCCAGGCGCGGGAAGTGCCGGCGGTACAGGCGCTCGAAGGCGGCACGGTCCCCGCGGGCGCTGGCGGCGAGCTCGGCGCGGTCCAGCGCCTCCGCGCGGGCGGCGGCCGAAGAGGCGGCGGAAGAGGAGGGATCGTCGTCGCGAATCATCGCTGCTGAGTACCAGGATTCTCGTTTATGGTTGCGCCCATCTTGATGACGACGCCGCGCCCCGCCCTGCCCCTGTTGCAGCCCTTGCTGCTGGCCCTGCTGGCGTCCTCGGCAGCGCAGGCGCAAGACTGGACCGCTTCGGCCGCGCTGTCCAGCGACTACCGGCTGCGCGGGCTGAGCCTGAGCGACCGCAAGCCGGCCCAGATGCTGGACCTGGGCGTCACCAGCGACGGCGGCTGGACCGTCGGCCTGGGCGCCGCGGCGCTGGGGCGCGATGGCGCCGGCCGGCGCACGCTGCTCACGGCGAGCGTGGCGCGCAGCTGGCAGTGGGACGGCGGCTGGGGCGCCGATCTCGCCGCCAGCCACTGGGCCTGGCCCGGCCCCGCCTGGCGCCGCGCCTACGACTACGACGAGTTGCGCGCCACGCTGCGCTGGCGCAGCCGGGCTTCGGCCTCGCTGGCCTGCCAGCCCCGCACGCGGCTGAACAACGGCTACGGCTATGTCCGCAGCGGCAGCGCCTGCAGCGCCGAGGCCTCGCTGAGCGAGGGGCTGGGCCGGGGCTTCGGCCTCCAGGGCGGGCTCGGGGTCTATGCCCAGTCGCCGGGCCGCTACGTCTACGGC
>NZ_LYVQ01000437.1 GCF_001984095.1 Pelomonas sp. KK5
CGCTGGACCGCCTCTCCGGCGGCCGCCTGCTGGTCAACTTGGTCACCGGCGGCGACCCGGAGGAGCTGGCCGGCGACGGGCAGTTCCTGCCGCACGCCGAGCGCTACGAGCAGTCGCGCGAGTTCCTGCAGATCTGGCGCGAGGTGCTGGCAGCCAGCCACGAGGGCCGGGCGATCGACTTCGACGGCGAGCACCTGGGCGTCAAGGGCGGCAAGCTGCTCTACCCGCCGATCAGCAAGCCCTATCCATCGGTGTTCTTCGGCGGCTCCTCGGAGCAGGCGCACGAGCTGGCCGCCGAGCAGGTGGACACCTACCTGACCTGGGGCGAGCCGCCCGCCGCCGCCGCCGCCAAGGTGGCCGACGTGCGTGCCCGCGCCGCCGCGCAGGGCCGTACGCTGCAGTTCGGCATCCGCCTGCATGTGATCGTGCGCGAGACCGAGGCCGAGGCCTGGTCCGCCGCGGCGAAGCTGGTGAGCCATCTGGACGAGAGCGTCATCGCCTCGGCGCAGGCGAAATTCGCGCAGATGGACTCGGTCGGCCAGCGCCGCATGGCGGAGCTGAACAAGGGCCGGCTGAACAAGAGCAACGTGCGCGAGGGCCTGGAGATCTCGCCCAACCTGTGGGCCGGCGTGGGCCTGGTGCGCGGCGGCGCGGGCACGGCCCTGGTGGGCAGCCCCGAGCAGGTCGCCGAGCGCATCAAGGAATACGCCGCGCTGGGCCTGGATAACTTCATCCTCTCCGGCTACCCGCACCTGGAGGAGGCCTACCGCTTCGCCGAGCTGGTGTTCCCGCTGCTGCCGATCGAGGTGCAGGAGAAACTGCAGGCGCCCAAGCTGACCGGGCCCTTCGGCGAGATCGTGGCCAACCATCATGTGCCGGGCCGCCTGGCGGCGGCGAGCTGAAGCCATGGTCTTCAAACGCTTCATTCCCTGGCTCGTCCCGCTGGCGGTGATCGCGCTGTGGCAGGCCGCCGCGCAGCTCGGCTGGCTCTCCACCCGCGTGCTGCCGGCGCCTTTCGCCGTGCTGCAGGCGGCGGTCTCGCTCGGCGAGTCCGGCGAGCTGTGGCGCCACCTCTGGATCAGCACGCTGCGCGCCGCCACCGGCTTCGCGATCGGCGCGGGCCTGGGCCTGCTGCTGGGCGTCGCCACCGGCACGCTGCGCTGGGCCGAGACGCTGCTGGACACCTCGCTGCAGATGCTGCGCAACATCCCGCCGCTGGCGCTGATCCCGCTGGTGATCCTGTGGTTCGGCATCGACGAGACGGCCAAGCTCTTCATCGTCGCCCTGGGCGTGTTCTTCCCGGTCTACCTGAACACCTTCCACGGCATCCGCAACGTCGACCGCGACCTGGTCGAGATGGCCCGCTCCTATGGCCTCTCCGGCTGGCAGCTGCACCTCAAGGTGATCCTGCCGGGCGCGCTGGCGTCCATCCTCGTCGGCCTGCGCTTCTCGCTGGGCCTGATGTGGGTGCTGCTGATCGTGGCCGAGACGATCTCGGCCCAGTCCGGCATCGGCTACATGACGATGAACGCCCGCGAGTTCCTGCAGACCGACGTGGTGCTCGTGGGCATCCTGGTCTACGCGCTGCTGGGCAAGGGCGCCGACGTGCTGGCCCGCGCGCTGGAACGCGCCTGGCTTCGCTGGCATCCCGCTTACCAGGTGGCTTCATGATGATGACGATCTCCACCACCCTCGACCTGTTCACCGACGCGCCGGTCCGCGAGCGCTCGCCGCTGGCGCCCTTCACCCCGCCCGGCGGCGGCGCCCCGCTGTCGCTGCGCGGCCTGTCCAAGCAGTACGGCGAGCGCCTGGTGCTGGATGCGCTGAATCTCGACGTCAGGGCCGGCGAGTTCCTCGCCATCATCGGCCGCAGCGGCTGCGGCAAGAGCACGCTGCTGCGCCTGCTGGCCGGCCTGGAGCAGGCCACGGCCGGCCGGCTCGACGGCGCGGCGGGCGAGGGCACGCGGATGATGTTCCAGGACGCCCGGCTGCTGCCCTGGGCCCGCGTCGTCGACAACATCGCGCTGGGCCTGCCCAAGGCCGAGGGCCGCGAGCGGGCGCTGCAGGCGCTGGCCCAGGTCGGCCTGGCCG
>NZ_LYVQ01000438.1 GCF_001984095.1 Pelomonas sp. KK5
ACCACCGAGGACATCGTCGCCCTCGGCTCCGCCGGCATCAAGGCGATGAGCTCCGGCCAGATCCATGCGCTGAGCACCGATGACGTGGTGGCACTCACCAGCGGCCAGGCCGCCGTGCTCAGCTCCGTCCAGGTGGCGGGCCTGACGACCGACCAGCTCGTCAACTTCAGCACCGACGACCTGCGCGCGCTCTCCAGCGGCGCGCTGCGCGCCCTCTCCAGCGGCCAGCTCGGCGCCCTGAACAGCGACCAGATCGGCGCCCTCACCAGCGCCCAGGTCCAGCAGCTCACCAGCGCCCAGGTCGCCGCGATGGGCAGCGACACGCTCAATGCGCTGACCAGCTCGCAAATCCCGGCCCTGACCAGCACGCAGATCGCCGCCATCGGCACCGCGCAGGTCGCGACGATGACGACAGAGGACGTGGTCGCCCTCGGCTCTGCCGGCATTAAGGCGATGAGCTCGGCCCAGATCCACGCGCTCAGCACCGACGACATCGTCGCGCTGACCACCGCCCAGGCGGCCGCGCTCAGCTCCGCCCAGGTGCGCGGCCTGACGACCGACCAGCTGGCCGCCCTCGAGACCGACGACCTGCGCGCCCTCGGCAGCGCCGCGCTGCGCAGCCTGACGACCGACCAGGTCGCCGCGCTGAACTCCGACCAGATCGGCGCCCTCACCTCATCCCAGGTCGCGCAGCTGACCACCGCGCCCCAAGTGGCCGGCCTCGGCAGCGACTCGCTGAACGCGCTGACCAGCAGCCAGATCGCCGCGCTGACCAGCGCGCAGATCGCCGCCATCGGCACCGCCCAGATCGCCACGATGACCACCGAGGACGTGGTCGCCCTGGGCTCCGCCGGCCTCAAGGCAATGAGCTCCGCGCAGATCCACGCGCTGGGCACCGACGCCATCATCGCGCTGACCTCGGGCCAGGCCGCCGTGCTGAGCTCGGTCCAGGTGCAGGGCCTGACCAGCGACCAGCTCGTCAACTTCAACACCGACGACCTGCGCGCCCTGGGCAGCGCCGCGCTGCGCGCGCTGAACAGCAGCCAGATCGGCGCGCTCAACAGCGACCAGATCGGCGCACTGAGCAGCGCCCAGGTGCAGCAGCTCACCACGGCCCAGGTCGCCGCGATGGCCAGCGACACGCTGAACGCGCTGACCAGCAGCCAGATCCCGGCCCTGACCAGCAGCCAGGTCGCTGCCATCGGCACCGCCCAGGTGGCGACGATGACGACCGAGGACGTCGTCGCGCTCGGTTCCGCCGGCATCAAGGCGATGAGCTCCGCACAGGTCCACGCGCTCAGCACCGATGACGTCGTGGCGCTGACCAGCGGCCAGGCGGCCGTGCTCAGCTCGGCCCAGGTGCGCGGCCTCACCACCGACCAGCTCGTCAACTTCAGCACCGATGACCTGCGCGCGATGAACAGCCAGGCGCTGCGCGCGCTGGCCAGCGACCAGCTCGGCGCGCTGAACAGCGACCAGGTCGGCGCCCTCACCAGCACCCAGGTCTCGCAGCTCACCACCGCGCAGATCGCCGGCATGGGCAGCGACACGCTGAACGCGCTGACCAGCTCGCAGATCCCCTCGCTGACCAGCGCCCAGGTGGCCGCCATCGGTACCGCCCAGGTGGCGACGATGACCACCGAGGACGTGGTCTCGCTCGGCTCCGCCGGCATCAAGGCGATGAGCTCGGGCCAGATCCATGCGCTGAGCACCGACGACATCGTCGCGCTGACCAGCAAGCAGGCGGCCGTGCTCAGCTCGGCCCAGGTGGCCGGCCTGACGACCGACCAGCTCGTCAACCTGAACACCGACGACCTGCGCGCGCTGTCGAGCGCCGCGCTGCGCGCGCTGAACAGCGCGCAGCTGGGCTCGCTGGGCAGCGACCAGATCGGCGCCCTGACCAGCACCCAGGTCCAGCAGCTGACCACGGCGCAGGTCGCCAATATGGGCAGCGACACGCTCAATGCGCTGACCAGCTCGCAGATCCCCTCGCTCACCAGCAGCCAGATCGCCGCCATCGGCACCGCCCAGGTGGCGACGATGACGACCGAGGACGT
>NZ_LYVQ01000439.1 GCF_001984095.1 Pelomonas sp. KK5
GTCTACACCGGCGCGCGGCTGCCCGCCGAGCGGGCGCTGGCTTGCGGCCTGGTCAACGCGGTCTTGCCCGATGCCGAAGCCTTGCTGTCGCATGTGCTCGACATCGCCCGCCAGATCGCCGCCAAGTCACCGCTGGCCATCGCCGGCAGCAAGCTGGCGCTGAACCATGCGCGGGACCACGGCGTCGACGCCTCGCTGCACCAGATGAGCCTGCTGCAGAGCGCCATCTTCGACACGTCCGAGATGGGCCTGGCCATCGCCGCCTGGAAGCAGGGCGGCAATGCGGCCGACGCTGGCTTCGCGCCGCTGGGCCCGGTGGCGCGGCTGCCGGAATGAATGACACCGCTCGGTTTCGCCGTTAGGCATACCGTGCGGATTTACCGTTAGCGTGTGAACGGGCGGCAACATTCCAGTAGTTCCGTGGAGGCGCCGCGCAGGGCCAAACCCTAGACTGGACCGAGTCTCGTGCCTCCCGGGTGCCGCCTCGATGACCGTCCGTTCCGTCCTGCTGATGCTGTGCTGCTGCCTGCTGGCGGCCTGCGCCGGTCCCAAGTACACCGTCGACGACGGGCGCAAGGTGGACGAGGTCCTGCTCGGCAACATCCGCGCCTACGGCGCCGGCGAGCAGCTGCTGCGCCCGGCCATCCAGCGCTCCGCCGCGCTGAAGGATCCGGAGTGCGACAAGCAGTGGGAGCTGCCCTTCGCCGTGGCCACCAGCTACGGCTGGAGCGAGAACGACCGCGTCGCCTGGGTACGCGGGCTCAATGTGGACGAGCGGCTGACGGTGGTCGCCGCCACGCCTGACTCGCCGCTGCACCTCGGCGACCGCATCGTCAAGGTCGGCTCGCGCGACGACAAGGACAGCACCGACCTGCTCGAGGCGATGGCCGCCGCCCGCGACGACCGCGAGGGCCGGCCCTTCACCGTGACGCTGGCCAGCGGGCGCAACGTGCAGGTGGCGCCCTTCCAGGTCTGCCGCGGCTACACGCGGCTGGCGCCGCCCAACACGCCCAAGCTGCAGGACTACCACTGGCTGATGTCCATGCACCCGCTGGAGATCACCCGCGCCGACCTGACCGAGGACGAGGCGCTGTGGGTGGTGCTGTGGACCCAGGGCCTGTCCGAGGAGGGCGGCGCCCGCATGAAGACCTACCACTACGGCATGAAGGTCGCCGGCACCCTCTACAACCTGGTGACGCTGGCGACCGGGCTCAAGGGCGCGGCGATGGCGGCCGACGCGGCCATCGCCGCCGCCAAGAACGCGGCGGCCCAGGTCGCCCAGGAAATGCTCAAGCAGCAGCTGATCGAGCAGGGCAAGTCGCTGGCGATCCAGAAGATCCGCGAGGGCCTCACCGACGCCGCGCAGTCGCTGACGCGCCAGCAGGTGGTCGATGGCCTGCAGATGGCGGCGGTCAACCGCGGCTCGCTGAGCGGCGTGGCGCGCATCGGCGCCACCGTGTTCGACCGGGCCGACAGCTGGGCCTTCACCAATGCCGGCAAGCTCGGTGCCAACCCGCTGGCCGGCTTCACGCTGCACCAGAAGCTGATCGAGCGGGGGCTGACGGCCAACTCCATCGTCTTCGACGTCGACCGCCTGGCTGCCATCAACAAGATCGCCGAGGCGCGCGGCCTCGGCAGCGAGGTGACCGCCATCCTGCGCGGCCTGAAGCCCGACGACCTGCAGTACGCGATCGGCTCGATGCCGCTGGCCTCGGCGCCCACGGCCTTCAGCTACGAGAGCGCGTCCGACCCCGGCAGCGGGCTGTTCTCGCGCGGGCTGATCGACGCGATGCTGGAGATCCCGGCCGAATCCGGGCCGCGCAAGTGAGGGCGGGCCTGGTGTCGTTGTCGTTGAAGGCCTGGGCGGCCGCGATGCTGCTGAACCTCGCCGTCATGGGTGCGGCGCTGGCCCAGCCGGAGGCGGCTGCTTCGGCCCCCGCGGAGGCGGCCTCGGCGCCGCAGCCTGCGGCCTCCGAGCCGCCGCCCCCTCCTCCGCCCAGCTGCGGCCAGCTCAGCGCCCGCGGGG
>NZ_LYVQ01000440.1 GCF_001984095.1 Pelomonas sp. KK5
GTTGCAGGGCGTTCAGGGGCATCAGGGGGCGGCGGCGTTGGCTGACCCGCATGATGCTCAGCGCGACGCGGCGACTCGCCTTCAAACAGGGGAGCGCACCCGCCTCCGAGGGTGCCGATTCACCTGCGCGCGACCCCGCGCTCCCGGGCCAATGCCCAGGCCGGGCCGGCCCGACAAGGCCTATGCTCGCGGCCCATCTCAACAAGCAACAAGCCGCCATGTCCCCGCGCCTCCTGCCCGCCATCGGCCTCACGGCCCTGCTGTTCACCCTTGGCGCCACCCATGCCGCCGCGAACGACGGAGCGCCGCCGGATGCCAGGCAGGCCTTCGCGGAAGCGCAGAAGGTCCGGGTCGCCGGGCCCGCGGACATCCCGCTGGCCGGCCAGGCCGTGCTGCACCTGCCGGCCGGCGAGGTCTTCATCCCGCAGCCGCAGGCGGCCAAGGTGATGGTGGCGATGGGCAATCCCGGCCAGCATGCCGACCTGCAGGGCCTGGTGTTCCCGCAAGGCGACAAGGAGGAATGGTTCGCCACGCTGCGCTACATCGCCTCGGGCTACATCAAGGACGGCGATGCCAAGGAGTGGGACGCCGACGACATGCTGAAGTCCTTCCGCGAGGGCACGGAAGCGGCCAACGAGGAGCGGGCCAAGATGGGCGTCACGCCGCTGGAGATCGTCGGCTGGGCCGAGAAGCCGGCCTACGCGGCCGACACCCACCGCCTGGTCTGGGCCATGGCCTCGCGCGAGAAGGGCGCGCCGGCCGATGCCGCGCGCGGCGTCAACTACAACACCTATGCGCTGGGCCGCGAGGGCTACATCAGCATCAACCTGGTCACCGAGCTGAGCGAGTTGCCGCAGCAGAAGCACGTGGCGCACGAACTGCTCGCCGGCCTGGAGTTCGACAAGGGCAAGGCCTACGCCGACTTCAACGGCTCCACCGACCATGTGGCCGAGTACGGCCTGGCCGCGTTGGTGGTGGGCGTGGGCGCCAAGAAGCTGGGCCTGCTGGCCGTGGTGTTCGCCTTCCTGGCCAAGTTCGCCAAGCTGGCGATCCTGGCGGTGGCCGGCGTCGGCGCCGCAGCGGCCAGGCTGTTCAAGCGCAAGGACAGCAAGACGGACATCCCGCCGCAGGCATGATGATGCCCGCATGAAACTGCTGCTGCTTCTCTTCTCCGGTCTCAAGTTCGGCAAGCTGCTGGCCAGCGGCGGCACCATGCTGCTGTCTCTGCTGGTCTATGCCGCCGTCTATGGATGGCGTTATGCCGCCGGCTTCATCGCGCTGCTGTTCGTGCACGAGATGGGCCACTACATCGCCGCGCGCCACAAGGGCCTGCCGGTCGGACTGCCCACCTTCATTCCCTTCGTCGGCGCCTGGATCGAACTGAAGCAGATGCCGCACGACGCGCAGACCGAAGCCTTCGTCGGCCTCGGCGGGCCGCTGCTGGGCACCGTCGGCGCCACCTGCTGCTACCTGCTGGCGCGCAGCTGGGATGCCGACTGGCTGCTGGCCGTGGCCTACGCCGGCTTCTTCCTGAACCTGTTCAACCTGATCCCGCTCTCGCCCTTCGACGGCGGGCGCATCACGGCCGTGCTGTCGCCGCGCATCTGGCTGCTGGGCGTGCCGATCCTGGTGGGCCTGTTCTTCTGGCGGCCCAGCCCGATCCTGATCCTGTTCGCGATCCTGGCCTACCCGCAGGTGATGAAGGCCTTGCGCTTCCGCAAGGACAGCGTGGAAGCGCAGACCTACTACGCGGTGCCCGCCGCGGTGAAGTGGGAGTACGGCAGCTACTACCTGGTGCTGGCAGCCTTCCTCGCGCTGATGACGCACGACGTGCACGAGATGCTGGGCGGCCGATCCTAGGGTCCCTGGATCGCTGCGCGGATCGCCGCCAGCAGCTCGGCCTCCGCCAGCGGCTTGTGCAGCAGCGGCAGGCCGGCCTCGGCGGCGGCGCGCAGGCCGGCGGCCGTGGTGTCGCCGCTGATCAGCAGCGCAGGCAGGCCGGGCAGCGCGC
>NZ_LYVQ01000441.1 GCF_001984095.1 Pelomonas sp. KK5
GGCGATCCAGTCGGCGGTGGCTGCGACGACGGTCGTCGCCGTCGCGCCGACGAGCAGCTCCGGCGGCGCGAATGCGGGCATGCTGGACCTGACCAGCACGAGCACCACGACCGGCGCCACCTCGGCCGCCGCCGCTGCGACGACGAGCAGCGGCAGCGCGGCCGCCGGCGCCGCCAGCTTCGGCTCGGTGCGGCTCTCGGGCCTGTCGATGGATGCGCTGTCCGCGCTGCTGGCCCAGCGCGGCGAGTACAAGAAGGCGCTGCTGTCCGAGGCCACGGTCAAGCTGGAGAAGAACCCCGGGCTGGCCGATGCGCGCAGCTGCCAGGACCTCGGCGATGCCGCGGCCGGCGGCTGCGTGGTGACACCCGAGCTGCGGCGCAAGGCCCAGGCCGACGGCACGGCGCAGGCCTTCGCCACGGCGCCGGCCGCGCGAGCCACGGTGGACGCCGCGCTGTCGTCGAACGCCGGGCCGCCGCCGGCCCGCCTGCCGGCACGGCGCCACGTCAAGCTGGCCGCGCTGCCGCAGATCGAACGCAAGGTGGCCGTGGTGATCGGCGTGAACGACTATGCGGACACCAGCATCCCGTCGCTCAGCAACGCGGTCGGCGACGCGCAGGCGATCGCGCAGCTCTTCGAGGCCCGGCTCGGCTACGAGACGGTGGTGATCCCGAACGCCACCAAGGCCGCGGTGATCGGCACGCTGAACCGCCTCGCGCTGTCCGCCGGCCCGCGCGACTCGGTGATGGTGTACTACGCCGGCCACGGGGACGTGGTGGACGCCACGAAGCAGGGCTACTGGCTGCTGTCCGACGCCGACGCCAAGCGGCCCGAGACCTGGCTCAGCAACAACGACATCGGCAAGCTGATCGGCCAGATCGGCGCCTCGCAGGTGGCGCTGATTTCCGACAGCTGCTACTCCGGCTCCCTGGTGGCCGACAGCGAGCGCATCCGCGCCAGCGCCACGCCGGTGGACCCGGCCCAGGTGCTGCAGCAGAAGTCGGTGGTGGTGATGTCCTCGGGCGGCAACGAGCCGGTGTCCGACGCCGGCAAGCAGGGCCACTCGCCCTTCGCCTGGAACCTGATGAACCAGCTCGACCAGCTGCAGCAGTGGCAGGCCGGCGGCAATGTGTTCGAGCGCGTGCGCTTCGCGGTGTCCAAGGAGCTGCCGCAGCGCCCGCAGTACGGGGCGTCCAGCGCCGCCGGCCACCAGCGCGGCGGCGACTACCTGTTCGAGCAGCGGCAGCTCGACGCCGGTGCGCAATGAGGTCTGCGTGGCGTAGCATCGCCCACGTGGGACATATCTGGAGTGGAAGGAAGAGAGTGAGGCACGACATGAAGACGACGACGACCAAGATCATCCGCAGCCTGGCCCTGGCCGGTGCGTCGCTAACGCTGAGCCTGAGCGCATTCGCGCAGGCGGCCTCGGCCCCGGCCGCGGCGCCGGTGCTCAAGGGCTCGCAGGTCACCGAGCAGGCGCTGATCGACGCGCTGGCCATCGAGGGCCCCGAGGCCCAGGTGGGCGCCACGCGCGGCTTCAAGGCAGCCAACCGCACCGGCAACGCCGCGCCGGCTGCCAACAAGCCGGCGGCGGCCGGCAAGGCCAGCCTGCTGATCACCTTCGGCACCAACTCGGCCGAGCTGACCGGCGAGTCCGCCGCCGCGCTGGACGTGCTGGCCCGCGCGCTGCAGTCCGACGCGCTGGCCGGCTTCTCGTTCAAGGTCGAGGGCCATGCCGACGCGCGCGGCGACGCCGAGGCCAACCGCAAGCTGTCGCAGCTGCGCGCGGAGTCGGTGGCCAGCTACCTGGTCAGCCACGCCGGCCTGCTGCCGGAGCGGCTGACGCCGGTCGGCAAGGGCTCCAGCGAGCCGATGAACAAGGGCAAGGTCGACGCGCCCGAGAACCGCCGCGTGACCATCGTCACCGTCCGGAACTGAGCGTCGCTCCGCCTTGAGCGACCAGCCAGACGAGCCGCCGAGCACCGAGCCGGCGGCCCTGGACCCGACTGCCG
>NZ_LYVQ01000442.1 GCF_001984095.1 Pelomonas sp. KK5
CGCAGTTCCAGCCGACGCCTAACGGCGCGGCTGAACGCAATCGTTAGGCATCACACACGTCTCTCACAGTTGCGCAAACATTCCGAGCACAAGGAGACTTCAATGTCACTTCCCGACGAGATTCTGAAGCGCGCCGACGGCTGGTATACCGTAGGTCTCCTGTATCTGACGTTAGGCATCGTGCTAGTTGCCGCGGGAATTTTGGCCAGCACCGCTGTCAGCGTGTTTACTCAACAGCTGAAGACAAATCAGATAAAGATCCTTAGCTTCATTGCAGCGGTTTCAACCGCGTTGGCGGCCTACTTCAACCCCATTGAAATCGGGTCGCGATTTATCGAAGCCTGGAGACTGCTCGACTCGGCCATCTTGCATCACAAGACAGAGCCAGCGAAGTACGACGTCTCGACAGTTGTCGCGGCGCTAGACAAAGGTGAGGACCTACTGTCGAGACTTCCAAAGTTTGCGCAGCGTACGAGTCCAGCAGGTGCCGCGTCGGCTGCGGGCAGCGCACCAAAGTGAGATGTCGACTTGGGCGGAGTCTCCGCTGCCGACTGGCCTAGCCAAGCAGCAGCCTAACCCGCAGTTCCAGCCGACGCCTAACGGCGCGGCTGAACGCAATCGTTAGACGTCCAATGACGCGCATCCATTTCGGCAGCGAAGCCGAATACATTCAAATCAATCTGCCGTTGTCGTTCTCCACGGATGGCTGGGCGCAGGCCTCAGTGGAGATCTCGGTAAACGGCTTCCGCGGTTCCATTCGACCTTGGGTGGAAGTCGCGGACTTTGAGGTCTTCGCCCAGCAACTCCGACTCTTGTACGAGTCGCTCCAAGGGCAGGCGGACTTCTCGCCGATTGAAAGGCAGTTCACCTTAAGGCTCGCGGGGAAGTCCGCCGGGCATGTGAAACTTACAGGCGAAGCATGGTCCAGAGCGACTTACGAGAACAAGCTGGAGTACGCCATTGAACTCGACCAATCTTTCCTGTCAGCGCCATTGCACGAAATGGAGGCATTGCTTGCCTCGTTCGACAAGCGGGCCGTCTAACCCGCTGTTCCAGCCGACGCCTAACGGCGCGGCTGAACGCAATCGTTAGGCACTGCCAGAGCGCCATCATGTCGCGGAGGCTTGCTCGGTGAAGGTGAAGCTGGCGTTCTCGGTTTCGACGGAATGCGCAGCGATGCTCGTTGTTCGTTCGAGTTCGAACGCGCCACTTCGCGCCGCGCCTCCACCTACCGACGCAGCCTGCCCTGCCAAGTTCGGCCGCGGCCGCCTGTCCTCTGGCAGGCGGCTCACCCATGCTGGCCTGCCGGCACTTGGGGAAGCAAGTCCGCGCGCGGTTTTCGCGACAGAGCTTGGTTTGCAGCGGCCGGCCGCGTGGCTAGACTTGGCGTTCTCGAGGCAAGCACGAACCAATGCTCTGCCTAACCCGTCATTCCAGCGGACGCCTAACGGCGCCGCTGAATTCAATCGTTAGGCCGCATGAGTCACCTTCCCCTTACCGCCACGGACCAAGAACTGATCGAGTTTGTCGACGGATGGGTTCGTCTTATGGAGGCTGAGGACTATGACGCGGCGTTTTCCTACACATCGCAGTCGCGGCATATGCGCTGGACGCCGCGGCTGCTGCGAGACGTCATCAAGGCTTACAACGAATCGCTGCCAACGCAGCGCGTCACTCTTGAAGGTCTTCCCACTGACATCACCCAACGAAAAGACGTTCACTGGTATCCATCACCACGGCCCGTGGGCGATGGCTATATCTGGTACGACCTGAATATCGATGGCTTCGCATCTGACCTCACGGCTACATTCGACATTCTCAAAGCCTCTGATGGCTTTCTGATCGTCCTCGACGACATTCATGTGATGTAAAAGCAGTGCGTACTCAATCTAGTCTGCCGGCAGTGCTGCCTAACCCGCAGTTCCAGCCGACGCCTGACGGCGCGGCTGAACGCAATCGTTAGGCTTCCGCAAATGCGTCTTCATCCTGC
>NZ_LYVQ01000443.1 GCF_001984095.1 Pelomonas sp. KK5
GTGCCGCTCGTCCGCGAAGGCCACCGCCGTCAGCGTGGACCCGCGCGACCGCGCCAGCGGCACCGGCACCCAGCGGCCGCCGCCGTCCTCCGAGGCCAGGATCAGCCCCTGCTCGCCCACCGCCAGCAGCCGCCGCCCGGCCTGCGCCACGCCGGTGACCAGCAGCCGGTCGGCCTGCACCGCGGTGGCCGCGAAGGCCGGCAGCGGCCGCGGCGAAAACGAATACCCGGCGGCGAGCGCCACCACGGCCGAGACGGCCAGCCCCACCAGCTTGAACATCTTGCGAACCGGCTATTGCGCGAGGAAGCCGCCGTCCACCGACAGGTAGGTGCCGTTGACGTAGGAGGAGCGCGCCGAGCACAGCCACAGCGCGGCCTGCGCCACCTCGTCGGGCTCGGCCACGCGGCCCATCGGCACCGCCATCGGCAGCATGCCCTGGAACTGCGGGCTGGCGAAGACCGGCGCGGTCATCGGCGTGTTGATGAAGCCCGGCGCCAGCGTGTTGCAGCGAATGCCGCGGCCGCCGTACTCGACCGCCGCCGCCTTGGTCAGGCCCACCACGCCGTGCTTGCCCGCCACATAGCCGGGGATGCCCGGGAAGGCGATCTGGCCGGCGATCGAGGCGGTGTTGACGATGGCGCAGCCGGCGCCGCCGGCCGTCTCCAGCATCGCGCGCAGCTGGTAGCGCATGCAGTAGAAGACGCCGGAAAGGTTGACGGCCATCATCCGGTCCCACAGCTCCAGCGGGTAGTCGATGAAGCCGGGAGGCAGCGGGCCGTCGCTGATGCCGGCGTTGTTGAAGGCCGCGTCCAGGCGGCCGTAGGCGGTCACGGCGGCCTTGACGGCGTGCTCGCAGTCGGCGGCCTTGGAGACATCGGTGCGCACGAACAGCGCCTCGGTGCCGCCCTGCTTGAGTTCGGCGGCCAGCGCCTCGCCCTGGTCGGCGTTGTAGTCGGCCAGCACGAGCCGGGCGCCCTCGCGGGCGAAGAGTTCGGCGGTGGCGCGGCCGATGCCGGTGGCGGCGCCGGTGATCAGCGCGACCTTGTCCTTGAGTTCGTTCATCTCTGTTGTCTCCTCGATGGTTGTTGCTTGCCTGTCAGGGCTGCGCGAAGGACCGGGCCAGTTGCGCAGCCCCATGATCGACCGCCTCGCACGCCGCGTCGAGCGGGCCGAGCAGGCTGGCGAAGCCATGGAACACGCCGGGCCAGCGGCGCTGGGCGACCGGCACGCCGGCCTTCACCAGCGCCTGCGCGTAGGCCTCGCCTTCGTCGCGCAAGGGGTCGTATTGGGCGGTGATGACGGTGGCGGGCGCGGCGCGGGCCAGGTCTTCGCGGCGCAGCAGGGCCACACGCGGGTCGGCGGCCTGCGAGGCGTGCGGCAGGTACTGGCGCCAGAACCAGCGCATCTGCTCGGCGCTGAGCATCGGCGCCTCGGCCAGCTCGTGGTGCGAGAGCGCGGTGCAGCGGCTATCGATCACCGGATAGAGCAGCAGCTGGTGGCGCAGCGGCACGCCGGCCTCCAGCGCGGCCACGGCGGCCAGGTGGGCGCCGGCGCTGTCGCCGGCCACGGCGATGCGGGCGGGATCGGCACCGAGGCCCGTGGCCTGCGCATGCAGCGCCTGCAGCGCGGCGACGGCATCTTCGACCGGCGCCGGGAACGGGTGCTCGGGCGCCAGCCGGTAGTCGACCGAGGCGACCAGCGTGCCGCCGCGCACGGCGAGGCGGTGGCAGATGTTGTCGTGGCTGTCCAGGCCGCAGGCGACGAAGCCGCCGCCGTGGAAATAGACCGTTAGGGGTAGTGGACCGCTCAGGCCCTTCGGCCTGTAGAGGCGCACGGCGATGCCGGCGGCCTCGCTGTCCACGACCTCGGCCACCGCATCGTGCAGCAGCGGCAGGGGCGGGAACATCGCGAGGCCGGCGCGGTAGTGCTCGACGCTCAGCCGAGAGAAATCAGGGCGCGGCAGTTGCGCCAGGCCGGCGGCGATGGC
>NZ_LYVQ01000444.1 GCF_001984095.1 Pelomonas sp. KK5
CGGATACACCCGCCTTGCATTGCCCTCGAAGATCGCGTGCTTGTCCTCCGCGCTCAGCGCCTCGCACTGGTCCACATAGCGCTTGGTGTCGTCGAAATAGTGGTTGGTCACCGGATCCCGGCCCCGCACCGCGCCGATCATCTCGGAGCCGAACAGCACGTTCTTCACCGGGATCACCTTGGTCAGCAGCTCCACCCCGGGGTGGTGATACACGCAGGTGTCGAAGAACACGTTGTCCAGCAGCCCTTCCAGCGGCCGCTTCATCATCTCCAGCGACATGCCGCGGTAACGCCCCCAGTGGTAGGGCACCGCGCCGCCGCCGTGCGGGATCACCAGGCGCAGTTGGGGGAAGTCCTTGAACACCTCGCCCTGCAGCAGCTGCATGAAGACCGAGGTGTCGGCGTTCAGGTAGTGGGCGCCGGTGCCGTGGTGGCAGGCATTGCAGGAGGCGGCGACGTGGATCATCGCCGGCACGTCCAGCTCGCACAGGGCCTCGTAGACCGGATACCAGCTCTTGTCCGTCATCGGCAGGCCGGTCCAATGGCCGCCGCTGGGATCGGGGTTCAGGTTGACGCCGACGAAGCCCATCTCGTTGACGATGCGCTTGAGTTCCGGCACCGAGTTCTTCGGGGCGGCAAGCGGGCTCTGCGGCAGCATGCCCACCGGCACGAAGTTGTCCGGGTACATGTCGCAGACGCGGCGCACGAGGTCGTTGCTGATCTCCGCCCATTCCAGGCTGGTGCGCTCGTTGCCGAGGTGGTGGCTCATCAGCCCGGCGATCGGGGAGAACAGCGTCAGATCGCCGCCGCGCTCCTGCTGGAGCTTGAGCTGGCCGTTGCCGACGCCTTCGCGGATCTGGTCGTCAGTGACGTACGCGCCCTTGATGTCGGGGGCGTTGGCGGGGTCGTTGGCCGATGCGACCTGGGCGGCACGCCAGTCGCGGAAGGAGGCGGGGACGGTCGTGAAGTGACCGTGGCAGTCGATGATCATGATGCTTAGGCCCGGGGATCCACGAAGAGTTCGTTCATGCTCATGCGGCGCGGCGTCAGGCCCTGCTTGAACGCGGTCTGCTCCAGCGCCTCGATGGTCTTGCGGTTCTCCTCGATGCCGTAGGGCAGCGGGTCGGCGCCGACGATCGCCTGCAGCTTCTGGTACTTCTTGTCGCCCTTGTCGGTGGAGGCGGGCAGCTTCGCGAGCCAGCGGCGCTTGGCTTCGGCGAAGGCGTCGTAGAGGCTCTTGGCGACCCAGGGGTGCTCGGCCAGCACGGCGTCCTTGACGACGATGGTGCCGTGCATCGGGTAGATGCCGGTGCGCGAGAAGTACTCGGCCTCGATCTCGGCGGCGTTGGGGAACAGATCGGGGTAGTCGGCGCTGTTGTCGACTTCCTTCCAGCCACCGGTGGGGTTGCCGGTGCGGCCGATGCCGGCGTTGGCGCCGAAGCCGGCGGCCAGCTCGCCGCGGGCGATCATGTCGGCGAGCGAGTCGCCGGCCTTCACGTGGACGACGTTCTCGGGCAGCTTCAGCTCGGTGACGTGTTCTTCATCGTCGACGACCCAGGTGACCTTGGACGAGTCCAGGCCGTACTCGTCGATCAGCACCTGGCGGGTCCACACGCCGGTGGTGACCGAGTAGGCGCGCACGCCGACCTGCTTGCCTTCCAGGTCCTTCGGGGTCTTGATGCCGGCGTCGGGGCGCACCAAGAGGCCGCTGTGATGAAAACGGCGCACGACGAAGATCGGCAGGCCGACGAAGGGGGCGCCGTAGGCGCGGGCGATGATGTAGGTCGTCGGGGCCAGTTCGCAGACGTCGAACTCGTGGTCGCGCACCATGCGGCGGAAGGCGCCGATCTGCGGCTTGACGGTGATGAACTCGGCGTCGATCCCTTCCAGCGGGATCTCGCCGGACTTGATGCCTTCCGTCTGCGGGTGGTCGGCGATGGCGATCTTGAG
>NZ_LYVQ01000445.1 GCF_001984095.1 Pelomonas sp. KK5
GACCTGCGCGCGCTGAACAGCGCCGCGCTGCGCGCGCTCGGCAGCGCCCAGCTGGCCGGCCTGTCCAGCGACCAGATCGGCGCCTTCACCAGCACCCAGGTGCAGCAGCTGACCACGGCCCAGATCGCCGGCCTGGCCAGCGACTCGCTCAACGCGCTGACCAGCAGCCAGATCCCCGCGCTCAGCAGCACCCAGGTGGCCGCCATCGGCACCGCCCAGATCGCCACGATGACGACGGAAGACGTCGTGGCCCTCGGTTCCGCCGGCATCAAGGCGATGAGCACCGCGCAGATCCATGCGCTGAGCACCGACGACATCGCCGCTCTGAGCACCCGGCAGGCCGCCGCGCTGAGCTCCGCCCAGGTCGCCGCGCTGACGACCGACCAGCTCACCAGCCTGAGCACCGACGACCTGCGTGCACTGACCACCACCGCCGTGCGCGCGCTGTCCGGCAGCCAGCTCGGCGCGCTGGACAGCGACCAGATCGGCGCGCTGACCACCGCCCAGGTGGCCCAGCTCACCACCGCCCAGATCGCCGCCATGGGCAGCGACACGCTCAATGCGCTGACCAGCAGCCAGATCCCCGCGCTGAGCAGCGCCCAGGTCGCCGCCATCGCCACCGCCCAGGTCGCCACGATGACGACCGAGGACATCGTCGCGCTCGGCTCCGCCGGCATCAAGGCGATGAGCTCGGCCCAGATCCACGCGCTGAGCACCGACGACATCGCCGTGCTGAGCAGCAAGCAGGCCGCCGCGCTCAGCTCCACGCAGATCACCGGCCTCGGCACCGACCAACTGGTGGCCCTCGGCACCGACGAGCTGCGCGCGCTCAACAGCGGCGCGCTCCGCGGCCTGTCCAGCGCGCAGCTGGCGGCGCTCGACAGCGACCAGATCGGCGCGCTCACCAGCGCCCAGGTCCAGCAGCTGACCACCGCGCAGATCGCCGGCCTCGCCAGCGATTCGCTCAACGCGCTGACCAGCAGCCAGATCCCGGCGCTGACCAGTTCGCAGGTCGCCGCCATCGGCACCGCGCAGATCGCCACGATGACCACCGAGGACATCGTCGCCCTCGGCTCCGCCGGCATCAAGGCGATGAGCTCAGCCCAGATCCATGCGCTGAGCACCGACGACATCGTCGCGCTGAGCAGCAAGCAGGCGGCCGTGCTGAGCTCGGCCCAGATCGCCGGGCTGACGACCGACCAGCTCGCCAACTTCAGCACCGACGACCTGCGCGCCCTGTCCAGCGGCGCGCTGCGCGGCCTGTCCAGCGCCCAGCTGGGCGCCCTGTCCAGCGACCAGATCGGCGCGCTGAGCACCGCCCAGGTCCAGCAGCTCACCACCGCCCAGGTGGCCGGCCTCGGCAGCGACGCGCTGAACGCGCTGACCAGCACCCAGATCCCGGCGCTGACCAGCACCCAGGTCGCCGCCATCGCCACCGCCCAGGTCGCCACGATGACCACCGAGGACGTCGTGGCCCTCGGCTCCGCCGGCCTCAAGGCGATGAGCGCCGCGCAGATCAAGGCGCTGAACACCGACGACATCGTCGCGCTGAGCACCGGCCAGGTGGCCGCGCTGAGCTCGGCCCAGGTCGCCGGCATGACGACCGACCAGCTGGCCGCGCTGGAGACCGACGACCTGCGCGCGCTGTCCAGCGCCGCGCTGCGCTCGCTGAACAGCGCCCAGCTCGCCGCGCTGAACAGCGACCAGATCGGCGCGCTGACCACCACGCAGGTGGCACAGCTCACCACCGCCCAGATCGCCGGCCTCGGCAGCGACGCGCTGAACGCGCTGACCAGCAGCCAGATCCCGGTGCTGACCAGCGGCCAGGTCGCCGCCATCGGCACCGACCAGATCGCCACGATGACCACCGAGGACGTCGTCGCCCTCGGCTCGGCCGGCATCAAGGCGATGAGCTCGGCCCAGATCCACGCGCTGAGCACCGACGA
>NZ_LYVQ01000446.1 GCF_001984095.1 Pelomonas sp. KK5
CGGCCAGCGGCATGCGCTCGTGGGCATCGGCGATGCCGGCGGCGCGGGCCTGCTCGCGGCGGCGGGCGTCCGGCTCGACGAGGGCGACCCGGTAGCCGCCGATCACGAAGAGTTGCGCCGCCAGCAGGCCCACCGGCCCGGCGCCGCTGACGACGACCCGGTCACCGGGCCGGGCGCGGGTCGTCATCAGCGTGGTCATCGAGACGCCCATCAGCCGCGCCAGCACGGCCGTCTCCGGCGCCAGGCCGGCAGGCAGGGGCAGGGTGTTGCGCGCCTCGTGCGTCTGCGTCGAGCGGTGCGGGCCCATGCAGAAGCGCCGTTCGCCGAGGGCGACGCCCTGCACCGCGCTGCCGACCGCCTCGACCTCGAACACCGCGGCATAGCCGGGCCGGATCGGGAAACTGTCGCCGGCCGCCCAGCTCAGCTCGGTGCCCTGGCTGACCAGCGTGCAGAGCGTGCGGCCGCGGATCTCGCCGGGCTGCAGCGGGGTGTCTTCGTAGTCCTGCAGCGCGAAGGTCTGCGGGGCGGGAAAGATGATTTCCTGGGGCATGTTGTCGGTCCTTCCTTGGTTCAGTCCAGCGGCGACCAGGCCCGCACCGGGCTCGTGTCCTCGTAGCCCAGGCGGCCCAGGCTGACCAGCTCCATGAACTGGCCCCAGGGCGTCTTGAAGTACACCCAGTCCAGGCCCGCCATCGGCCCTTCGTCGATATGGGTGGGCCCGTCCATCACCTCGATGCCGGCTTCGCGCAGTTGCGCGGCGGCGGCGAAGCAGTCGTCCACCTGGAAGGCCAGGTGGAAGCCGCCGATCTCGGAGTTGCGCTTGATGGGCGTGACGGCCTCGTTCTCGTACTCGAACAGCTCCAGGTTCGTGCCATTGCCGCAGCGCATCACCTGGATGTCGCTGATGCGGCGGTCGCCGGGTACGCCGAGCTTGCGCTGCATGAACGTGGCGTCGACGTCCAGCGCCCCGGTGCTGAGCACCACCACGCCGCCGAAGAAGCGCTCGAAGAAGGACACCGCCTGACGCATGTCGGGCACGGTGAGCCCGATGTGCTGGAGCCCGAAAGACTGGAACATCATTGCCATCCTCACTTTTGACAACTAACTGGATGGTTAATAATGCAAGGACGATCGGCATTGGCCGATCGGGTATTTCCCCTAGATGTCCCTCACTCCCACTTCCATTGCCAGATGAGATCCAGCGCGTTGTCCTCACCCGTTTGAGCGCGCAGCGTGAAGCGCTGGGCGATGCGGTAGATCAGCTGCCAGCTGCCGGTGGTGGCGTTCAGGCCCCGCTCGTAGCCGACGTACCACCGTCGGGATAACTGCTTACCCAAGCGGACGATGGTGCCCTGGGTGCTGTCGTCGCTCTGCGCCAGCGAGAGCTCGTCCAGGCCCAGGTTCTTGATCAGCTTGCCGGAGGTGCTCTCGCCCTCGCCCGAGAGCAGGGCCAGCGCGGCCCGCTGCAGCAGCGCGGTGTCGGTGCGGCCCAGGGTGTCGGGCGCGCGGCCCAGCAGCAGCCAGGAGAGCTTGTCGGTCTCGGCCATGTCGGGGTCGGAGAACAGCTTGACCCGCGGGCTCAGCGCCGTGCCGGTGACGGCCACGCCGACGCGGATGTCCACGTCCGGCCGGATCGCCAGCACGTCCAGGCGCGGGTTGTCATAGGGGCCGGCGAAGGCGATGTCGCCGCGCTCGACCTCCAGCTTCTGGCCGTAGGCGGCATAGGTGCCGCCCACCGCGCTGACGGTGCCGTTGAGCTGCGGGCCGCCGTCGTCCACCTGGGTCAGCTTCACCTCGCCGCGCAGCCGGCTGTCCAGGCCGTGGCCGCGCACCTTCAGGTCGTTGCCGAGGTTCAGCGTGACGGCGATGCGGGTGCGGCGCGGCTCGCCGGCCGGCTTGGGC
>NZ_LYVQ01000447.1 GCF_001984095.1 Pelomonas sp. KK5
CTGGAAGCCCTCGCCGAACATGGCCCACGCGCGTTCTATGAGGGCCAGCTCGCCGGGCGCATCGCCGCCGGCCTGCGCGACGCCGGCTCGCCGCTCACCGCCGACGACCTGGCGCGCACCCGGGCTCGCGTGGAGACGCCGCTGTCGGTGCCGTACCGCGGCGGCGAACTGCTGGCCCACCGGCCGCCGACCCAGGGCATCACCACGCTGCAGATCATGGGCCTGCTGGAGCGCTTCGACATGGCCGCGCTGGGCGAGGGGAGCGCCGAGCACGTCCATCTGATGGTCGAGGCGGTGAAGCAGGCCTTCATCGACCGCAAGCGCTGGCTGGCCGACCCGGACTTCGCGCCGCTGCCGGCGGAGCTGCTGTCGCCTGCCTACCTGGACTGCAAGGCGGCCATGATCGAGCGGGGTCAGGCCTTGCCCTGGCCGCAGCGCTACCAGCATGGGGACACGGTCTACGTCGGTGCGGCAGACGCCGCGGGCGGCGCCGTCTCCATGCTCGCGACGATCTACTACGACTGGGGCAGCGGCATCCGCATCGGCGATACCGGCCTGCTCTGGCACAACCGCGGCGCCGCCTTTTCCCTCGACCCGGCGCATCCCAACTGCCTGGCGCCAGGCAAGCGCCCCTTCCACACGCTGAACCCGGGCATCTGGCGCAAGGACGGCCGCATCCGCCTGCTGTACGGCACCCAGGGCGCCGACGGCCAGCCGCAGACGCTGGCGGCCCTGCTGACCCGGCTGATCGACTTCGGCATGACGCCCGAGGCCGCGCTGGCCGCGCCGCGCTTCCTGCTCGGGCGCACCTTCTCCGACGGGCGGGACACGCTCAAGCTGGAGGACGATGTGCCGCCCGAGGTGGTGGCCGAGCTGCGCCGGCGCGGGCACGAGATCGCCCTGCTGCCGCAAAGCAGCCCGCTGATGGGCCAGCCGGGCGTCATCGCGGTGGATGAAGACGGCGGGTTCCGAGGCGCCCACGATCCCCGCAGCGAGGGCCTGGCGATCACCGTGTAAGTCTCCGGAGGGGCAGGTCTTGCCCGCACTTGGGATCTGCCCGCTATCCGGCGCCGGGCGCCTCCGCTACGCTACTGCCGATGACGAGACAGGGCAAAGGGAAGTGGCTGGCAGCAGGGCTGATGGCGGCCGCGCTTGCGGGCCTGTCGGGCTGGCGCCTGGCCCGCTCGCACGCCGACGCGGCCGACCCGCTGGGCATGGAATTCGAGTTCCTCGGCTGCAAGGGTGACTGGCCTGTCGACGAGCCGATCCGCGCCAGCGTGAGCCGGCAGGCCGAGGGCAGCCGGGTGAGCTTCCTCGTCCGGGATCCGGTCGACTGCGGCCTGAAGGTGGACAAGCCGTCCTACCAGCTGAGCGGCCCGGCCCTGCAGCTGAGCTATGAGATCCATGCGGACGGCCCGGTGGCCGCCTGCTATTGCGAATACCGGTCCCGCTACACGTTCTCGAGGCTGCCGGCGCAGGTGAAGACGGTCGACTTCGCCCACCGGGACCGACCGTGATGCCAGTGCCCCGGGTGCGTCAACGCGGCCGGCGCCGCCTCGACTAAGCTCGCCCCGATGGAAACACTTCGACAGGCCTGGGCCGGTACCTGGAACTCTCTGGCCCTGGTGGCGCCCGCGGGTCTCTTCGAGCGCCTCGTCGCGGCATACGACGAGCCTCACCGCAGCTACCACACGCTGCAGCATCTGCGGGAATGCCCGCTTCATTTCGAATCGGCCCGGGCGCTGGCGGCGCAAGCCGGCGAAGTGGAACTGGCCCTGTGGTTCCACGATGCCATCTACGCGTTGCGCGGCAAGGACAACGAACTGCGCAGCGCCGAGTGGGCCGTGCGTGAGCTGGCGGCGGCGAGTGCGCCACCGGCGGTGCAGGGC
>NZ_LYVQ01000448.1 GCF_001984095.1 Pelomonas sp. KK5
GCCGAGCACCGAGCCGGCGGCCCTGGACCCGACTGCCGCGCTGCTGGCGCCGCGGCGGCGGCAGCGCTCCGGCCACTCGCACCGGTCGTCGGGCAAGGGCAGCGGCAGTGGCAACGGGGCGCCCTCGCGCGCCCGGGCGTCCTCTTCCTCCTCCTCCTCGCGCAAGCGGCGCAGCCGCACGCGCATGATCGTCACGCTGCTGGCCAGCATCGGCACGGCGCTGGTGATCCTGGTGGTGGGGCTGGCGGTCTGGCTGTGGCAGCGGCCGGCGCCGCCGTCGCCGATCCCCGCCGGTACGCCGGAGCAGATGCTGGCCGCCCAGCCGACCGCCGACTGGCGCTGGTGGCGGCTGGAGAGCAACACGGCGATCCTGGTGCTGGAGTTTCCCTCGCTGCTGGAGCAGGGCACGACGATGAACCGCATGGCCGCCTACCTGGAGAAGCGCGCCGGCCCGCGCGACCGCCTGCTCGATGACCGCGAGATGGCCGAACTGCTCAAGCGCAGCAACGACAACGTCTCCACCTTCTACCAGGGCCATGACTACACGATGGACCGGGTGGCGCGCTTCTACACGCTGGCCGATTCCACCCGCACGGTGCTCAACGGGCAGGAGCTGCGGCTGCGCGAGGCGCTGGTGCGCTGGGGCATCATCAAGCAGGAGGTGGACCGCAGCTACCACTCGACCGCCGAGCGCGCGCTGGTGAGCTTCACCGCCGTGCAGGCCGACGATCCGAAGACGCCGGAGGACGAGGGCATCGACGCACGGCGGCGCGAATCGGTGCTGCGCCATGAGCTGAGCCACGGCGAGTTCTTCACCAACGGCGACTACCGCCAGCAGGCCTGGGATTTCTGGCGCCGCTCGCTGACCGACAACGAGCGCCAGCGCTTCCGCCGCTATCTCGCCAGCGTCGACTACGACGCCGGCAACGAGGAACTGATGGTCAACGAGACCCAGGCGGTGCTGATGCACACGCCCGACACGCGGGCCTTCAGCGCCACCGATCTGGGCATCACGGACGCGGAGCTGGAGCGGCTGAGGGAGCGTTTCCGCACCACGCGCTGAAGCGGCCCGCCGGCTACGAGATCACGCGGTGCCGCGCCAGCGGCGGGTTCTTGGCGAAATAGCGCGCGATGCCGGTGGCCAGCGCCTCGACCAGCTTGTCCTGGTAGGCCGGGTCGCGCAGCTTCGATTCCTCTTCCGGGTTCGAGATGAAGCCGGTCTCCACCAGGATCGACGGCACGTCCGGCGCCTTCAGCACTGCGAAGCCCGCCTGCTCGACGCGGCCGGCGTGCAGCTTGCCGACGCCGCCGATCTGGCGCAGCACCTCGGAGCCGAGCTTCATGCTGTCCTTGATCTGGGCGCTGGTGCTCATGTCCAGCATCGCGCGCAGCACGGCGGCGTCCTTGACCGCGACGGCCTTGTTGACGCCGCCGACCATGTCGGCCGCGTTCTCCTTGTCGGCCATCCAGCGGGCCGCGGCGCTGGTGGCGGCGCCGTCGCTCAGCGCGAAGACCGAGGCGCCGCGGGCCTGCGGCGTGGTGAAGGCGTCCGCATGGATGGAAACGAACAGGTCCGCCTGCACGCGGCGGGCCTTGCGCACCCGCTCGCCCAGCGGCACGAAGAAGTCGGCGTCGCGGGTCATCATCACGCGGATGTTCGGGTTGGCGTTGAGCCGCTCGCGCAGCTTCAGCGCCACCTGCAGCACGACGTCCTTCTCGTGCAGGCCCGAGGGGCCGCTGGCGCCCGGGTCCTCGCCGCCGTGGCCCGGGTCCAGCGCGATGACGATCAGGCGGTCCAGCTTGGCCTGCGTCGTGCCGATGACCGGCTGGGGCACCGGCGCGGCTGCGACGGCCGGCGGGGAGGGCGGCGAGGAAGGCAC
>NZ_LYVQ01000449.1 GCF_001984095.1 Pelomonas sp. KK5
CGGCGCGCGCTTCGCCGCCCTGCCCGCGCCGACCGCCAACAGCCTCTTCTGCGCGGCCATCGGCGCCCGCGGCGAGCTGCTGCTCGGCGGCCTGCGCGGCGCCGCCTACATGTCGACCAACGAGGGCCGCAGCTTCGACACGCTCGCCACGGACAGCGAGGGCAGCTGCGCCGCGGCCATAGCTGCCCGCGGCGGCGGCCTGTTCCTCGTCAACCAGCAGGGGCAGCTGCTGCGCCATGCCGAAGGCGAGCGCCGGCTGAGGACCGTCCCCACGCCGCCGATGGCGCCGCTGAGCGGCGTCCTTCAAGCCAGCGCGGGCGCGCTGGTGGTGGTCGGCGCGCGCGGCGTCGCCAGGATCGCCACACCATGAGCGCCCCATTCGACCCGCGCAGCGGCTCGCTGCCCGAGCGCTTCGTCTTCAACCACCGCCTCGCGGTGCTGCTCGCCTGCCTGCTCGTCACGCTGCTGCTGGCGATGCAGCTGCCGCGCCTGCAGCTCGGCGCCAGCTTCGAGAAGATGATCCCCAGAGGGCATCCGTACATCGCCAACTACCTGGCGAACAAGGAGCGGCTCTCGGGCCTGGGCACCGCCGTGCGCATCGCCGTCGAGGCGCCGCCCGGTGGCTCGATCTACGACCCCGCCTACCTGCGCACGCTGCAGCAACTGAACGACGAGGTCTTCCTGCTGCCCGGCGTCTACCGGCAGTTCATGAAGTCGCTGTGGACGCCCAACACCCGCTGGGCCGCCGTCACCGAGGCGGGCCTGGACGGCGGGCCGGTGATGCCGGACGGTTTCGACGGCTCGCCTGCCGCGTTGGCGCAACTGCGGCTCAACGTCGAGCGGGCCGGCGAGGTGGGCCAGCTGGTGGCGCCGGACCAGCGCAGCAGCATCGTCTTCGTGCCCCTGCTGGACACCGACCCGCGCACGGGCCAGGCGCTGGACCTGCCGCGCGTGGCCGCCAGCCTCGAAGCACTGCGGGCGAAGTACGAGACCCGTGGCGTCACGCTGCACATCACCGGCTTCGCCAAGGTCGTCGGCGATCTCGTGGAGGGCCTGCGGCAGATCCTCGGCTTCTTCGCCGTCGCGGTGCTGATCGCCATCGCCATCGTCTACGGCTGGACCCGCTGCCTGCGCAGCACGGCGCTGGTGGTCGCCTGCTCGCTGGTGGCCGTGCTGTGGCAGCTGGGTCTGCTGCCGCTGCTGGGCCTGGCGCTGGACCCTTACTCGATCCTCGTGCCCTTCCTGGTCTTCGCGATCGGCATGAGCCACGGCGCGCAGAAGATGAACGGCATCATGCAGGACATCGGCCGCGGCACGCAGCGGCTCGTTGCCGCGCGGCTGACCTTCCGGCGGCTCTTCGTGGCCGGGCTCACCGCGCTGCTGTGCGATGCGGTCGGCTTCGCGGTGCTGCTGTTCATCCCGATCGCGGTGATCCGCGAGCTGGCCCTGTCGGCCAGCCTCGGCGTGGCGGTGCTGGTCTTCACGAACCTGATCCTGCTGCCGGTGCTGCTGAGCTTCGTCGGCGTGAATCCCGAGGCCGCCGCGCGCAGCCTGCGGGCCGACAGCGCCGAGCCGGTGCTGTGGCGCTGGCTCGGCCGCTTCACCACGCGCCGCCACGCCGCCGCCGCGGTGCTCGTCGCGCTGGCGCTGGCAGGCGGCGGCCTGCTTCTGAGCAGCCGGCTGCAGGTGGGCGACCTGGACCCCGGCGCCCCCGAGCTGCGCGCCGACTCGCGCTACAACCGCGACCACCGCTTCCTCGCGAGCCACTATGGCGCCAGCAGCGACGTCTTCGTCGAGATGGTCGACGCGCCGCCGGGCGAGTGCGGCGCCTACGACGCGCTGCGCCGCATCGACGCGCTGGAGTGGCGGCTGGCGCAGC
>NZ_LYVQ01000450.1 GCF_001984095.1 Pelomonas sp. KK5
GCTCATGCCCGCCATTCTCGCCGCCGCCTGCGGCGGCGAGCCTCTGCCGGTGCGCTACTTGAACTTCGCCTCCTGCAGCATGCGGCTGCCCATGATTTCCCGGAACTCGGTGCGGTCGCCCGACTCCTTCTCCATCTGCGCGGTCGACTTCTTCTTCCAGGCCTGGTACTCATCGGCCCGCTTGTCGCTCTCCGGGCCGCTGGGCAGCTTGTCATACATGACGACCAGGTACAGGTCCGGCTCGCCCTTGCGCGGATAGGCGTTGAACAGGATCGTGTAGCCCTTGATCCAGCCCTTGGACTTGGCGAACTCCTGGTCCGCCTTCCACTCGGCGGCCAGGAACTTGGCATAGGCAAAGCTGCCGCCGTCCTTCAGGTGCACCTCGGTCATGTCCCAGTAGTCGCCGGAGGTCATCGGCCAGTCGGTGGCCATGGCCTTGGTCGACAGGCCCAGCGCTCCAGCCAACAGCAGGACCGCCAGGCACCCCCTCGTCAATGCGTTCTTCATCGAGCTCTCCTTGGCGCAGCCACCATGGCTGCTGAAGGGAAGCTAGCAGGGTGGCCCTGACGGCAGGGCGCGCCCACGCACGCCGGGTCCGCAGGATTGAGGACGGATTCAGGGCACGAACAGCGTGGCGCAATGACCGGCCGCCGCCGCCGGGGCATCGGCGATCTGCCCGCCGCGCGCGACGCACTGGTCCGGCGGCAGCGGTGCGCGCTGCTCGACGTGGCGCACCAGCAGGTCGAAGGCCCGCTGCGCATGCGGCTCGATCAGTTCCAGCTGGGCAAAAGTGTCCCTGTAGGTCTCGATGTGGTTGCCATTCTGGATCTCGTAGAGCCGGTAGGCCGGATCGCGGTCGCGGCGGCGGTGCCAGCTCTTCGGGCCGTTGTCGTCGTCGGCGGCCTCGGCCACGCGGCGGGCATAGGCGCGGGCGTGGTGGTCGATCGGCAGCAGCGCGTCCATCGTGCCGGCCACGGTGATCAGCGGCTTCCTGATCTTGCCCGTCGTGGCGAAGGCGGCCAGCTTGTCGTCGGCATCGGAGGCCGAGCGGCGCGCCACGTAGTTGTAGTTGCCGGGGCCCGCGACGTAGGTGTCGTAGCCCGGGTCCATGCGCTTCTGCCACTGGCACTGGGTCACTTCCCAGAAGGAGGCCGAGTAGTTGCCCCAGAGCGAGGCGGCGCCGGCCACGATGTCGGGCGGGTAGCCGGCGGCCATCATGTTCTTGGCGGCGGTGCTGGTGGGCGAGCGGCCCGAGGCGACGTAGTCCGGGAAGTTGAGGATGGCCGCGGGCAGGTCGGTCAGCAGGTTGGGCGTGTCGGGGTCGACGAAGGTGCCTTCCCAGTCGACGCCGCCGTCGAAGTATTCGGGCGCCGTCTCGATGGCGCGGCGCACCTGGTAGCCGCCGTTGGACGTGCCCACCGCATAGGTGAAGCGCGGGCCCTTGCCGTAGCGCGCCTGCAGGCCGCGGCGGGCGGTGTCGGCGGCCAGCACCATGAACTCGCGCCAGCGGGTGAACTCCTGGCCGGGATCGTTGTCGTAGAAGTGCACCCACAAGGGGGAGTCCGGATTGAGCCGGCAGGCCAGCGGATCGGCCGCGGTGCTGAACTGCAGGTTCAGCACGCCCTTGTTCTGCGAGGCGTAGGCATAGCCCTTCTGGATCACGTAGTCGCTCCAGGCGAAGTCGCCGTTGAACTCGCTGCGCGTGCCGGAGGCGCCGGCCACCACCAGGCTGCCGTTCCAGTCGTTCGGCAGGCGCAGCAGGAAGCGGCCCTGGCCCAGCGGGTCGCTGGCGAAGCGCGCGTTGATCTGCAGGCCCGGCACCATGCGCGTGATCGGTGTCTTGCTCGCGGCATTGGGCGCGATG
>NZ_LYVQ01000451.1 GCF_001984095.1 Pelomonas sp. KK5
GCGTGAAGGTCTGGCGCGCGAAGCCGCCCGCCACGCCGCCAGCGAAGAAGAAGCTGCTGCCCTCGTAGGCGGCGGGCGCTGAGCCGGACGGCACATAGGCCGACGCACCGGCATTCACTTCCCAGCCGGCCAGCGAGCCCTCGAAGCCCGGGTTGGCCAGCAGGTTCTGGTCCGTCGTCTGGCGGCCGTTGTCCACCAGCGCATTGCCCATGTCGATGCCGGGCGAGCTGAAGCGCTGCGCGGCCACCGGGTCGCGCAGGCGGAAGTCGTTGGTCAGGATGGAGACGAAGGCGGGCTCGGCCCAGACCGGGTTCACGACGGTGGTGCCGATGGAGTTCAGGTCCAGCCGGTCCAGGTCCATCTGCCAGTCGAGGATGTCGGTGAAGTCCTTGGCCCAGAAGCCGATCTTGCCGCTGCCCGAGGTGAACAGGTCGTTGTAGTCGCTGAAGATGCCGTAACGGCTGTCGTTGGCGATGTAGAGGTCGTAGCCGCCGGCCGCCCACATCACGTTGTTCTGCACCTCCACCTCGGTGCTGCCGCCCTCGGTGCGCAGGTTGTCGCCGGTGAGCGCGTAGAAGGTGTTGTTGAACACCCGCACGTCGTTGCGGCCGTTGATCTCGACGCCCACCAGGGTGTTGCGGTCGAAGATGTTGTGCAGGATGCGCTGCTCGCTCGTCGCGTTGATCGCGGTCTGGTTGGCGGAGAGCCGGTTGAACTGGACCGTGCCGGTGAAGGCATTGACGCCGGTCACGTTGGCCTGGATCAGGTTCATGTGGTCGGCCGTGCCGCCGCCCAGCTGGCCGGCGCCGGTGACGCCCACGGTGTTGTGGCTGATCACCTGGCCCTGCACCACCGCGCTGCCCACCAGCTTCAGGCCGGTGGCATTGCCGTCGAAGGTATTGGGCCGGTCCAGCGACGCGCCGAAGAAGCCCAGCGCCGCATTGCCGGTGAGCGCAGTCTGCAGGCCCACGGTGGCGCCGCTGACGGTATTGCCCGCCAGCTGGTTGGCCGCCGCGTAGTTGATGCCCAGCGCACCGCCCTGCACCTTGTTGTTCTCGATCAGGCCGGTGAAGGTGGCCAGCAGGTCGAGGCCGGTGGCGGTGGCGTTGAAGGTGTTGCCCGCGATGCGCCCGCTGGCGGTGGAACCGCCGACGAGACGCAGCGCATAGCTCGGGCCGCTGATCGTGTTGTCGCGGATCTGCACGCCGGTGGCGCTGTCCAGCAGCAGGCCGCCGCTGATGGTGTTCAGCCGCAGGCTGGCGTTCTGCACCCCGGCGGCGATGGCCACGCCGCCGCTCAGGCGGTTGCCGGTCAGCACCGCGCCGCTGCCGGAGGCGAGGTTCACCGCGCCGGTGACGGTCGAGTCGCTCAGGCCCGTGCCGTTGGCGGCGATCGTCAGCGTGGCGCCGAGGGTCAGGTGTTGCAGCGTGACGTTGGCCCCGTTGACCACCACGTCGCCGCTGACACGGCTGTTCGCCGCGCCCCAGATCAGCACGCCGGCATCGCCGGCCGAGACGGTGAAGCCCGCCTGCGTGCCGGTGACGATGATGACGTCGCCGGCGCCCAGCGCCTGGCTGTCGAGGATGCTCTGCACCGAGGTGCCGGCGTCCGCCACGAAGGTGCGAGAGACCGGCGCGGCATCGCCGCGCGCGAGGATCTCGGGCGAGTTGGTGGCGCCGCCGGCCGCGGCATCCTGCCAGCCGAGCAAGGCCCGGCCATCGCTGCCCACCGCAAGCGCCACCTGCTGCGGCTGACCGCCGGTCGCGCTGATGCCGCTGCCGCTGGCCTCGCCGGGCAGCACCTCGACGAAGTGCTGCGTCGTCGCGTTCCATTCGCGCTCGTACAACG
>NZ_LYVQ01000452.1 GCF_001984095.1 Pelomonas sp. KK5
CGATCCAGGGCCAGGCCTGGGCGCCGATCTGCGACGCGCTGGGCAAGCCGGAGTGGAAGACCGACCCGCTGTACATGACACCCAAGGCCCGCCAGCCGCACATCACCGAGATCTTCGCGACGATCGAGGACTGGCTGAAGGACAAGACCAAGTTCGAGGCCGTGGACATCCTGCGCAAGTTCGACATCCCCTGCGCGCCGGTGCACTCGATGAAGGAGATCGCCAACGATCCGTCGCTGCGCGCCAGCGGCACCATCGTCGAGGTGGACCACAAGGCCCGCGGCAAGTACCTGACGGTCGGCAGCCCGATCAAGTTCTCCGACATGAAGGTCGAGGTCAAGGCCTCGCCGCTGCTCGGGGAACACACCGACGAGGTGCTGTCCGAACTGGGGTACAACGCTGACAACATCGCGACCCTGCACGCACTGAAGGCGGTCTGAGCTGTTGACCCCTCGCCCAGTCCCGCCCCGCTGAACGCGGGCGGGCCTGGTCGGTCCCCCGAGGGGACGGCAAGACCAGCGGCATCGAGCCGCAGGCCTTGCCAGGAGGGCCGGCTTGGGGCGGCCCGGCGCTCGGCCCAGAACAGCCGGGAGACCAACGAGGAGACAACAGCAAGTGGATATCGACCTGAAACAGCTCGTCGCCGGAGCCGGCGACGGGATCATGGTCTGCAATGCGGCCGGAGCGATCGTGCTCTGGAACGCGGCCTGCGAGCGCATCTTCGGCTTCACCGCCGAGGAGGCGCTCGGGCAGAATCTCGACATCATCATCCCGGAGCGCCAACGCGGCCGCCACTGGGAAGGCTACGCCCACACCATGGCGACGGCCGTCACCAAATACGGCGCAGACCTGCTGCGCGTGCCCGCCCTGCACAAGGAGCCGGGCAAGACCCTCTCGATCGCCTTCACCGTCTCGCTGCTGCAGGATGGCGATGGCAAGGTGAGCGGCATCGTCGCGATCGTTCGCGACGAGACCGCCCGGTTCGCCGAGATGCGCGAACTGCGCAAACGATTGACGGAACTCGAAGCAAAGGTGGCATCGTGAGTAGCAAGGCACTGGAGGGCGTGCGCGTCCTCGACTTCACCCATGTCCAATCGGGCCCGACCTGCACGCAGCTGCTGGCCTGGTTCGGGGCCGACGTGATCAAGGTCGAGCGGGCCGGGGAGGGCGATGCCACCCGCGCCCAGCTGCGGGACATCCCTGGTGCGGACAGCCTCTACTTCACGATGCTGAACCACAACAAGCGCTCGATCACGCTGGACACCAAGAAGCCCAAGGGCAAGCAGGTGCTGGACGAGCTGATCAAGACCTGCGACGTGCTGGTCGAGAACTTCGCCCCCGGCGCGCTGGACCGGATGGGCATCACCTGGGAACACATCCAGAAGCTCAACCCGAAGATGATCGTCGCCTCGGTCAAGGGCTTCGGCCCGGGCAAGTACGAGGACTGCAAGGTCTACGAGAACGTGGCGCAGTGCGCCGGCGGCAGCGCCTCGACGACCGGCTTCGACGACGGTCCGCCGATGGTCACCGGCGCCCAGATCGGTGACAGCGGCACCGGCCTGCACCTGGCCCTGGGCATCGTCACCGCGCTCTACCAGCGCACCCACAGCGGCCGCGGCCAGAAGGTGCTGGCGCCGATGCAGGACGCGGTGCTGAACCTGTGCCGCGTCAAGCTGCGCGACCAGCAGCGACTGGAGCGCACCGGCACGCTGCACGAGTACCCGCAATACCCGGACGGCAGCTTCGACGACGCCGTGCCCCGCGCCGGCAACGCCAGCGGCGGCGGCCAGCCGGGCTCCATCCTC
>NZ_LYVQ01000453.1 GCF_001984095.1 Pelomonas sp. KK5
TTGCGTTCAGCCGCGCCGTTAGGCGTCGGCTGGAACTGCGGGTTAGACCGCATCGGCTGCATACGGTGCAATACAAGCAATGAGCGCGCTACGAAGGCGGTCATAGTCGAGTCCTCGAGGTTTGCGCACAACCCTCTCTGGAAGGCCTCGCACGATTGCCGCACTAACGCGTGCCAGCATAGATGACGGCGGCGATTCGGCAAAGGTCTCAGGGGAGATCACGACATGCAGTGCCAAAGTTGGCTCGCTTCCTGCCGCCCCAACAAGGCGACTGGCCGCTGGCGCCCCTGGAAGGCTTGCTGTGGCAAAGACAACGACCATCAAACATCCAGCCGACCAGCCAAAATCCGCATCACCGATCGCGCCATTGAGCCAGTCCTCAAGAAAAAGCAGGGCGTCAGTGAAGCTCTCGGCCAGGCCTGAATCCTGAACTGCGGAAACGCGGAATCGCATGGGGTCTAACGATTGCGTTCAGCCGCGCCGTTAGGCGTCGGCCGGAACTGCGGGTTAGGCAGATGAACCACCGCGCAAGCATGCAGCGCGTAAAGCGATTCTGTGCTCATACAACAGTTGCAACGAAGATGTCCAGCACACACGACCCACGAAGCAGTACATAGCCCAATGCACCGGGATCGTGAAAACGCCGAATCTCGTCGCCCCGCATGACCTTGCTCTTGAAGTCAAGCCAACGGGCATTGGAAAACCCGAATGGGACTTGTGGGAGCCGATCCGGTTCGCGAGCCATGTCCTTCAGCGAATTCGCCTCCAGTTCTTCGACTGACTGCGGTTGGTCCAGCGTGAACGATCGAGGTACGGCTCGGCATTGCCCCTGCGCGCTGCCAGCTGCTTCCTGTCCGATTGCGACGGGACTGAGTGATGCAGCCATGACCGCGAGGAGCAATGTCCGAAATGGGCGATGGAACATCATGCCTGCGTAGCCTAACGATTGAATTCAGCGGCCGCCGTAGGCGGTCCGCTGGAATGACAGGTTAGATGCGCTGGTCATAGCTTCACGACGAATGAAGCCACGGACCAAGGAAACCAAAGTGCGTACCCGAGTAGAGACGCCGCCGCCAGCCCCGCCGCGACGTGGCGCCCCCTGGAGAATGCGAGACAGATGAGAGCAACACCACCCGCACCGACGAACAACGACCAGAGTCCTCCGATCTTCAGCAGGTGCACGTACTCCCCATCCGGATGAAGACGGAAAGTCAACTTGATGTACAGAGGGAAAAGCCAAGGAGCCGCGCAAACGATCAGCACATGCCATGACTGTCGAAGATTGGTCAGAAGCATCTAACGGTTGCGTTCAGCCGCGCCGTTAGGCGTCGGCTGGAACTGCGGGTTAGGCACTTGCACGAAGCGAGCGCCAGAGGGTGGTTGCATTCAGCACGCACGGCGCTGCCACCAGAAGCACCACAGGAACCGCAATGAGGCTGCCACCCAAGCCAGCAACTACAACACCAGCAATGCCGATGTAGAGCAATGCCCAAAGGCTGTTTGCTAGCAAGCCAGCCCATCGCGCTGAGTTCTTGGAGTCAGCGCGCGCCGCCATGAGGGCTAAGCCGAATGGCACAAGATTCAGCGCGGACAGAGCAGAGGCGCTCGGTTGTGCAACGACGATAGCAAGAACGGCAAAGCCAAAGAACGCGATTGCAATCCAATTTGCCGCGCGTAGAAATTTGTTCAAACCGACGCTCCCTTTTGTTGGCCGTACTTTACGTCGCGCAAGGGCATTGCGGAAAAGCGCCTAACGATTGCGTTCAGCCGCGCCGTTAGGCGTCGGCTGGAACTGCAGGTTAGG
>NZ_LYVQ01000454.1 GCF_001984095.1 Pelomonas sp. KK5
GGCCTCAGCAGCTACCCGCACCCGTGGCTGATGCCGGACTTCTGGCAGTTCCCCACCGGCTCGATGGGCATCGGCCCGATCAGCTCGATCTACCACGCCCGCTTCATGCGCTACCTGCAGCATCGCGGCCTGCTCGATACCGCGGGCCGGCGCGTCTGGGGCGTGTTCGGCGACGGCGAGATGGACGAGCCCGAGAGCATGAGCGCGCTGACGCTGGCCGCGCGCGAGAAGCTCGACAACCTCACCTGGGTCGTCAACTGCAACCTGCAGCGCCTGGACGGCCCGGTGCGCGGCAACGGCCGCATCATCGACGAGCTGGAGGCGCTGTTCGCCGGCGCCGGCTGGCGCGTCATCAAGCTGGTCTGGGGCTCCGACTGGGACGGCCTGTTCGCGCGCGACCTCACCGGCGCGCTGGCGCGGGCCTTCGCGCGCACGGTGGACGGCCAGTTCCAGACCTTCGCCGCCAAGGACGGGCGCTACAACCGCGAGCATTTCTTCGGGCAGGACCCGACCCTCGCCGCACTCGCGCAGGGTCTCACCGACGAGCAGATCGACCGCCTCAAGCGCGGCGGCCACGACCTCGTGAAGATCCACGCGGCCTACCACGCGGCGGCCCACACCACGGGCCAGCCCGTCGTCATCCTGGCGCAGACCAAGAAGGGCTACGGCATGGGCGACGCCGGCCAGGGCCGCATGACCACGCACCAGCAGAAGAAGCTGGAGCGCGAGGACCTGCTGGCCTTCCGCGACCGTTTCCAGCTGCCGCTCAGCGACGAGCAGGCCGCCACGCTGGCCTTCGTCAAGCCGGCCGACGACAGCCCCGAGATGCGCTATCTCCACGCCCGCCGCAGCGCGCTCGGCGGGCCGCTGCCGAGCCGTCGCCCGCAGGCCGATGAGGCGCTGCCCGTGCCGCCGCTGGCGCAGTACGCCGGCTTCGCGCTGAAGGCCGAGGGCAAGGAGATGAGCACCACGATGGCCTTCGTGCGCATGCTGGGCGGGCTGCTGAAGGACGGCACGCTGGGCCCGCGCATCGTGCCCATCGTGGCCGACGAGGCGCGCACCTTCGGCATGGCCAACCTGTTCCGGCAGATCGGCATCTACGCCTGCGCGGGCCAGGCCTACGAGCCCGAGGACATCGGCTCGCTGATGAGCTACCGCGAGGCGACCGACGGGCAGATCCTCGAGGAGGGCATCAGCGAGGCCGGTGCGCTGAGCAGCTGGACGGCCGCCGCCACCAGCTACAGCGTGCACGGGCTGCCGATGCTGCCCTTCTACATCTACTACTCGATGTTCGGCTTCCAGCGCGTGGGCGATGCGATCTGGGCCGCCGCGGACCAGCGCTCGCGCGGCTTCCTGCTGGGCGCCACCGCCGGCCGCACGACGCTGGGCGGCGAGGGCCTGCAGCACCAGGACGGCAGCAGCCTCGTGCAGGCGGCGCAGGTGCCCAACTGCCGCGCCTACGACCCCTGCTTCGCCGGCGAGTTCGCCGTGATCCTGGACCACGGCATGCGCGCGATGCTGGAGCGGCAGGAGGATGTCTTCTACTACGTCACGCTGATGAACGAGAACTACGCGCAGCCGACACTGCCGGAGGGCGTGGCGGAGGACATCGTCAAGGGGCTGTACCGCTACGCGCGGCACGGCGAAGGACCCCAGGTGCGCCTGCTGGGCTCCGGCACCATCCTGCGCGAGGTGATCGCCGCCGCCGAGCTGCTGC
>NZ_LYVQ01000455.1 GCF_001984095.1 Pelomonas sp. KK5
ACGCAGGCGCTCGACGAGGGCCTGGCCTTCGACGGCCTGGTCGCCTCGAGCGACTACATCGCCTCCGGCGCCTGCGACGTGCTGCTGGCGCGCGGCCTGTCGATTCCCGGCGACGTGGCGGTGATCGGCTACGACGACAACCCGATCGCGGCCATGCACCGGCCGGCGCTCAGCTCGATCCGCCAGGAGTGGGATGGCGTGGGCCGGCTGCTGAGCCGCACCGTGCTGCAGATCGTCGCGGATCCGGCGGCCGAGCCCTTCGACCAGGTCCTGCCGGTGCAGCTGGTGGTGCGGGAGACCAGCCAGCGGGGCGTCGTCGCTCAGGCGCCGGAGCGCGGCAAACGAGCCAGGAAGAACTCGGCGACGCGGGCATAGAGCTCCTGGCTCTCGGGCAGTTCGCCCCACATATGGAAGGCGTGCCACAGGCCGTCGAAGACGAAGAGTTCGGCTTCGGCCCCGGCCGCGCGCAGGCGGCGGTGCATCATCGCCACCGAGCTGGCGGCGAAGTCGCGCGTCGACGTCATCAGCAGGCTGGGTGGGAAGGCCGCCAGCACCTGCGGATGCTCGCTGGGGAACACCATCGGGTCGCCGGCGTCCGCGCCCTCGAAATACGGCAGGTCGATCAGCCGGGAACTGGCCGTCACCGTCGTCTGGCTGGTCAGCGCCGGCGCCATCACGAGCAGGTCACCGGCCAGCTCGATGCCGCTGGCGTGCATCATCGCCGTGGCGCCGGGCCGGGGCTCGCCGGCCGCCTGCAGGCGCGCCAGCACCTGCGCCGTCAGGATGGCGCCGGCCGAGCAGCCGAACAGGCCGATCGCAGCGGCGGGGCGATCGGCCAGCAGCGCACGATAGACCGCGACGACATCGTCGGTCGCGGCGGGATAGCGGTGCTCGGGCGCCATCCGGTAATCGACGGCCACCACCGGCAGGCCCGAGACGGCCGCGATCGGCACCGCTTCCAGCAGGGCGCCAGCACCGGCGCCCCAGCCGAAGCCGCCGCCGTGCAGGCACAGCAGCATCGGCGCGCCGGGTTCCAGCTCGAGCGCCCTGCCCGCCGGCACGACCAGATCCACCGGAACGCCGGCGATCTGCCGCGGCGCCGTCTCCACCGCGAACAGCTCGCGCATCACCTTCAGGCGCTTGCGGTTCTCGCCGTCGTAGAAGGCGCGCGTCTGCTCGATGGTCGCGAAAGGCGGTATCACCTCGCGCAACAGGCCATCGAAGGCGCGCCGCGCCTCGAGGCTGATCCACGGGGCCAGCGGCGGCACGCGGGGCGTGTCGGCCGGGGCAGCAGGCAGGTCGGATGCGGTCGGGGCAGTGTTCTTCATGATCGGTGGACGGTTGGAACTTGCCCGCATCATGCCGCTCTTTGCTATCGATGTCATCAGCTTCCGACATAGTCGGTCACTTTCTTTTTGTTTGTTTGATTCGTTTGTTGACATCGATATCAATTCAAGTGAATACTGGCCGCACTGAGCCTCGACCGAAGGCTCGCGTGGAGACAAGCCAGATGACGATCAAGAATGCCCACGCCGCCACCGGCGCCCTCGCCGCAGCCCTCGCCGCCACCGCCGTGTTCGCGCAGGATTCGGCCCCGGCCGCCGATGCAGCCCCGCCGCCCGCCGCCGCCGGAACCGCCACCGGCGCCGCGCTGGAAACCGTCGTCGTCACCGCGCGCCGCCGGCAGGAGAAGCTGC
>NZ_LYVQ01000456.1 GCF_001984095.1 Pelomonas sp. KK5
AGCCTAACCCGCAGTTCCAGCCGACGCCTAACGGCGCGGCTGAACGCAACCGTTAGGCTGCAGATGCCGTTTTGTCCTTCATGCGGAACGTCGGTGTTAGCTGATTCTGTGCAATGTGTATCTTGCGAGACGCCCTACGAGTCTCCCAGATTTGAGATATGGGAATCCCGCCTTACCGCCCAAGAGGAAGCGACAATTCGCGTTCCGACCTCCGCGCTGGTAGCCCTTGGGCTACTGGGCATTGGCGGCGCGGCCCTAGGCCTGTTTGCACTGGCGACGGCGATTGCAAGTGCTGGCATTGGCGTCATGGATGGCATCGTGGCCGGGCTTGCTGTGCTTCTCTATGTATTCGGTGGATATTGCGGAGTGCTCGCGTTGCGAAGGTCGCATGGCTGGCTGCACATGAATCAACTTTTCTGGGGTATTCATGTCCCAGTGCTGTCGTCGCCGCTGGCCTCGTACTTCTTTTCAGCCGGGGGATTCTTCAACGTGTGGCTGCAGATCTATCCACCAATCCGCGGGGCATTCAATTTCCTGCTGGGAAGCAGTTTCACGATTGATTTCTTTGCATCCGTTCCGGTTGTCATTGGTTTCAACGCCTTTGCGGCCGCGATTTCGATCTATCTTGCTAGGCTGCAGCATGTTCGCGCCGCCTAACCCGCAGTTCCAGCCGACGCCTAACAGCGCGGCTGAACGCAATCGTTAGGCCCATGACCCACGAAGCAACACTGATCTACAGCGAGCGAATCCTGCGTGATGCCGTGTTTGCCTTCTGGCGGCGCACGGTCGGTACTAGATTCTTGCTCGTGCTCTTGCTCTTGGCTGCCACACTCGGCACCCTTGTCGTGCAGGGAGATACATCGTGGGTTGTCGGTGTGCTTGCCTCTGTGCTTGCTTTGGGCATGGCGTTTGCAGGGGCGCTGTATGTCGTCCACTACCGCAACGCTCTGGCAAAATTCCGGGCAATGGGCGGTTCGCAGGCTTCGTTCTCCGTCGGCGAGACCTCGTTTACCTTCAGTTCTAAACTTGGGACCACGACCCTCGGATGGTCTTCCGTTGAGGAGCTTTGGCAGTTCGAAACAGTGTGGCTGTTCCTGTTCTCCAAGGCGCAGTTCAGCACATTGCCTCTTGACTGCATCTCACCCGAGATTCAGTCTTTCATTCTTCAGCGCATTCGCTCCGCGGGAGGCCGCGTTGGTGCCTAACCCGCAGTTCCAGCCGACGCCTAACGGCGCGGCTGAACGCAAACGTTAGGCCGCACCTTGCAACGCCTGATCTCTCTCGCCTCGCTCGTAGTGCTGTCTTACGCAGGAGCTTCCTTCGCGGCCGGCAGTGCTGGTTTGATTAACGCCAACGGCCTCGGCCCTGTCCGATTCGGCATGACAGTCGCGCAATACGGTAACGCGCTGCACGAGTCGGTGTCAGAGCCCTCAGATCCCGAGGATCGCGGGTGCTTCTTTCTGCGGTCCAAGCGCTTCCCAGATACGTACTTCATGTTTGAGGATGGCCTGCTGCGGCGCATTGACGTGCATTCCAGGAAGATCGTCACACAGGACGGCGTTCGCGTTGGAACTCCGGTTATCCAAGTAAAGCGCCGGTACGGTTCAAAGCTGGCAGACGAGCCCCATCACTACTCAGGGCCCGACGACCGATACTTGACGCTTAGCATCACA
>NZ_LYVQ01000457.1 GCF_001984095.1 Pelomonas sp. KK5
ACGTCGTCATCGCATCACCAGACGCTGCTGGAGCAGAAGCTGCTGCAGGACGAAGAGGAGCGCAAGCGCCACGGGGGGCCGCTGATCTAATCAGTTACCCGAGCGCAAGCTGAGCAAGGGGTCCGGAGACGGACCCCTTGTGTTTTCATCGTCGACCAGGACCACCGCACCGATGGCCTCCGCGCTGTCAACGCCACTCGTCGCACACCCCATCCGCGGGGTCCACCACCCGACCTAACGTCCCATTCACGTGGATAACTTCACGTCGACATGGTCGTTACATTTCTTAAACAAGTCGGGAAAGCAACACTTTTTGCGAAGATCTCGCAAGCCCCTAGAAACCTAGGATTGCGGTATCTGAAACCGGATCGTTCGTCCGATGCAGTCTCCCCGAACCGTCCGCGCCGCGGCTTGTGCCCCCTGCTGCGCACTTCTTTCCTCAAGTTTTGCAAAGCCAGACCGAAATGCCGATGAACGGCTAAAGGCAAATTTCTGGTTTGTCTGTGACGAATCGTTTCGCACCGCGGGTGCGGCGATGGTCAGCAGCCCCCTTTACTGAGCGAGCTCCTACATGGCTTCCATCATTTCCAACCTGTCCACGACTCAGATCGCGCAGCTGTCGACCACGACACTGGCCCACCTGACGTCCGCCGACTGGGCCGCCTTCAGTTCAGACCAGATCCAGGCGCTGACCACCAGCCAGGTGGGCAGCCTCAGCTCCGCCGCCTTCAGCTTCATCAGCAGCAGCCAGTTCGCCGCCTTCGAGGTGGCCGACCTGGCTGTCATCAATTCCGGCGCGCTGCGCTCGCTGAGCAGCTCGCAGCTCGGCGCGCTGGCCTCGGACCAGGTGGCCGCCTTCACCAGCACCCAGCTGCCCCAGCTCACCACCGGCCAGATCGCCGGCATGGGCAGCGACACGCTGAACGCGCTGACCAGCACCCAGATCCCCTCGCTGACCAGCGGCCAGGTCGCCGCCATCGGCACCGCCCAGGTCGGCACGATGACGACCGAGGACATCGTCGCCCTCGGCACGTCCGGCATCCGCTCGCTGACCAGCAGCCAGCTCAACGCGCTGAGCAGCGACGGCCTGATCGCCATCACCACCGACCAGGCTGCCGCGCTGAAGTCCACCCAGCTCGCCGGCCTCAGCACCGCCCAGATCGCCACGCTGGCCACCGATGACCTGGTGGCCATCGGCACTGCCGGCATCAAGGCGCTGGGCTCGGCCCAGATCCACGCGCTCAGCACCGACGAGATCGTCGCGCTGAGCACCGCCCAGGCCAATGCGCTCAGCTCGGCCCAGGTGGCCGGCCTGGGCACCGCCCAGCTCGCCAACCTGGAGACCGACGACCTGCGCGCGCTCAACAGCGCCGCGCTGCGCGCGCTGTCCAGCAGCCAGCTCGGCGCCCTCTCCAGCGACCAGATCGGCGCGCTGACGACCGCCCAGGTGGCCCAGCTGAGCACCGCGCAGATCGCCGGCCTGGCCAGCGACACGCTGAACGCGCTGACCAGCTCGCAGATCCCTTCGCTGACCAGCGCCCAGGTCGCCGCCATCGGCACCGCGCAGGTCGCCACGATGACGACGGAAGACGTCGTCGCCCTCGGCACCGCCGGCCTCAAGGCCATGGGCTCGGCCCAGATCCATGCGCTGACCACCGGCGACATCGTCG
>NZ_LYVQ01000458.1 GCF_001984095.1 Pelomonas sp. KK5
GAACGATGCGCTGAGCTACACCGTTACGACAGCGGCATCCCACGGCACCGTCACCATCGACGCCAACGGGGCGTACACCTATACGCCGACGGCGGACTACAGCGGCCCGGACAGCTTCGTCGTCACTGTCAGTGACGGCCACGGCGGCACCCTGCAGGCAACCGTCAAGGTGGGCATCGATGCGGTCGCCGACATCGTGGCCGATACGGTGACCACCAATGAGGACACGCCGGTCACCTTCAATGTGCTGGCCGACGACAGCTTCGAGAACTCTGGCGCCATCGTCAGCTCGATCACCCAGCCGGCCACCGGCGGCACCGTCAGCTTCGCCGCCGACGGGACGATGACCTTCACCCCGGCCGCCAACTTCAACGGAAGCACCAGCTTCACCTACACGGTGACCTCGGGCGGCGTGACCGAAACCGCGGCCGTGACGGTCAACGTCACTGCCGTCAATGATGTGCCGGTGCTGACGGACCCGGGCACGCCGGGCCAGTCCTTCGATCCGACGACGGGTACCTACTCGGGCACGACCCAGGAGGACACCGCCTACACCGGCCGGATCGGCGCCACCGATGCGGACAACGATCCGCTGAGCTACACCGTTGCGACAACGGCATCCCACGGCACCGTCACTGTCGATGCCAACGGCGCGTACACCTACACGCCGACGGCGGACTACAACGGCCCGGACAGCTTCGTCGTCACTGTCAGCGACGGGCACGGCGGCACCGTGCAGGCGACCGTCAACGTCGGCATCAATGCGGTCACCGACATCGTCGCCGACACGATCACCACCGATGAAGACACACCCGTCACGTTCAACGTGCTGGCCAACGACAGCTTCGAGAACAGCAATGCCGCCGTCACCTCGATCACCCAGCCGGCCGCCGGCGGCACCGTCAGCTTCGCCGCCGACGGCACGATGACCTTCACACCGGCCGCCGACTTCAACGGCAGCACCAGCTTCAGCTACACGGTAACCTCCGGCGGTGTGACCGAGACGGCCACCGTCACCGTCAACGTGACTGCGGTCAACGACGCGCCGGTGCTGACCGATCCAGGCACGCCGGGTCAGACCTTCGACCCGACGACCGGCACGTACTCCGGCACGACCGACGAGGACACGGCATACGTCGGCCAGATCGGCGCCAGCGATGTCGACAACGACGCGCTGAGCTACGCCGTGACGACAGCGGCCGCCCACGGCACCGTCAGCATCGCCGCCGATGGCTCCTACAGGTATGCGCCGACGGCGGATTACAACGGCCCGGACAGCTTCGTTGTAACCGTCAGCGACGGCCATGGCGGCACGGTGCAGGCCACGATCAAGGTCGGCGTCAATGCGGTCGCCGACATCGTGGCCGATACGGTCACCACCGACGAAGACACGCCGATCACCTTCAACGTGCTGGCCAACGACAGCTTCGAGAACAGTGGCGCCGTGGTCACGTCGATCACGCAGCCGGCCAGCGGTGGCACTGTAAATTTCGCCGCCGACGGCACGATGACCTTCACCCCGGCAGCGAACTTCAACGGCAGCACGACGTTCAGCTACACCGTGACCTCCGGCGGTGTGACCGAGACGGCCACCGTCACGATCAACGTCATCGCGGTCAACGATGTGCCGGTCCTCAACGACCCGGGCACACCGGGCCAGACT
>NZ_LYVQ01000459.1 GCF_001984095.1 Pelomonas sp. KK5
GCGCGCGGCCTGGCCACGGCCAGCGGCGGCCGGGTGCTGATCACCGACACCCGCGGCAGCATCTGGAACGGCAGCGGCCTGCTGGTGCTGGCCGGCGGCGCCGAGAGCCGCGACGCTGCCAGCCTGCCCGACCGCCTGCACTGGCAGATGAGCCCGCAGGGCCTCGGCGGCCTGCGCCTGAGCGCACGGCAGGACTGCTGCATCAACGGCGAGCTGCAGCTGCGCATCAAGCCCGGCTTCGGCCGCACCGAGATCGCCATCGACGGCACCGGCAAGGACTGGCTGCTGCGCTGGCCGGCCGCGGTGCTGGCCGGCCTGGGCACGCCGTGGAACACGCTGCAACTGGGCGGCACGCTGCGGCTGCAGGCCCAGGCGCTGCAGCTGGACGAGGCCGGGGGCCAATGGCGCCAGACCGGCCGGCTTGACGTCGACCTGCTGAACCTGTCCTCGCGCGTGTCGACGCTGGACCCGCTGGGCAGCTACCGCATGAGCCTCGTCGGCGCGCCCGACGGCAAGGGCGGCAGCCTGCAGCTGAGCACGCTGGAAGGGGCGCTGCTGCTGTCCGGCCAGGGTGGCTTCGGCACCGGCAGGCGCGTGCAATTCCGCGGCGAGGCCACCGCCGCCCCGGGCCGCGAGGCCGCTCTCGACAATCTCCTGAACATCATCGGGCGGCGCCAAGGCGCGCGCTCCGTCATTTCGATCGGATGATCATGCATACCCGCAACCTCACCCTGGCTCTCGCGCTGCTCGGCCTCGCCCCGACCTTCGCCCTGGCCGCCGCGCCGCGCAGCCAGGGCCCGGCGCTGAAGGCGGCCACGCCGGTGACGCTGAACTTCGTCAACGCGGACATCGAGGCCGTCACCCGCGCGATCGGCGTGATGATGAACCGCCAGTTCATCATCGACCCGCGCGTCAAGGGCCAGATCACGCTGTACAGCGAGCAGCAGGTCAGCGTGCAGCAGGCCTACCTGAACTACCTGGCCGCGCTGCGCACGCTGGGCTTCACCGTCGTCGAGGCGGCCGGGCTCTACAAGGTCGTGCCCGAGGCGGACGCCAAGCTGCAGACCGGCACCGTCACCGTCAACGAAGGCCGCAGCAGCGCGCCGCGCGGCGACCAGGTGGTCACGCAGATCTTCCGGCTGGACCACGAGAACGCGAACAACCTGGTGGCCGTGCTGCGCCCGCTGATCAGCCCCAACAACACGATCAACGCCAACCCCGGCACCAACTCGCTGGTCATCACCGACTATGCGGAGAACCTGCAGCGCCTGGCCAAGGTGATCGCCGCGCTGGACACGCCGGGCAGCACCGACATCGAGGTGGTGCCGCTGAAGTATGCGGTGGCCTCGGACGTGGCCACGCTGGTGCAGAAGCTGGCCGACGGCTCGGGCGGCACGACCACGCCGGGCGTGCCGGTGGTCGCGTCGGCAGGCAGTTCCGCCCTCAGCGTGCTGGCCGATCCGCGCAGCAACGCGCTGATCCTGCGCGCGTCGAACCCGGCGCGGCTGTCGGCCGCGCGCGCGATCATCGCCAAGCTGGACCAGCCCAGCAGCGACAGCAGCGGTGGCAGCAACATCCACGTCGTCTACCTGAAGAACGCCGATGCGGCCAAGCTGGCGACGGTGCTGCGCGCCGCCTTCGCGGCGGGCAGCTCGAC
>NZ_LYVQ01000460.1 GCF_001984095.1 Pelomonas sp. KK5
TCACCATCCAGCCCGCCTGCGGCACCGCCGCCATCGCGACGAACTGCGGCCCGGTGCGCCAGGCCCAGGCCTGCGACTCCAGCGGCGCGCCCTCGCGGCGCCAGCGCGCCATCGCCTCGGCCAGGCGCGGGTCGGCGGCGGCATCGCGGCGCAGCCAGGCGGGATCGGGATGCGAGACGATGCGGCCCGCGGCATCGGTGACCACCGTCTCGATCGGGTCCTGGCTCAGCGCGCTGGCCGCCGTCGAGTCGGTCAGCAAGCGGTCGGTCTGGGTGCGCAGCACGCCGCCCAGCACCGCGGTCACGCGGCCTCCGGCATCGCGCAATGGCACGGCCAGCACCACGCCCAGGCGCTGGCCGTCGCCCTCGTCGTCCAGCGGCTCCGAGATGGCCACCGCCCGCCCCTGCCGCGCCTGCTCGAAATAGGACCGGCCCAGCAGCACGCGGCGGCCGCCGCCCACGCCGGCCTCGCTGCCCACCGCCAGCACCCGCCCGTCATCGGCCGCGGCGACGAAGACATGCGAGAACAGCACCGCCAGCACCGCCTGCTGCGACAGGAAGGCCTGCGCATCGCCTTGCGCGCCGGGCCACAGCTCGGCGGCGCGGCTCAGCGCCTGCTCGCGGTTGAGCAGGCGCGAGGAGATGGTCTTGGCCACCGTGTCCACATCCAGCGCCGAGTCGACGATCGACTGCTCGGCCCGGAGCCGCGTGTCGCGCGAGACCAGGAAGACCGTCATCGCCACGCTCAGCGCGATCACCGACACGGCCATCAGCGCAATGCGCAGCTTCAGCGAGCCCAGGCCCGCGCGGAACAACATCGATGCCATCGGCGTTCTCCTTCGTCCTTGTCGTCAAGGAATGGCCGGCAGACGCAGTTCCACGGTCGTGCCGACGCCGGCCTGGCTCTCGACACGGATATCCCCGCCCATGGCCTGCACCAGCTGCCGGCTCAGGGCCAGGCCGATGCCGCTGCCGGGAATCGCGCTGCGCTCGCGCCCCAGGCGGTTGAAGGGCTCGAACAGGCGGGCCAGCTGTGCCCGGTCCATGCCGATGCCGTTGTCGATCACGCGCAGCAGCAGTTGGCCGCTGTCGGCCCGCGCCAGCTCGATGCGCACGAGCCCGCCGCGGCGGCCGTACTTGATCGCATTGCCGGCCAGGTTCAGCAGCAGCTGGCGCAGCCGCAGCGCGTCGCCCAGCGCGCGCGCATCGCCGCCGCTGTGGTCGGTGAACATCAGCCGCACGTCCGCCTGCCGGGCCTGCAGGCGCAGCATCCGCTGCACCTGGCCGACCAGCGGCGCCAGCGGCACCGGCGCCGTCTGCAGCGCCGCCGCGTCGCGCTGCGGGTCCAGCAGCTGCTCGGACAGCGCCTGCAGATGCCAGGCCGCGGCCTGCAGGCCCTCGACCCACAGCCGCGCCGGCTCGGCCAGCGCGGCGCCCTCGATCTCCAGCAGCTGCGCATAGCCGGTGATCGCATGCAGCGGCGTGGCCAGCTCATGGTGCAGCTGCGTCAGCCGGGCCCGGGCCTCGCGCCCGGCCGCCAGCGCCTGCTCGCGCTGCGCGCCCAGGTCCAGCATCAGCTGCCGGGCCCGCGCCTCGCCGGCCCGCGCCTCGCGCTCCTGGCGCAGCAGCCACAGCGCCGCCAGCCCGGCGC
>NZ_LYVQ01000461.1 GCF_001984095.1 Pelomonas sp. KK5
CGCGCTGGACAGCGACCAGATCGGCGCGCTGACCACCGGCCAGGTGCAGCAGCTCACGACGGCCCAGGTCGCCGCGATGGGCAGCGACACGCTGAACGCGCTGACCAGTTCGCAGATCCCGTCGCTGACCAGCAGCCAGGTCGCCGCCATCGGCACCGCGCAGATCGCCACGATGACGACGGAAGATGTCGTCGCGCTGGGCTCCGCCGGCATCAAGGCGATGGGCTCGGCCCAGATCCACGCGCTGACCACCGACGACATCGTCGCCCTCAGCTCCGCCCAGGCCGCCGTGCTCAGCTCGGCCCAGGTGGCGGGCCTGACGACCGACCACATCGTCAACCTCAGCACCGACGACCTGCGGGCCCTGTCCAGCGGCGCGCTGCGCGCCTTCTCCAGCGGCCAGCTCGACGCGCTGGGCAGCGACCAGATCCAGGCGCTGAGCAATGTGCAGGTGCAGGCGCTGACGACCGTGCAGATCGGGTTCATGAGCACCGACGACGTCGGCGCCTTCAGCTCCGGCCAGGTGCTGGCGATGTCCACCGCGCAGATCGGCGCGATGCACTCCGACCAGATCGCCACCTTCAGCACCGACACGCTGCACGGCCTGTCGACCGGCGACATCCGCGCGCTCAGCTCGGCCGACCTGCATGCGCTGAGCTCCGACCAGATCGGCGCGCTGACCAGCGTGCACTTCGCGGCGCTGACCAGCACGCAGATCCAGGGCATCGACTCGGACGACCTCGGCGCCATCGCCACCGACGAGATCCGCGCGATCACGACCCTGGCCCTGCACAGCCTGACGACCGACCAGATCGCCGCGCTGAGCACCGACCAGGTCACCTCGATGACGAGCAGCCAGCTGCAGTCGCTGGGCACCGCGCAGGTCCATGCCTTCACGACCGACGACATCCATGCGTTCTCGACGACGCAGATCTCGCTGTTCACCTCGGCCCAGATCGGCGCGCTGACGACGGACCACTTCCTGGCCCTGAGCTCGGCCGACCTCACCGCGCTGACCGGCAGCCAGATCGGCGGCCTCACCACCGGCGACCTGTCGGTGATGACCTCCGACCAGGCGCCCGGCTTCGAGGCCGCGGACATCGCCAAGCTGAGCATGACCCAGGTCACCGCGCTGCTGGCCAACACCGAGGCGATGGGCGCGCTGTCCGGCACCCAGCTCGACTCGCTGTTCTTGACCTCGCCGATCGTGCTGGACCTGAACGGCAACGGGGTGCACACGACCTCGGCGGCCCAGGGCGTCAACTTCGACCTGAACAACACCGGCAACAGCCAGAAGTACGGCTGGACCGCCGGCGGCGACGGCCTGCTCGCGATCGACCTGAACAACGACGGGAAGATCAACAGCGGCGCCGAGCTGTTCGGCACCGGCACGGTGCTCGCCAACGGCCAGCACGCGGCCAACGGCTACCAGGCCATGGCAGCGCAGGACACCAACCACGACGGCAAGCTCACCGCGGCCGACGCCCACTTCAACCAGCTGAAGGTCTGGGTGGACGCCAACCACGACGGCAAGACCGACGCGGGCGAGCTGAAGTCGATGGCCGACCTGGGCATCGTCGAGCTGGACCTGAACGCCAAGGCCTCCACCA
>NZ_LYVQ01000462.1 GCF_001984095.1 Pelomonas sp. KK5
CCAGGACAGCCCGGCCAGCGCCGCCACGATCAACATCAGCGGCACCTCCAACGCCGCGATCGCCATCACCTTGCCGGCCGACGGCACCGTGCTGCTCAGCGCCGGCCCCGCCACCATGGCCCTCAACGGCTTCACCAGCAGCCCCAGCGGCAGCGGCGTGCTGTCGGCCGGCGGCACGCTGCTGCTGTCGATCGGCGCCACGCTCAGCGTGGGCCTGGCGCAGACGCCGGGCAGCTACAGCGGCAGCTTCAACGTGAGCATCGATTACCAATGAGCACAAGGACCTCCGCGATGACGCCAGCCCTCTTCGTCCGCGTCGCCGCGGCCCTCGCCCTGGCCGTGCTGGCGCAGACGGCGCGGGCCGACCTGATGCTGTTCCCCACCCGCATCGTGTTCGACAAGCAGCGAGCCGCCCAGGTCGAACTGATGAACCAGGGCACGACGCCCGAGACCTACCGCATCAGCCTGGTCAACCGCCGCATGGGGCCCAACGGCGAGTTCACGCCGATCACCGAGCCCGGCCCGGGCGAGCAGTTCGCCGATGCGATGCTGCGCTTCTCGCCGCACCAGGTGACGATCCCGCCGGGCGGCTCGCAGATCGTGCGCATCCTGCTGCGCAAGCCGGCCGAGCTGGCGGGCGGTGAGTACCGCTCGCACCTGCAGTTCGAGCGGGTGGCCGAGGCCAGCGGCGCCAGCAGCCTGGAAGACGCGGCCCGGCGCAATGCGGCGGGTGGCCTGTCGGTGACGATCAACGCGCTGGTGGGCGCCTCGATCCCGGTGATCGTGCGCCAGGGCGCGACGCAGGGCCGGGTCAGCCTCGGCGAGCTGCAGCTGCTGCCGCCCAGCCCGGCGGCGCCCGGCGGCAGCGTCTCGCTGCAGATGCTGCGCGAGGGCAATGCCTCGGTCTACGGCGACCTGGAAGTCAGCATCACCACCCGCGACGGCGTCACCGTGCCGCTGGCCAAGGCGGGCGGCGTGGCCGTCTACGTGCCCAATGCGGCGCGGCATGCCGTGCTGCCGCTGCAGCTGCCCGAGGGCCGGCCGCTGCCCGCGGGCACGCTGAAGGTCAGCTACCGCGAGCGGCCCGAGGCCGGCGCCCGGCTGCTGGCCGAGGCCAGCCTGGCCCTGCCCTGACAACAAGACCGCGGCTCCTTTGCTTCCCTCATGCCGAGCCGCACCCGCAACCGCTCTTCCTGCATCGCCCGCGTCCTCGTCATGACCCTGGGCCTGCTGGCCCTGCTCCCGCAAGCGATCGCCCAGGAGATGCGGGCGCTGCAGGTGCAGCTGGCCGGCCGCGACCTGCCGCAGTGGATGCCGGCCTTCCAGCAGGGCTACCAGGTGCTACTGCCGCTGGGCGACGTCGCGGAGCTGCTGCAGCTCCCGCTGAAGGTGGACGACGCGCGCGCCACCGCCACCGGCCGCCTGCCCGACGGCCGCGAGTTCGCGCTCGACCTGGCCCAGGCCCGCGTGCGCATCGGCGAGCGCGAGCAGCAGTTCGAGCCGCGCCTGGCCGTGCGCGTCGACGGGCGCATCTATGTCTCAACCCAACTGCTGGCCCGCTGGCTGCCGATGGAGCTGGCGGTGGACCTGCCGCGCTGGCG
>NZ_LYVQ01000463.1 GCF_001984095.1 Pelomonas sp. KK5
GGTCGAAGGCCTCGGCCATCGCGGCGCGAGCCAGCGCGGTCAGGTTGGCGCGCTCGTCGAACCAGGCCGAGTGCGAGACGGCCGTCGTCTCCAGCTGCGGCCCCTGGGCCATCGCCAGCTGCACCTGGTGGCAGCCGAAGCGTGCCGCCAGCTTGTTGACCAGCGTCAGCCCCGCCTGCCCGAAATCGCTCTCGGCCAGCGCGGCCAGCGAGACCTCGAACAGGAAGGCCGATTCATCGAGCCGCCGCCGCGCCGCGCCGAGCTCGCGCTGGTCGAACAGGTCGGCCATCCAGCCGGCGCCCCAGTGCGTCAGCCGGGCGGAAAGCCGCGCCGCCTCGGGGCTGGCGTCGAGCATCTCGACCACCACCGCGCCATGCAGCGTGGCGCCGGCGGCGAGCGGATAGGCCAGCTGCGTCGGCTCGCCGGGCTGCTGGCGGCGCACGCCCTGGCGGGTCGTCAGGCACTCGCGCGCGACGTCCGCGAGCCGCTGCAGCTCGGTGCCCTCGGGCCAGGCGGCGGCGGGCACGTAGGACCCCTCGGCGTCCTGCAGCAGCAGCAGGCCCACCTGCACGCCGGGCACCAGGCTGCACAGCACGGCCAGCCAGGCGCGGCACAGCTGCTCGGCCGATTCGGCCGAGGCCAGCGCGGCCCAGGCGGCATCAGCAGCGACGGAAGGAGGGATCTCGTGGCGGGCGTTCATCGGCGGTCGATGTGGCGGAGCGCCCTGCCCGCTCGGGGCGTGCTCCGCGCTGCGATTTCAGGAGCGACGGCGGCGGGCCATCAGCGCCAGCACACCGAGGCCGGCGGCCAGCATCACGGCCGGCGGCGCCTCGGGCACCGGCGAGACGGTGACGGTGCTGTCCAGCGTCAGCGGGATGTCGCTGAAGTCGGAGGCATCGGTCAGCAGCAGGTCCAGATGCACCTTCTGCACGCCGCTGGCCACGCCGATGAAGCTGAAGCTCACCGCCACCGGCCCGGCCGCCAGGCTCGGCGGCACGATGTTGGCCAGCAGCGAGATGCCGTAGTGCTCGTAGCCGGGCATGGCGGGATCGGGCGCGGTGCTGACCTGCGTCAGGCTCGGGTCGAACTGCGCGGTGAAGTCCGCGAGGCTCATGCCGAAGACCGTGGCGTCGATGCCATTGAAGGACAGCCCCGGCTCCCAGTACAGGTTCAGCGTGGCGCCGAACAGGTCGACCGGGTCGGACACGGTGATGTCCGCCACCACTGTCCCGGTGGCCCCGACCGTGGTCGTGCCCGGCGTGGCCGTGCCGCTCAATGTGGCCGCCGTCGCGGCCTGGGCGAGTGCCAGCGCCGCGGCTGCGGCGACAAGCGCGATGCGATAGGTGCTCATCGTGGTTCCCTCCAACCAAGCATTCATCGTCAAATCGTCAGCTTCCAATCATTGGGCGCTGTTTGGCGCGATCCTGCAACCCATTCATTCACCCAGGTGTTGCTGGCCAATGGTGCTTCGAGACCGAAGTCGAGCGCGCCCGCGAGCCGCACGACCGGGGCCGGCGCTGCGGCCACGGCCGCAACCGTCGGCAGCACCGTCGGCGACGGCGGCTGCACCGGCACCACCACCACCGGCGGCGGCGGGG
>NZ_LYVQ01000464.1 GCF_001984095.1 Pelomonas sp. KK5
CGCAGGAGCCGCTGCGCCTGCCCGGCGAGCAGGTCTACCGGCTCGAGCCGCTGGACGTGCCGGCCGCTGACGCGGGCCTCGAAGCCGCCGCGCTCAGCGCCTCGGTGCGCCTGCTGTGCCAGCGCGCCCGCGCGGCGGACCGCCACTTCGTGCTGGACGAGGGCAACGTGGCCCGCGTGGTCGACCTGTGCCGCCAGCTGGACGGCCTGCCGCTGGCCATCGAGATGGCGGCGGCCCGCATCGGCACGCTGGGCCTGGCCTCGGTCCACGAGCAGCTGGACCAGCGCCTGCGCCTGCTCGCCGCCCCGCGCGGCGCACCGGCGCGGCACTTGACGCTGCGCAGCACCTTCGACTGGAGCTACGGCCTGCTGAGCGCGGCCGAGCAGAAGGTGTTCCGCCGGCTCGAACCCTTCCTGGGCGGCTTCACCGCGCAGATGGCCCGCCAGGTCACCCGCGACCCCGAGGACACGCCCGACGGGCTGGACGAATGGGCCGCCGTCGAGGTGCTCGGCACGCTGGTGGACAAGTCGCTGGTGCAGCGCGTGCAGGAGGCCGGCCCGGTGCCGCGCTTCTTCCTCTACGAGAGCGCGCGCGACTATGCCGCGACGAAGCTGGCCGAGGCCGGCGAGCTGCCGGCGCTGCGCCGCCGCCATGCGCATGTGGTGGCCCGCTGGTTCGACACCGCCGAGGCCGACTTCGTCGCCATGCGCGATGCCCAGTGGGCCGAGCGCTACCTGCCCGAGCGCCACAACGTGCGCGCCGCGCTCGCCTGGGCCTGCGAGGCCCGCGAGGGCGACGTGCTGGCCGGCCTGGTGGTGGCGCTCTCGCGGCTGGATACCTTCGCCCACCACTACGCCGAGATCGTGCAGTACCGCGTGCCGCTGGACGTGCTGGAGGACGCGCTGCCCTCGCTGCGCGCCGCCGCCTGCCTGGCCTACGGCGCCGCTCACTATGCCGACGGCAGCCGCGAGTTCGCCACCGAGCTGGCGCTGCGCGCGCTGCAGGACTACCGCGCCATCGGCGACACGGTCGGCCGCTACGGCGCGCTGGCCCAGCTGATCCGGCTCTACGAATCGCGTCCCGGCCTGCAGTCCGAGGCGGCCCATATGCGGGCCGAGTTCCTGCAGATCGACGAGGCCGAGATCCCGCTGCGCATCCGCCTGACCGCCACCATCATGGGCAACCTGCCGCATGGCGAGGAGCATGGCCACGACGATGACGAGCAGCCGCCACTGCGCCCGCTGCTGCGCTACCAGGAGCTGGAGCAGCTGAGCGCGCGCTGCGGCTTCGAGGCGCTGGCCGCCGTCTGCCGCGCCCACATCACCGACGAGCTGCTGATCGAGGGCCGCTTCGACGAGGCGGTCGCCGCGGCGCAGCGCCATGTCGATGCCGGCGAGTTCCGGCCCAAGGTGAAGGCGTTGATCCTCAGCAACCAGGCCTTCGCGCTGGTGCAGCTGGGCCGCGCGCGAGAGGCCGTGGCGCCGACCGTCGCGGCGCTGCGCGCCTACCCGGCCACCGTCAGCATCGCGGCCGACACCTTCGCGCTGGCGGCAGCCCGCGAGGGCCGGCATGTGGACGCCGCGCTGATGG
>NZ_LYVQ01000465.1 GCF_001984095.1 Pelomonas sp. KK5
ACCTTAGCCCGCGCCTGCAGGCCGACGGCCGCCTCGACTGGACCCCGCCGCCCGGCGACTGGGTCGTGCTGCGCCTGGCGGCCTCGCTGACCGGCCATCGCAACGGCCCGGCGCCGGAGGAAGCCACGGGCCTCGAAGTGGACAAGCTCGATGGCGAGCGGGTTCGTCGTTATGTGGACCACTACCTCGACCTGTTCGACGGCGGCCCACAGGCGCTGCTCAGCGACAGCATCGAATCCGGCCCGCAGAACTGGACCGAGCACATGCTGGCGCGCTTCCGCGAGCTGCGCGGCTATGACGCGAAGCCCTGGCTGCCGGCGCTGACCGGCGTGGTCGTCGGCAGCGCCGCGCGCAGCGATCGCTTCCTCTGGGACTTCCGCCGCACGATCGCGCAGCTGCTGGCCCGCGAGCACTACGGCACGTTGGCCCAGGCCGCCCGCGAGCGCGGCATGAGCAGCTACGCCGAGGCGCTGGAAGACCACCGGCCGCAGCTCGGCGACGACCTGGCGATGCGCGGCCATGCGGACGTGCCGGTCGGCGCGCTGTGGACCCTGCTGCCGGGCGAGGATGCGCCGCGGCCCACCTACCTGGCCGACCTGCAGGGCGCGGCCTCGGTGGCCCATGTGCGCGGCAAGCCCGTCGTGGCCGCCGAGAGCTTCACCTCCTTCGGCTGGCCCTGGGCGCTAGGCCCGGCGGAACTGAAACCCACGGCCGACCTGGCGCTGGCCCTTGGCGTCAACCGCTTCCTGATCCACGCCTCCACGCACCAGCCCGACGATCGCGCGCCGGGCATGGCACTGGCGCCTTTCCTCGGGCAATACCTGACCCGCCACGAGACCTGGGCCGAGCCGGCGCGCGCCTGGATCGACTACCTGTCGCGCAGCGCCTTCCTGATGCAGCAGGGCGAGCCGGTGGCAGACATCGCGTACTTCATCGGCGAGGAGGGGCCGGTGACCGCGCTCTTCGGCGACCGGCCGATCGACGCGATCCCGCCGGGCTACGGTTTCGACTTCATCGGGCCGGACGATCTGTTCGAACGGCTACAGGTCGTCGATGGCGTCCTGGGCTCGTCGGCCAGCAGCGCGCGGTGGCAGTTGCTGGTGCTGGGCGGTGCCAGCCAGCGGATGAGCGTGCCCGCCTTGCGCCGGCTGCGGGACTTGCTGGAGGCCGGCGCCAGCGTGTTGGGCAGCGCGCCGCTGGATTCGCCGAGCGGCGCCGACGACCCGGCCGAATTTCGCCGGCTGCGTGATGCGATCTGGGGCCGATGCGCACAACAAGGCGCGCCGCACGCGATCGGCAAAGGCCGCCTCTTCTGTGGGCAGGACGTGGCCCGCGCCCTCGGGCAACTCGGCCTGGCGCCGGACTGGATCGCCGCGCCGCCCCTGCAGGTCCGGCATCGACGGCTCGACGGCGGCGGCGAACTGTACTTCGTCAGCAACCCCGGCGACCAGCCCTGGTCGGGCCGGCTGAGCCTGCGGGCCGCGGGCCTCGATCCCTGGCTGTGGCATGCCGACACCGGGGCGCGCGAACCGGCAGCCTTCCAGCCCGGGGCCGATCCCCGACGCACGGAGTTGCCGCTGGCCCTGCG
>NZ_LYVQ01000466.1 GCF_001984095.1 Pelomonas sp. KK5
GCTGCTGATGGACCTGAAGAACAAGTACGACGTCGAGGCCGGCTGGAAGGCGACGAAGAAGGCGCTGGCCAACCCCGCCAACCGCCGCATGGGCCTGGAGGCGCGGCAGCTGAACCCGACGCTGGCCAAGTATTCGCTGGCCTGGGGCGCGGTGGTGCTGAAGGACCCGCTGGCCCGCGGCGCGATGAAGGCCTGCGGCCTGACCGAGGCCTCGCTGAACGACGAGAAGGCCGACACGCACAAGGTCGTCAAGTACCTGGAGGTGTTTTACGAGGACGACGTCAGCATCTACCGCGACAACAGCGAGGAACTGCCCAAGTGGGTGCCCGCGGAGATCGAGCTGACGCTGACCTGCTGGGCCGCCTTCCGCCGCGGCGCGGATGGGGTGAAGCTGGCGATCGGCGAGGCCACGCTGGTGGAAGGCCTGCTGGGCGAGTTCGACGGCGTGCAGGAGGCGGCGGAGGCCACCTCGGCCGAGCTGGAGGCGCAGCAGCAGGCATTGACCGAGGCAGGCAAGGCGCTGCGCAAGGCGGCGGGCACCGGCGGCGACGCGGTGCTGCCGGACACCACGGCGCTGGAGACGGCGATCGGGGCGCACGAGGAATCGCTGCGGGTGCGCAGCGAGACCGCGCAGCGGCTGCATCACGCGCTGCTGGCGTCCAAGGCCGCGGCGGTCGATCCTTCACAGAAGGGCAAGGAGGAGGCCTTGAAGGGCGCAGCGGGCGCGCTGGCGGGGTTCCAGGCGAAGGCGAAGCGCGTGCAGAAGGCGGCGGCGCAGGATGCTGACGGGCTCAAGGCGGCCAGGCTGGAGCTGGGGACGACGATGGCGGCCTTGAAGCAGCAGGTGGGGAAGGCGAGGGTGGAGCAGCAGCCGCCGACGACAAGGCCGAGGAGCAATGCGGGGGCGCCGAAGCCGGAGAAGGTGGGAGGCTAGTCGCAGGCCGCAAGGGCCGGGCAGATCATTGAGCAAGGGCGCAGCTGTACACGTTGCTGCCAGTCGTTGCGGTGGTGGTGGAGAGGTATTTTCGATCCTTGCATGTGGCGTTCCACACGCCATCGCCACCCGGGTGAAAGGCAATGACTTTCACATCGTTGTCTTGCGGAAGACAGCCCGTGTGACCGGCGCTGATCAGCTGGAGCTTCTCCTTGACGGGGCCGCTTTCCGTCAACACGGAAACACAAGCTGATTGCGTGCCGAGGATGGCTGCGATCAATGCCAGGGTTCTGGCGGGATGAATCATCGAGTCTCCCTGTTCCGGAACTGTTGTTTGCAGCAGTGTGCTGTGCTTAGGACGGCGCTACTGATTACATGCCCAGCGCATTCGATGTTGATGTCCGCAGGTTTCTGAAGATTTGCAGCATTCGCGGCCATGGCGGACTGCGACCGAGTCGTTCGAGATATGAACAACCGTCCCAGGCATCACCTGGGATTTAGGACCCAGGGCGAGCTCTTTGCTCGGTCCTAGAGGTGTGGCACTTCAGATTTGACTTCAAGCATCAATTGCGATCCCACAGACCCTTGTACGCATCGCCCTCCCCGAGTTCCCGAATCCGTTCCATGGTTCGAAGAACT
>NZ_LYVQ01000467.1 GCF_001984095.1 Pelomonas sp. KK5
CTGGCCCATTGCGCCAGGTTGGCCGCGTGGTCGCTGGCGCGCAGCGTCGGGTCCATGTCCTCGTCCTGGCTGGTGGCGCCGCACCAGATGCCGCCCGCGCCGTCGCTCATCGCGTAGCCGAGGCCGGCCACCGGGAGGCGAGGCGCGGGCGCGGGGCTCAGGTGGCTCAACTGGCCGCGCTGTCTCGTCAGCGGAATTTCCGGGGCCAGGTCTTGCAGCAAGACCTGGCCCTCATGGCCACCGGCGAGCACGACCAGCGGCGCCCCGGCGATCTCGGCGCCACTGGCGTCCAGCAGCTGCCAGCCCTCGGCGCCGCGGCGCAGTGCGGCGACTTTCACTGTCAGCAGGCGGGCCTGCGAGGCACCCAGCATGGCCTGGACATAGGCCCCGGGTGGCAGCGCGCCGCCTTGCGGGTAGAACCAGGCCGGCGAGCCCGGCGGCAGGCCCGACAGCGCGGCAGCGGCTTCCCGGTCCAGCGCCTGCACGTAGTCCGGGGGCAGGCCCAGCGCGTCGATCTGTGCCTGCATCTGCGCGCGGTCGCGCTGATGCTCCAGCCGCAGCAGGCCCTGCTGCCACCAGGGCAGCCTGGGGCCGAGTTCGCGCAGCAGGCGCGCCGTGGCCAGCGCGGCGGCGCGGTTGAAGCGGGCGTGGACGCCGTCGTCGGGGTTGAGCGTGCCGTGGAACAGGCCGCCAGGGTTGCCGGAGCTGCCCTGGGCCGGCGCCGGATGGGCATCGACGACGGTCACGGACACGCCCTGGCGCTTCAATGCCAGCGCGCAGGCCGCGCCCGCCAGGCCCGCGCCGATGATCAGCGCGCTGCGCGCATCGGGGGCGAGTGGCAGGCGCGCCGCCGGCCGCTGCGGGCGGTAGCGCGGCTGGTGTCGGCCGACCAGCATGCCACCCTTGTTGGCGAAGCCGCGCTGGCGCTCGAACTCGAAGCCGGCGGCGCCTGAGGCCTCGCGGACGGACGGGGCGCAGCTCCAGGTCGCGACAGTGGCCTGCGGCGCGGCGCGGCGGCCCAGCGCCTGCAGCAGTTGCCCATCCCACATCTCCGGATTGCGCGCCGGCGCGAAGCCGTCGAGATAGAAGGCGTCGATGTCGTCGGCCAGCAATTCGCCGCGCAGCCAGCGCCGCACGTCGCCGAAGGCGAGCAGCAGGCGGACACGGCCGTCCTCGAAATCCAGGCCATGCAGGTCCGGTGTCAGCGGCGGCCAGGCCTGCACCAGCTGCGCTGCCAATCCAGGCAGCGGTGAGGCGGCGTGCGCGCGCTGCAGGTCCTCGCGGCGCAGCGGGTGCTTCTCGATGCTGACGAACACCAGCTGCTCGCAGCGCTGCGGATCGGCGCGCCAGGCGTCCCAGCTGGCGAGGAAGTTGTTGCCCAGGCCGAAGCCGGTTTCCAGGATCACGAAGCGGCGCCGGCCGGCCCAGCGCTGCAGCAGGGCGTTGCCGCCGAGGAAGACGTGGCGGGCTTGTTCGACGGCGCCGGCGCGGGAGTGGTAGACGTCGCCGTACTCCGGGGCGGCG
>NZ_LYVQ01000468.1 GCF_001984095.1 Pelomonas sp. KK5
GCTTCACCGGCAGCCACGCGGCGCAGCGCACCGAGTAAGACCTGACCCCGCTGACTGCAAACTGGCGAGCGGAAAAGTTCATGGATTTCAGTCTCGTCGATGAATGGAGATCGTCGATCACCATTCTGACTTGCTCCTGCCGGAGCGGCGTGCATTTCTGCCGCGGAACTCGCTGCAGGACTTGCTTCCCACAGCGGTGGCGAACGGCATGAGCGAGCCGACTGCCGAAGGACAGGCGGCCTGCAGAGCGCAGCGCGAGTAGTGCCCGGCGTGGGCCTTGCTCCAACATCCGAATCGGCGAATCCGGCACCCTAGCGCTGCCACACACGCCAGCACTGCGCGGCTGTTTGGCGATGAATGCGGGAGCGGGATGAACACGTACCTGCGGCAGCCTAACGTCTGAATTCAGCGGCGCCGTCAGGCGTCCGCTGCAATGAATGGTTAGGACTCGCCGTCCGCTGACAGCGCCTTCCGCAATAGTCCATGCCAACTCTCAAAAAGGTATCCATCGGACCGGCCAAAGAAGTCCTTATTTCGCGCCCGATGGCCGGGGTTTGTGAAAGCACGATTGAACTCGGCGGGATCCAGCTTCGATCGAAATGACTGGCCTGTCTCCAGATACATGAGCCAATCGACTTGGTCCGACGGAAGCAATCGGACAAGACCAATTCCATTTGATCGAGCGTACGCCAGAGAGCCTGATTGCAGTGCTCCGGTAACGGCCATCAGCCCCTTCACGTTCTTTCCTGCGATCTGATCCAACTTCGCCTTGAATTCTTCGACATCGTTGACTGGAAGCGAGCCAGAGTAGTCTTTGCATTCGCACACCCACAGCATCGACCAAGTTGAAGCGCCCGGCAATGTCACCTCTACGGAAATATCGACAATGACATCTGAATCGCGATCTCGCGAGTAGTAGCCCTTCTTCTGAAAGAGCGCGCATTGCTTTGGCAGAAGTCCAAGCCGCTCTGCGTTCACTTCACGTTGCAGCGCAGAGAAGACGCGATCTTCAAAGAGATTTCCGCGGCTGACAGAGTTCATAGAGTTCTAACGTTCAAGCTCAGCGGGCGGCGAAGCCGTCCGCTGGAGCGAAGGGTTGGGCCGCATGGGCCCTGGCATACGGCCTGCGGAGCAAAGGACTAAGACCCTGACGCATGCGCTCAGACTCCGAGAGCCACCAGAACGAATCATGCCCAAACATAACGTCGTGTGCCCAGTAGGCCGGCTTCTCGCGGTAGAGCTCGTACTCGCCGGTTACTGAAGGCCAGTGCGACCACGCCTGATTGATGCGATCGATGGACTCGTCCCGTGTAATGCCGAAGCGGCGCATCATGTCTTCGATGATGTCGCGAAGGTAGGCCAAGGACTCGTCGTCCGAGGCAAAGCAGAAATCTGATGGTGCGACGGAAATCATGTGCGGCTCAACGATTGCGTTCAGCCGCGCCGTTAGGCGTCGGCTGCAACTGCGGGTTAGGCTGCTGCTTCACCGGCAGCCACGCGGCGCAGCGCACCGAGTAA
>NZ_LYVQ01000469.1 GCF_001984095.1 Pelomonas sp. KK5
GCGGCAGCCTAACGATTGCGTTCAGCCGCGCCGTTAGGCGTCGGCTGGAACTGAGGGTTAGGCAGCGAGACAGGAAGGCCAGACAAGCCTTCCGCGAAAGCGCTACCCACTGACTTTGCCTTTTTTGCCGCCGAACTCATGGCTGGGATCGTCTCCGATGGAGGTCACTGAACAGAGTCAGGATTGAATACTATGAAATGCGGCGAGCCGGCGAAAGATCGGTCCTTATCGGCGAGGTGCTCGTGCTCCCACATCCTGCCGCGCGTTTCCATGTTGCTCGCACAAGTTTCAAGGAACCGCGCGATACGGCGAAGCTCGTCTGGCGCCGCCACGAGAGAAATCTCTGCCAATTCGGCAGGAACAGCGTCTTCTGCCAGTCGCGCCTTGTCGGTGTATCCGTACCGTTTCATTGTGGGCTCGAACGTCTGGGATGGCGGCGCATGGCCCGACGCCTAACGATTGCGTTCAGCCGCGCCGTTAGGCGTCGGCCGCAACTGCGGGTTAGGCTGCATCTCTGTCCCGCCGCTTCTCGGGCTCGGCCCACTTGGAGTTCGGAGGGATGTAGACATAGCCGTCATTCGATTGTGCTCCCTTCCGCCTGCGGCTTGGCCAGTCCCAACTGCCGCAGTCGCAGCAGCTGAGAAAGTCGCACACGCCGAGGCGCGAGCAGCCACCCGAATGGCCACAGCTGGGCATGTCGAAATGCCCACAGCCGATATCGCCAGGAACATCGCAACTCAGGTCGCAGACGCCGCGTTGACCGGCGAGATGCAAAGGCCTTGCATGCCGCATTCTTCGATGGGCAACGCCACAAAGCGTCATTCTGTTCTGAAGTATCCGCAGCCCCCGCCGGAGGCCAACTCTACGGATGGCCCTGTAGCCGAGTTCGGAACAACCGGCGCGGCCGGAATACACGCGGTATGCGCAGCAGAAGCCCTTGTGCGGGGAAACGTAGCGCTGGTATGCGCGAATGAGGTAGAGCGCGAAACGACGCATGCTCGACGTGCGGCCTAACGTCAGAATTCAGCGGCGCCGTTAGGCGTCCGCTGGAATGCAGGGTTAGCCCTGCAGAGTGACATGAATTGCATCATGGATGCGCGTACTTGCCGATCATGCCAACAACAAAGACAAGCCAGCCAAGACCGATGATGATCCAGCCAGCTACCGCAAAACGCCCAGACTCAGCTATTAGGTTCCTGGTGAATGGGAGACAAATCCAGATCCAGTTGATTGGGTCGAGGCAGCCGCCGAGAAAGCAGATTGAAAGGCCAAATAGCTCAACGGCTTGAAATGACTTGCCACCGACCCACAAGTGAAAAGCATAGTTCGCCACGGCTCCGCTAATGGCGAGCAGGGCCAGCCCGGTAACGATTTCAAGCGCAACGATTCGCGGCCTCAATTCACGTGGCTCCTGGGCGTCAGACATGGAGAGAGCCAATTGCTGCCCGGCAGGCTAACGATTGCGTTCAGCCGCGCCGTTAGGCGTCGGCTGGAACTGCGGGTTAGG
>NZ_LYVQ01000470.1 GCF_001984095.1 Pelomonas sp. KK5
GCCAGCACCGTCGCGGGCAAGCTGGACGCCACCGCCGGCACGGGCGCCATCGCCCAGACCGGCGCCCTGACGCTGGGCGCCGACGGCAACCGTTTCACCACCAGCACCAGCGGCCAGACGATCACGCTGACCCAGGCCAATGTGCTGGGCGGCAGGACCGTGGCGCTGGCCAGCGGCGGTGATGCCAGCCTGGCCGGCGACACGCTGACCCTGGCCGCCAGCACCGTCAACGGCAACCTGCTGCTGCAGGCGGCCGACCACATCGGCCAGAGCGGCGCGCTGGCCGTGACCGGCCTGAGCACGCTGCGCGCCGCCGGCAGCGCCACCACGGTGACGCTCACCGATGCGACGAACCAGTTCGGCGGCGGTGTCCAGTTGGCAGCCGCCAGCGGCGCGGCAATGCAGGCCGTGCAACTCGCAGCGACCGGCACGCTCGCCGTCGGAGGCGACGCGCTGACGCTGGACATCAGCGGGGACGGGCCGCTCGTGCTGACCGGCGGCAGCTACACGACGCTGGACCTGGCCAGTGGCCGCGGCGTCAGCCAGGTCGGCGGCATTTCGGTCAGCGGAGACCTCGTGCTGACCGCCACCGGCTCGGCGCCGCTGGACGTGAACCTCGGCCATGCGGCCAACGAGCTGCACAGCGTGCGCCTGGCCGCAGGCACGCCGGGCTTCGGCACGGTCACCCTGCAGGACCATGACGCCGCCGCCAACGGCCTCAGCGTGATCGGTGACGCCAACGCCCTGAACGTCATCGCGCTGGGCGGCCTGACGATGGCCGGCGGCCGCTATGGCAGCCTGGACCTGAGCACCGCCGGCGCCGACATCGGCCAGAGCGGCGTGCTGACCGTCACCGGCCTGGCCCGACTGGACGCCGGCAGCGGCTCCATCGTGCTCGACGCGGCGGCCAACGACTTCGGGTCCGTGCTCATTCCCGGCGCCGCGTTGGCACGCCTGACCGATGCCAACGACCTCGTGGTCGCCGGCGCCGTGATACAGGACCAACTCGTGCTCACGCTGCCCGGCACCGCCCGCTTCACCGGCGCCATCTCCGGCGGCGGCACGCTGCTGCTGCAGGGCGGCGGCGCCCTGCTGGTGGAAGCCCCGCTGAACAACAGCGGCGGAACACAGGTGAACTCCGGCACCCTGATTCTTTCCGGCAGCGCCGCCCAGATCGGCAGCGGCCTGCTGACGATCGGCGCAGCGGGCACGCTGGAGCTGCGCGATGGCGCGGTGCTGACCAACGCAGTGCTGGCCCAGGGCGGCCTGCTGCATGCCAGCAGCGGCAGCGGCAACCAGATGAGCGGCGCGCTGACCCTGGCGGCCGACACCACGATCACCGTCGACGGCGGCGCCGCCCTGCAGCTCTCCGGCGCCGTCAGCGAGAGCGGCGGCGCACGCAGCCTGACCAAGAACGGCGGCGGCCTGCTGCAGTTCTCAGCCACCGACACCCGCACCGGCGCGACGCTCGTCGACGCCGG
>NZ_LYVQ01000471.1 GCF_001984095.1 Pelomonas sp. KK5
GCTGGGGCCCGCGCCGCAAGCCGATGGCCCTGGTGCGCGAGCTGCTGCGCTCGCCGGTGAAAGACCTGACCCTCGTTTCCTACGGCGGCGCCGACGTGGGCATGCTCTGCGCCGCCGGCAAGGTGAAGAAGCTCGTCTTCGCCTTCGTCTCGCTGGACTTCATCCCGCTGGAGCCCTATTTCCGCATCGCCCGCCAAAGCGGCCAGCTGGAAGTGATGGAGGTGGACGAGGGCCTGCTGATGCTGGGCCTGAAGGCCGCCGGCATGCGCGTGCCCTACATCCCGACCCGTGTCGGCCTGGGCACCGACGTGCTCCGCCATAACCCCCAGATCCAGCTGACCGATTCGCCCTACGACGGTCGCCAGTGGCTGGCGATGCCGGCCCTGCCGCTGGACGTGGCACTGCTGCACGTGGACCGCGCCGATGCGCGCGGCGTCTGCCAGGTCAAGGGGCCGGACCTCTACATGGACGACCTGTTCGCCCGCGCCTCGGCCAGCACCATCGTCTCCTGCGACGAGCTGGTGGACAGCAGCTTCTTCAGCCAGGGCGAGGAGGCCCGCTACGTGCATTGGGAGCGCTCGCAGACCCGCGCGGTCGTGCACCTGCCGCTGGGTGCGCACCCGAGTTCCTGCGCCCCGCTGTACGGCTTCGACCTCAAGCACTTCAAGGACTACGCGGCCAGCGCCCGCGAGGCCGGCGGCTGGGCCCAGTACCACGAGCAGTTCGTGGCCTGCGGGGAGGCCGAATACATCGAGCGCGTCGGTGGCGAGGCGGCCGTGAAGCGCTTGCCGCTGCCGGTGTTCTGACCCGAGGAAGCCCATGAACGAGAACAAGAACATCCCCCTGGTCGACCGCATCATCTGCGCCGCCGCCGAGGCCTGGCGCGACGACGGCGAGGTGCTGGCCACCGGCATCGGCGTCGTGCCGCGGCTGGCCGCTTCGCTGTGCATGCTGTCGATCAACAGCGATCTGCTGATGACCGACTCCGAGGCCTGGATCGTGCGCGAGCCGGTGCCCATCGGCCCGCGCGGCGAGTACGCCGTGCAGCGCGAGTCCCACATGGGCTTCGCGCGCATCTTCGACAACGTCTGGGGCGGCCGCCGCCATGCGATGGTGGGCCCCACGCAGATCGACCGCTTCGGCCAGGCCAATATCTCGATGATCGGCAGCGACTACGCGCGGCCGAAGTCGATGATGCTGGGCGTGCGCGGCTTCCCCGGCAACTCGATCAGCCACGCCAACAGCTTCTTCGTCCCGAACCACTCGACCAAGGTCTTCGTGCCCGGCGAGGTGGACATGGTGGCCAGCGCGGGCTACAACCCGGCCCGCCTGGCGCGGGGCTGGAGCCTCGATGACATCGACATCCGCAGCATCTTCACCAACCTCTGCGTGATGGACTTCGGCGGGCCCGCGCGGCAGATGCGGCTGGTGAGCCTGCATCCCGGCGTCAGCGCCGAGCAGGTACAGGCG
>NZ_LYVQ01000472.1 GCF_001984095.1 Pelomonas sp. KK5
ATCATCCACCTGCTGCACTGGACGGTGGCCACCAAGCAGCCGGCGATGACCGCGCCGGCGATGGCCCACAAGCTGCAGGACATCGGCGACCCCGAAGGCCTGGACGGCTTCGTCGACGAGGTCGCGAACCTGCTGCGCTCGCAGTTCGCCGGCATCGTCGGCAACCTGCTGATGTGCGCGCCGCTGGTGCTGGCCGTGCAGCTGCTGTGCAAGGCGGTCTTCGGCGTGCCGCTGGTGGGCCTCAAGGACGCGGAGCACGTGCTGCATGCGCTGAGCTTCTTCGGTCCCTCGCTGCTGTTCGCCGCCTTCACCGGCGTGCTGCTGTTCCTCAGCAGCCTGATCGCCGGCTGGGTGGAGAACTGGTTCGTGTTCTACCGGCTCGATGCCGCCATCGCCTGGAACCCGCTGCTGCTGGCGCGGCTCGGCGCGCGGCGGGCGCGGCGCTGGTCGCTCTGGTGGCGCAACAACATCTCGGGCCTGGCGGCCAACATCAGCCTGGGCCTGATGCTGGGCCTGGTGCCGGCGCTGCTGGGCTTCGTCGGCGTGCCGCTGGACGTGCGGCATGTGACGCTGTCCACCGGCCAGCTCAGCGCCGCGGCCGGTGCGATCGGCTGGCCGGTGCTGCAGCGGCCGGAATTCTGGTGGTGCGTGCTGGCGGTGCTGCTGACGGGTCCGCTGAACCTCAGCGTCAGCTTCTACCTGGCCTTCAAGGTGGCGCTGCGCTCGCGCGGCATCCAGTTGGCCGACCGGGCGCGCGTGCGCCGGGCGATCTGGCAGCGCTTCAAGGCGCGGCCGCTGAGCTTCTTCTTCCCGTCGCGGGGGTAAATGGCTTACTCGTCCCGCCGCTCGCCGCGCTTGCGGCCGGAGAACATGGTCCACCAGACGATGAACAGCAGCAGCGCCAGGGCGCCCAGGGCTTCGAGCAGGATTGCGAGCATCGGCGCGATTCTAGGTGCGGCCTTGCTGGCGGCCGCCTGCACCTCGGTGACCGTGATCGCGCCGGCGCCGGTGCCCGCGGACCAGGCCGCCAAGCCGCCTGCCGACAACCGCGCCCGCGCCGTCCAGCAGCGCGGCAGCCGCGCCCGCTGGGTGGCCGCCGACTGGAGCGAGCTGCCCGGCTGGGGCGAGGACCATGCGCTGGAGCTCTGGCCCGCGCTGCTGCGCGGCTGTGCCCGCCCCGCGCCCGGCTGGGCCGAGGCCTGCGCCCGCGCCAGCTTGGCCAATCCGGCCGACGACGCCGAGGCGGCCCTGTGGCTGATGCAGCATCTGCAGCCCTGGCAGGTGCAGGCAGCCGACGGCGGCGATCAGGGCCTGATGACCGGCTATTTCGAGCCCGCGCTGGAGGCCCGGCGCAAGCCGGAGGGCAGCTTCCGCATCCCGGTGCTGGCCGCGCCGGCGGACCTGAAGCAGCGCCAGCCCTCGCCCACCCGCCAGCAGATCGAGCAGGCCCCGCC
>NZ_LYVQ01000473.1 GCF_001984095.1 Pelomonas sp. KK5
TGCCGGAGGTCGGATCGGCGGTCAGCGAGGCGAAGTTGTCGGCCAGCGTGTAGACATTGATCTGGCTGATCGACTGGACGCCGGAGAAGGTGATCTGCACCCAGTCGGGATAGGTGCCGGAGGTACCGTCATTCCAGCCGCTGCCGGTGCCGCCCTTGCCCCAGTTGTTGCCGCGGCGCTCACCGTCGTTGATCGCACTGACGGCATAGGATGAATTGACCGTGGACGAGGCCGAGGCGACACCGCCGTTGGCGGCGAGCGCGACGTTGACCCCGCCGGTCGGCACGGTGACGTCCGTGACGGTCACCGTGACGGATGCGGAGGTGGTGCTGGCGCCGAGGTTGTCGGTGGCCACGGCGGTGAGCGTGTAGCTGCCGGCGGCCACGTTGGTCCAGCTGAAGGAGTAGGGGGCGCTGGTGACGGTGGCCAGCTTGGTGGCGCCCAGGTAGAACTCGACCTTGGCGATCGTGCCGTCGCTGTCGGCGGCGGTGGCGCTCAGCGCGATCGTGGCCGGCGAGGTATAGCTCGTGCCGTTGGGCGCCGAGAGGCTCACCGTGGGTGCACTGTTGGCCGGCGCATTGACGGTGACGGTAACCGGCGTGGAGGTCGCCGTGGCGCCGAGGTTGTCGGTGGCCACCGCGGTGATGGAGTAGCTGCCGGCAGCCACGCTGGCCCAGCTCATCGTGTAGGGCGCGCTGGTGGCGGTGCCGATCTTGGTGGCCCCGGCATAGAACTCGACCTTGGCGATCGTGCCATCGCTGTCGGCGGCGGTCGCGCTTAGCGCGATCGTGGCTGGCGCGGTGTAGCTGGTGCCGTTGGGCGCCGAGAGGTTCACCGTGGGCGCACTGTTGGCCAGGGCATTGACCGTGACGGCGACGGCAGCCGAGGTGGTGGTGGCGCCGAGGTTGTCGGTGGCCACGGCCGTGAGGCTGTAGGTGCCCGCGGCCATGCCGCTCCAGCTGATGCTGTAGGGGGCGCTGGTGGCGGTGCCGATCTTGGTGGCGCCGGCATAGAAGTCCACGCTGGCGACGGTGCCGTCGCTGTCAGCGGCGCTGGCGGTCACGGTGATGCTGGCCGGCGCGGTGTAGCTGGTGCCGTTGGCCGGCGCGGTGATCGACACGCTCGGGGCCGCGTTGGTCGACGTGGCGCCAGTACTCCAGGCTTCCAGCTCGACGATGCGGCTGTTGTAGTACAGCGCGCCGTTGACCAGCACGCGGATCCGGTCGGTGCTGATGGCCGGGAACGCGAAGCTGCGCAGCACCAGATTGTTGCCGGTGACGTTGCCGCCGGGTACGTCCAGCCAGGCGCTGCCGGTCCAGTACTGCACTTGGAAGGAGGTGATGCCGTACTGGGTGAAGGTGGTGCCGGAGGTCGGATCGGCGGTCAGCGAGGCGAAGTTGTCGGCCAGCGTGTAGACATTGATCTG
>NZ_LYVQ01000474.1 GCF_001984095.1 Pelomonas sp. KK5
GCTGGACCTGACCGCGCCGGCGCCGAGCACCAGCACCACGGCCAGCGCGGCCACCAGCAGCAGCACCGCCGCCGTGGCCGCGGCCGGCAGCACCAGCCCCGCCGCTGGCGCTGCGACCTTCGCGCCGGTGCGCCTGTCCGACATGTCCACCGAGGCGATGGTCTCGATGCTGGCCGCCCGCGAGCAGTACAAGAAGCGCCTGTTCGCCGACGCGGTGTTCAAGCTGCAGGAGAACCCGGCGCTGGCCGACGTGCGGCCCTGCCGCAACGTCGGCGAGGCCAGCGGCGGCGGCTGCCTGGTGACCGCGGCGCTCAAGCGCGAGGTGGCCGAGCCGGCGGCGCTGCCGAGCCCGGCGCCGAAGCCGGGCGCCACCTTCCTGGCCACGCGCCGGCACGTCAAGGCGGCGGCGCTGCCGCAGATCGAGCGCAAGGTGGCGGTGATCATCGGCGTCAACGACTACGGGGACAAGGAGATCCCGCCGCTGAGCAATGCGGTGAAGGACGCGCAGTCGATCAGCCAGCTCTTCGAGACCAAGCTCGGCTACGAGACGGTGCTGCTGCCCAATGCCAGCAAGGCCGACGTGATCGCCGCGCTGAACAAGCTGGCGCTGACGGCGGGCCCGAAGGACTCGGTCATCGTCTACTACGCCGGCCACGGCGACCTGGTCGAGAAGACCGGCCAGGGCTACTGGCTGCTGTCCGACGCCGATGCGCAGAAGCCCGAGACCTGGCTCAGCAACAACGACATCGGCAAGCTGATCGCGCAGATCGGCGCCTCGCAGGTGGCGCTGATCTCCGACAGCTGCTACTCGGGCTCGCTGGTCGCGCAGGATGAGCGCATCCGCGCCAGCGGCGCGCCGGTCGACCCGCAGCAGCTGCTGCAGCGCAAGTCGGTGGTGATCATGTCCTCCGGCGGCAACGAGCCGGTGTTCGACATGGGCAAGGACGGCCACTCGCCCTTTGCCTACAACCTGCTGACCCAGCTCGGCACGCTGGACAACTGGCAGGTCGGCGGCGATGTCTTCGAGCGCGTGCGCTTCGCGGTGGCCAAGGAGCTGCCGCAGCGCCCGCAATACGGTTCCTCCAGCGCGGCCGGCCATCAGCGCGGCGGCGACTATCTGTTCGAGCAGCGCCAGCTCGACCCCAATGCACCCGGGGCTTCCAATGCGCCCCAGAAGTAAGTGAGACAAGCGGTATGGATTCCTTGAAGTACAAGCGGCGCGGCTTCGCGCTCCATCGTCTGGCCCTGGCGCTCGCCGGCTGCTGGCTGCTGGCCCCCACCGCGGAGGCGGTGCTGCCCGGCGGGCTGCAGGTGGTGCAGGGCCAGGCCACGGCGGTGACCAATGGCGCGTCGATGACGGTGACGAACACCTCGGGCGCGATCCTGAACTGGAACAGCTTCTCGATCGGCGCGCAGAA
>NZ_LYVQ01000475.1 GCF_001984095.1 Pelomonas sp. KK5
ATGTGGGCGGCGACTGGCGCCTGCACGAGCTTCTGGCACTTCGCGCACGCCCACTTGCCACGGACATGGCGCTCGACGGTGAAGACGCCGGGCTCGTAGTCGAGCTTCTCGCTGACGTCCTGGCCGATGCGCTTCATCTGGCAGCCGCAGCTGCAGGTGGTGCTCTCGGGCTCGTGATGCATGTCCCTGCGCGGCAGGTGCGGCGGTAGCGGTGCGCGTTTAGGCATCACCTTCTTACCGGCGACCCTGTCGTCATCGTTGGCCTCGTCGAGTTCGGCGCAGGCCTGCGCGATGTCGGCGTCCAGTGTCTCGTCCAGCAGGCTCTGCTGCTCGGCGCTGAACTTCTCGCTGGTGGCGGCGAACTTCAGCCGCTTGAGCACCGCGAGTTCGTGCGTGAGCTTCTCCACCTGCGCCTGCTTGAAGGCTACCTCGCGCTGCTGCCGTTGCAGTTGGTCGTCCTTGGCGGCGACTTCGGCCATCAGCGTCAGCAGCGCCTCCCGCATCTGCTGCGGATCGAGGGCTTCCAAGGCTTGGGTGGCGATCACGGAAGGTGATCGTGCCGGACCGGGATGGTCCTGCCCATCGGCACATTCGCGGATTGCGTGGCGCTACAGCACCCGAATCACACCACGCGAATGACGCCGCCTTCGCCGATGCGCTGCCAGGGCAGCCCGAGCACGAGGGCGTCGAGCTGTGCCGCGCTCAGGGCCAAGGTCGCCGCGGCATCCCTGGGCCAGGCGAACTTGCCGCTGTTCAGCCGCCGTGCGGCCAGCCACACGCCGATGCCGTCGTGCACGAGGACCTTCATGCGATTGGCTCGGCGATTCGCAAAGAGATAGGCATGGTGAGGACGCGCCTCGCCGAACACCTTCACCACGCGGATCAACGCGGCCTCGGTGCCGGCTCGCATGTCCAAGGGTTCCGCGGCCAGCCATACAGCGTCAACGCGGATCACCGCAGCAACTCGCGCGTCCAGGCTGCCAGGTCCGCCGTCGAGCTGACGGGCCAGGTGATCGACATCGTCACGGGGCCTCTGCGCAACTCGATGTGGATGTCGGCACTGGCCGGCCCGGACGTCGTTGCGGGCATGGGCAGAGCGATGAACTCACCTGACCTGGTTGGCTGCTGCGTCTTGTCCGCTCGGGCCAAGCTCCTCCAGCGATGGACGACGTTGGCATTGATGCCGCGCTGCATAGCGACACCCGCGACCGATGCACCTGGCGCTTCGCATTCGGCCACGATCTCCGCCTTCTCCGCGGCGCTGTACCGCCGCCGACTCACCGTCTTCTCGCTTGTCATCGCGTCCACCTATCGTTAGATGGACGCGATCCTTGCCGCTCGCTTCTCGCCGATCAAGATGACTTTGCCGGACGCGTAC
>NZ_LYVQ01000476.1 GCF_001984095.1 Pelomonas sp. KK5
GAGCCGGCGATGGACACGCGCAGGGATTTCACCGCCTGCACCGCGGCGTCGCCGCTGCCGGCGATGCTGACCTTCACCTCGTCGGCCGCCAGCGCCTTGGTCTTCACGTCGCCGGAGCCGGCGATGGTCACGTTGAGGGTGGTGGCGCGGCCGGCGGCGGTCACGTCGCCGCTGCCGGAGACCTTGACGCCCAGCTTCTCGCTGTCGAGCTTGTCGAAGACGATGTTGCCGGAGCCGGCGATGCTGGCGCTGACCTCCGGCGTCTTCATCGCCGCCACCTTCACATCGCCCGAGCCGGCCAGCGAGATCGAGCGAAGCGAGGGCATGTCCAGGATCAGCTCGGGCGTGTTGCGCGTGCTCAGGCTCACGCCGCGGCGGGTGCTCAGCTCCAGCGTGCGGCCCTTGCTGCCTTCGACGACGCGGGTCTCGATGTATTGCAGCAGGTTCTTGTCGATCTTCAGCTCGACCCGGTTCGTGGCCGCCTGGCGGATCAGGATCTTGAAGTCGCCGGCGGTGGAGACGCCGTCGAAGGCGCCGACGTCGCGCACCTCGCTGCCGATATCTCCGCTGCCCTTGACGCGCTCCTCGCTGCCACCGAAGTTGATGGACCAGGCATTGGCGCTGGCGGCGACGGCCAGGCCCACGGCAGCGAGGGCGAGGAAGCGGCGGTTCTTGTTCATGTCAGGCTCCGGTTCATGTCTTTGGAGCCTCCATCGTGCCGGCGGCGCGGCGCCCGGCGAAGCGGGAAACGACAGGGTGCAGGAATCAGGGCCTGGACTGCGCTTTTTCAGTGCCCCTTCGGCGCCGGCTTGGCATCATCCTCGGCGTCGGGATTCGACGCGGCGGGCTTGACCATGGACGGCCGCGGCACCACCGGGGCAATGCCCTCGATCTTGTTCTCGCGCATATAGGCGTCCATCTCCTTCCAGCCGGCGAAGACGGCTGCGCGCTGGGCCTTGGGGTTCAGCGTGTAGCAGTCCTCGATGGCGCGGTTGGCGTGGCGGCAGGCGCTGCCGATGGCCTTGCCGTCGGCCTCCTTGGCGGCGGCGACCTTGGCCGGATCCTCGATGCCGAGTTGGTCGCAAGCGGCCAGCGGCAAGAGAAGAAGCAGGACGAGCGCAGTCTTGGTCATCCTGCAAGTATCGGCCAAGGGGCCGTCGAGCTTGAGCGTTAGCAGCGCATCAACGCGCCATGGCCATCAGCCGCTCGATCCGCTCCTCGGTGGACGGATGGGTGCTGAACAGGCCGCGCAGGCCGCCGCCGGACAGCGGGTTCATGATCATCATCTGCGCCGTCTCGGGGTGGCGCTCGGCAGCG
>NZ_LYVQ01000477.1 GCF_001984095.1 Pelomonas sp. KK5
GCCCTGGCCACCGCTGCTCGTCGATGCACCGCCGATGACCTGCAGGTCACTGACGCCGCGCCGCTGGCCGAGGACGTAGTTCACCTGGTAGAGCTTGGCGCGCAGCTCCGGCGGCCGCACGTAGATGCGCGAGCCGTCCATCTGGTACTCGTAGCCGTACATCTCGCGCACGGCGTCGAGCGCCTCGATCACCGTCACGTCCTTCAGGTGCAGGGTCAGCAGCTCGGCGGGCTGGCGCGCCATGCCGGCGGTGGCCACCGTGCCCGGCTGGCCCGGCGCCGCGGCCGGCGCGGGCTCGGCCGGGCCCGGCGCCTGGGCCCGCGGGCTCAGCAGCAGGCTGTAGGGCGTGTCGGACACGATGGACATCAGCACCTGGGCCACCGGCGCGTCGGTCACCACCAGGTCGAAGCGCTGCTCCAGCTGGCGCGAGGACGACTTGCCCAGCCCCGGCGCGCGCAGCGGCGGCAGCAGCGCGCTGCTCACCAGCGGCGGCAACAGCGAGGGCGCAGCCGGCGCAGGTGCCGCGGCTGCCGGCCTGGCCGCGGGCACGTTGCCCGCCCGTGCCTGCGCCATCTCCTGGCTGATGTGCTGCTGCACCGAGAGATCCTTGCGCGGATAGTCGGCGCAGGCTGCCAGCATGCAGCAGGCCACGCTGGCCGTCGTGAGTACAGCTTGTCTCATCGATTTCCTCCCACCACCTTGGCGGCCTTGTTGTCGCTGCCATGGATCTTCTTGATGACGGACGGCGTGGAGCGCAGCTGCTCCACCTGCCCCTCGCGGGACAGCATCACCGCGTCGGCCTGGATGTCCACCACCCGCGCCCCATTGAATTCGCTGCCCGCGCGCACCGTGCGGCCATCGATGACCGCAAAGCGTCGTTGCGGGCCCAGCACCACGATGCGCAAGCCCGTGGCCCGCGCGGCAGTGCCGGCGCCAGCGCCGCTCGGCGCCGGGATCTCGCCGGTCCAGCCCGGCGGCGGCGCCAGCCAGTTGTCGCCGGCCCGGGCGGGCGGCGCGATCGCAGCCATGAGGCAGAGGAGCGAGACGACGAGCCGTGTGTGGAAGGAGGAAGGCCGCATCGTCGTTCTCCTCTAGACCAGCGGCGCGTCCTGCTGGTCGCTCAGCGTGTAGATGGTCAGCTTGAGCACCGCATCCGGGTACTGCACCACCTCCAGCGAAACCTGAGTCCAGAACAGGCGGTCCGAATGCTTCTGCAGGCCCTGCAGATAGGGCAGCAGCGCCGCGTAGCTGCCTCGCACGCTCGCCTCCACGCCATGGCGGTAGAGCGTGGGCGTGGCCTGCGACGGCTCGGCC
>NZ_LYVQ01000478.1 GCF_001984095.1 Pelomonas sp. KK5
AAGAGCTGGCTCCAGAAAACTGAACACGGCGATGAGTGGAAACTCGGTCCATTGATCGGCCCCGAAGATCGGGGCGGCAAGGAGACCAGAGCATGAGCAGAAGACCACGCCGGAACCACTCACCGGCGTTCAAGGCCAAGGTGGCGCTGGACGCCATTCGTGGCGAGAAGACGCTGGCCGAGTTGGCCAAGCAGCACGATGTGCACCCGAACCAGATCACCGACTGGAAGAACCAGTTGCTGGAGCGGGCGTCGGGCGTGTTCGGCGCCGAGACGGCCGAGCCACCCAAGACCGATTTACGCGAGCTGCACGCCAAGATCGGCCAGCAGGCGCTGGAGATAGATTTTTTAGCAAGCGCGCTCGGCAAGGCCGGACTGCTGAGCGGAAGGAAATGATCCAGCCGGACCATGAGCTCAGCATCAAGCGCCAGGCCGAGCTGTTGAACATCGCCCGTGGCAGCGCGTACTACGTGCCGCGCCCGGTGTCGGACGCCGACCAAACGTTGATGCGGCGCATCGACGCGCTGCACCTGGAGTACCCCTTCGCGGGTGCGCGGATGCTGCGCGATCTGTTGCGCCGCGAAGGCTTCGAGGTCGGTCGCAAGCACGTGGCCACGCTGATGGCCAAGATGGGCATCCAGGCGCTGTACAGGAAGCCCAACACGAGCAAGAAGCACCCGGGCCATGCGGTGTACCCGTACCTGCTGCGAGGCATGAAGACCGAGCGCGCAAACCAGGCGTGGGCGATGGACATCACTTACATCCCGATGGCTCGCGGCTGGGTCTACCTGGCCGCCGTCGTGGACTGGGCGAGTCGGCGCGTGCTCGCCCATCGCGTCTCGATCAGCATGGACACGACGTTCTGCCTGGAGGCGCTGGAAGAGGCGTTTGCGCGGCACGGCAAGCCCGAGGTCTTCAACACCGACCAGGGCAGCCAGTTCACCAGCCTGGCCTTCACCGAGGCGCTCAAGAGTCGCGGCGTGGCCATCAGCATGGACGGGCGCGGTGCCTGGCGCGACAACGTCTTCGTGGAGCGGCTGTGGCGCACGATCAAGTACGAGGAGGTGTACCTGCATGCCTACGAGTCGGTCAGCGATGCCCGGCAGCGGCTGGGACGCTTCATCGAGTTCTACAACACGCGCCGGCCGCATTCCTCGCTTGGCGCTCAGACCCCGGATGAGTTCTACTTCGCGTCGCTGCCGGCGATTCAACAGGCAGCTTGAGCGGCCGAGTTCCACTTATCGAACCCTGGAATCGTGTTCAAACGAATGGGGCCAGCTCT
>NZ_LYVQ01000479.1 GCF_001984095.1 Pelomonas sp. KK5
GGCAGAACCTGGGCGTCTACGACTACGGGGATGCCGGCGGCAAGGCGCTCGCCGGCATCGGCCCCAAGGCCGGCGGCTACGACGAGAACTGGGGCTTCGGCGCGATCTCGGCGCGCTTCGCCAGCGGTCAATCGTCGCTGGGCTTCCAGGTGCGCGACGCGGACGGCGGCCCGGCCTTCCTCAGCCTCTACCGCGCCGACGGCAGCCTGATCCAGACGGTCACGATCGCCGCGCTGGACAGCAGCTTCTACGCCTTCGCCCGCAGCGGTGGCGCCGCCGACATCGCCGGCTTCTCGCTCACCACGCGCGACAGCTACTACGGCATCGCCATCGACGAGCTGAAGTTCGCTGCCGCTGCCGCGCCGGTGCCCGAGCCGGCGTCCGCGCTGCTGTTCGCCGGCGGCCTGGCGGCGCTGCTGGCCCGCCGTTCCCGCAAGACCTGACCCCAACGACAAACCAAGGAGACATAACGCCATGAACAAGCTCATTGCCCTGGCCGCGCTGGCCACCCTTGCATCCGCCGCCGCCCAGGCCGCCACCACGCTGGGCCCCACGGACTTCGCCTTCACCGGCGTCAACGGCAACACCACCGTCGGCGGCTGGTCCTTCGTCGCCTTCAAGGACATCACGGCCGGCACGACGATCTACTTCACCGACACCAACGTGCTGCAGACGCCGACCTCCTCGGGCGTCTTCTCGACCACGGCCGAGACCTTCTGGTCCTGGACAGCGGCCACCGACGTGGCCGCCGGCACCTCGGTGGCGCTGCTGGGCACCGGCGTCTCGGGCCAGTACAACGCCAGGTCGGGCGCCGCCGGCGGCACGGCCAACGGCACGGTGACGGACCTGAACGGCCAGGCCTCCAACATCTCCAGCGGCGGCGACATCCTCTACGCCTTCCAGGCGGCGAGCTACGCGAGCAACTACGCGCCGTCCGACATCCAGTTCCTCGGCGCGCTGGCCAATCGCACCACGCCCTACGCGAGTTCCGACAATCCCTTCGCGGCGACGGGTCTCAGCGGCATCCAGGTGCGCGAATACCGCATCGACGCGGCCACGGCCACCCGCTATACCCAGTTCACCGCGCAGACGACCAGCGGCGACACGCCCTTCGCCTCGCTGGCGGAACTGAAGACGGCGCTGGCCGACAACGGCAACTGGACGACGATCGCCGGCTCGAACTCGACGCCGATCGTGTCGGACGTGCTGGCCGTCAGCGCGGTGAACTGGGTATAGCGGGTGGCCGTGGCCGCGTCGATGCGGTATTCG
>NZ_LYVQ01000480.1 GCF_001984095.1 Pelomonas sp. KK5
ATGTGGGCGGCGACCGGCGTCTGCTCGATCTTCTGGCACTTCGCGCATGCCCACTTGCCGCGGACATGGCGCTCGACGGTGAAGACGCCGGGCTCGTAGGCGTCGGCTGGAACTGCGGGTTAGGCGTCACGCGCGCTGAAGACGCCGCAGCCATGTGTTCCAGGACTCGATACGAACCGGAGGCGTACTGCGAGCCTCGTAGTCCTGCCGCTTGGTGCTTTCTTCGACATCGTTTACGGTCCGCCCACCGATCACCACGCTTCTAACGTTGATGTCCTTTTTAGGATCGACCTGAAGACGATGGTAAGGGCCTACAAACGCGTTGTGGATCGCTTCACCAATTTCGGCCCGGTGGCGCAATTGGTGTACATGCTGACGAAAACTCTCTAAATCTCTGAAGATTTCACCCAGACGCTTTTGAATTTGTGTGGCGGCCTCGATGACCTTGTGATTGAAAGCGCCGTAGTGATTTGAATTGAAGAGATTGAAGTTTGCACCCTTAACTTCCACAAGAATTACGTCCATTCTTGATCGCCCTGTAAGTACGACAAAGTCTACGGCTCCGTCTGCAAGCGGGAATTCGGAGAAGCAAATGTATTCGTCATCCGGCTTGGCATATGCTTCGCCAAAAATCGACAGATCAGTCTTTAGTAGGCGTTGTAGCTGTTGCTCCCCCGCGCCCGCGTGGACTAGGTCTTCGACAGCGCGCTTTGAGATCATGCCGTCAATAATCTGGAGCTTTCGCTTAATGACATCATTTGACTCTGGTGATGGTGAGTCAACAAAGGGGTTCCTGCGGAATCTTAGACGATCAGCCTGCTCAACGATTCGCGGGTTTGAGTCGCTCCGATCATCCAGTTCCGAAGCCTCTCCTCCAATGAGCCTGAGTGCTTCGTCGCGCGACAGTGACTTCCAACTCGTAGGCGAGAGTGTGACTAAATCGAACGTATCGCCGCGAAAGACATTGCCCTCGTAATGCTCTATGAATGTCGCAGGGGCGATCACAATCCCCAGTTCGAGCAGCGAGCCAACTACGCTCTCTACCGCATTCGTGACCGACTGCCCGTCATTCTTGTCGCCAAGATCGGTTAGCAACACAACTGTTCCGGAAATCGTCGCGAACGATCTGACGCGACACAACCCTCTACTGGCGTTGGTTTGACGATCCTGAAAGCTATGGACTATGTCTAAATGCTTCATGACGCCTAACGATTGCGTTCAGCCGCGCCGTTAGGCGTCGGCTGGAACT
>NZ_LYVQ01000481.1 GCF_001984095.1 Pelomonas sp. KK5
CTACGACCTGGTCGAGACCGCACCGCCGATCGACGACCTGTTGCAGACCCTGGCGGCCGATCTGGAGCCCGACACGCTGCTGCTGCCCGAGACCGACGTAAGCATCCTGCATCTGCTCGCGCCGGACCACCAGCGCGCCCACGAGGTCGACGGTGCTGTGACCGAAGCAGCCCTGCCCCTGCTCACACGCAAGGAGCATCACGACCTGGCCCTGGACAGCGCGCTGGCCAGCCTCTTCGGTGGCGCCCGGCCGGCGCAGGAGTCCGGGCCATGAGCGCCGCGCCGGGCCGGCACCCGCTGCATCCGGCCGCACGCGGCAGCGCCCCGGCCGACGCGTCCCCCGCTGGCTCGCGCAGCAGCGAACAGCGCTTCCTGCCCACGCTGTTCGACCGGCTCTGTGACGACACGCCGAGCGCGGACAGCGAAATGCCCGGCGCCTATGTGCCTGACCGCCGCCGCATGCGCGAGATCCTGCAGCGCGACCTGGCCGCCCTGCTCAACACGATCAACCATGCCGCCGATCTCGACGCCGCGCGCCACCCCGAGGTGGCTCGCTCCTGCGTCAACTACGGCGCGCCCTCGCTGGCCGGCAAGCCCTTGTCGGAGCGGCAGTGGGCCGACATCGAGCACAGCGTGCGCAGCGCCATCGTCGCCTTCGAGCCACGCATCGACCCGCTGACCCTGGTCGTGCGCCCGCTGCAGCGTCCGCGCGGCGGCAGCGCCAGCTTCAACGTCCTCGACTTCGAGATTGCGGGCCTCGTGCTGCTCCAGCCCTACCCGCTGGAGTTCATCGTCCAGAGCTCCGCGGACCTCGAGACCAACCGCTTCGAGCTGCGCGCCGACGCGCGGCGCAACGACTGACCCCACACGACCCGGCCATGCCCCACACCATTTCCTTCGCAAGCCCCGCCCTGCCCGCGCTGCTCGGCGCGCCGGCCCTGGTGCTCCAGGCCCTGCAAGGCCAGGAGTCGCTGGGGCAGCTGTACAGCTACCGGTTGCTGCTGGCCACGCCCGACAACCCGCTGATCCCCGAATCGCTGGCTGCCAATGTCGATGTGAAGGCGCTGGTCGGCAAGGGAGCCTGCATCACGATCGAGCTCGAAGGACGCGGCAGCTTCGCCACCGGCCTGCCCGGCGGCTCGCCGGCCGGCATCGGCGCCGGCGAGCGCGAGGTCAACGGCCTCGTCACCGCTGCCCGCTTCCTGCGCCTGGAGAACCGCCGCGCCGTCTACGAACTGCTGCTGGA
>NZ_LYVQ01000482.1 GCF_001984095.1 Pelomonas sp. KK5
AGCCCAGGGCGGCCAGCGCCTGCGTGCTCATGTGCGCCACCTGGTCGGCGCTGAGCGCCTGCAGCTGGGCGGTGCTGAGCGCATGGGCGGCGACGGTGCCGAGCGCCTGCATCTGCGCGTCGGTCAGCGCGGCGATCTGGCCGGTGCCGAGCGCCGCGGCGCTGGCGGCATTGAGCCCGACGATGGCGCCGGTGCTCAGCGCGGCGATCTGCGCGGCGCTGAAGGCCTGGATCTGCGTGGCGCTGAAGCTGTTCAGCTGGCTGCTGGTGAAGCCGCCGAGCTGGTCGGTGGACAAGCCGGACAGCGCCGAAGCCGACAGCGCATGCAGCTGCAGCGCGCTCAGGCCCTGCAGCTGGGAGGCCTGCAGCGCGGCCATCTGGGCGGCGCTGATCAGGCCGATCTGGTTGGCCGGCAGGCCGCTCAGGGCATTGGAGCCGAGCGCGGCCAGCTGGTCGGGCGACAGGGCCACCAGCTGCGCGCTGGTCAGGCCGGTGGTCTGCTTGGCCTGCAGCAGGGCCAACTGGTCGTCGCTCAGCGCGGCCAGCGCGCCCGGCGCGATCTGCGCGAACTGGCCGGCGGACAGCGCGCCGAGCTGGGCCGCGGTGAATTCGCCCAGCAGCGTGGCGTCGAGCATGCCGATCTGCTTGATCGTCAGCGCGGCGGCGCCGGCGGTGCCCATGGCGGCGATCTGGTCGGCGCTCATCGCATGGAGCTGGGCGGCCGAGAGGTTGGCGTAGGCCGTCAGCGACAGGGCGGCGACCTGGTCGGCGCTGAGCGCCTGGATCTGCGCCGGCGTGAGCGCCATCGTGGCGGTGGCGCCGATCACGTGCAGCGCGCTGTTGCTCAAGGCGGCGAACTGGGCCGGGCTCAGCAGCTGGTACTGGTGGGCCGAGAGCGTGGAGGTCTGCACCGAGGTCAGCGCGGCGAGCTGGTCGGGGTTCAGCGCGGCGAAGGCGGCGTCGGACAGGGCGGCCAGTTCCTTGGGCGTCAGGTGGGCGACCTGGTCGGCGGTGAGCAGCGAGATGTTGCCGGCGTTGAAGGCGGCCATCTGCGCATTGCTCAGCGAGGCGATCGCGCCGGTGCCGAGGAAGCTGAACTGCTCGGCCGACAGCGCGGCCAGTTGCGCGGTACTGGCGCCGGCGATCTGGCGCGAGCTGAGGGCGGAGAGCTGGTCGATGTTCAGCGCGGCGATCTGGTCCGCGCCGAGCTGCGCGA
>NZ_LYVQ01000483.1 GCF_001984095.1 Pelomonas sp. KK5
GGGCGCCAGCCGGTAGGCCACCGCCGCCACCGCGCAGCCCGCCTGTGCCGCCAGATGCATGCAGGCGGCGTCATGGCTGTCGAGGTCGCCGAACATCCAGCCGCCGCCGTGCAGGAAGATCAGCAGCGGGCCGCCCGGCAAGGCGCCCCGCGGCCGGTACAGGCGGACGGGTATCGCCCCGCCAGGACCGGGCACCTGGCGATCCTCCACGGCGATGTCCGGCGGGCGGGGCAGCGACGCACCGGTCGCGGCGAAGCCGGCCCGCATGGCGGCCAGGTCGGCAGCGGGCCGCTGCGCGGCCATGCGCGCCTGCAGCGCGGCGAGCAGTTCGGGATCGATGGGCATGGGCACTCCGGCGATTGATATCGATGTCAATCATCGCACAGGTGCCGTGGAAATCCCAGGCCGCCGCGCTTGACTTCGACGGAGTCGAATCGGCAACGCGAAGCGGCGGCGCCTCTCACCCGCCGAAGGGGTGATCCTGGCGGATCGGCTCAGGCCGGCCGGTAGGCGTAGGGATCGAGCACGCTCACCTCGGTGATGCGGCCCACCGGCAGGCCGTTGCGGTCGGCCACCTGGCGGATCGCCTCCGGCGTCGGCGCGTCGTAGATGCAGAAGGTGCTCTTGCGATCGGGGCTCACGTAGGAATGGACCCAGGTGACGCCGCTCTCGGCATTGGTCTTGATGACGCCGGCGACGGCCTGGCGGCCTTCCTCGGTCTGGGGGATCGAGAGGCCGTCGGGGAAGCTGCGTTCGATCAGGTAGCGGGCCATGGTGGTGATCTCCTCGTCGGATCCGTGCGGCACCGTGCCGCCGGTGCCTGAAGGATCGTCCCGCGCCGGGATCGCCGCGAGGGCAGGCCTGCCTAGTTTGCGGGCGCGGATTGCCCATTTTTCGGCGCCAGCCCGGCGGCGCCGGCGGCCTGCACGGCGGCGGCGCGGGAGTCGACGCCGAGCTTGGCGAAGACGGCGGCGAGGTGGTGGTCCACGGTGCGGACCGAGCGCGACAGCTGCCGTGCAATCTCGGCATTGGACGGAATCTCGGGCAGGCCCTGGCACAGCAGCCGCAGCACCTGCAGTTCGCGGCCGGTGAGCCCGAAGGGGCGCTCGCGCGTGGCCTGCCGCGGGCCATGGATGCCCTGTTCGCGCAGCCGCCGGCGCAACGCCTCGGCGGCCGGCAGGGCGCCCACCCCTTCGAACAGGTCCAGCG
>NZ_LYVQ01000484.1 GCF_001984095.1 Pelomonas sp. KK5
GCCCCAGGCCAGCGCCAGGCTCACCGGGGAGGTGACCAGCACGAACAGCGCGAACATCCGGCCCGCCTCGACCGGCGCATAGCCCAGTCCCTGCTGCAGGTAGCCGTTGAGCCAGGTCAGCGAGGCGGCCAGCGCCCAGTGCGCGGTGAAGTGGGCGCCGTAGATGCCGAGCACCGTGCGATCCGCCAGCAGGCGGCGATAGGGCACGCGCGCGGCGCCCGCGTCGGCCGGCCGCGCGGCGTCCAGCTCGCCCTCGCCGCCGAACAGCCGCCAGGCCGCGCACCACAGCAGCCCGGCGCCGGCCAGCACGATGAAGTTCGCCCGCCAGCCCCAGTGCGCGCTGACGACCGGAATCAGCAGCCCGGCCAGCAGCAGCCCGGCCGAGCTGCCCTGGTACAGCAGCGCCACCGGCAGGCTGCGGCGGTGGTCCGGGAACCACTTGTACAGGGCGTGGATCGCCACCGGCGAGGCCGGCCCTTCCACCAGGCCCAGCAGCGCGCGGCAGGCCACGAAGGCCAGCAGGGACGTCGACACCGCCATCGGCAGCAGCACCAGCGCCCAGCACAGCGCCATCGCCAGCAGCACCCACCGGGTCGCCACGCGGTTGGCCGCCAGGCCCCCGGCGATCGCCCCGACCGCATAGAGCCAGTAGAAGCTGGCGCCGAGCAGGCCGAACTGCGTCGGCGAGAGCTTCAACTCCGCCATCATCGGCACGGCCACCAGCCCGATCACCGCCTTGTCCAGGAAGTTGCTGGTCATCATCACCGCCAGCAGGCCGGCGATGGTCCAGGCGCGGCGCGGGCGGTACTGCGGGGACGTCGTCATGCCCTAGTCCGCGAGGATCTCGCGCGCGATCGCATTGCGCTGGATCTCGCTGGTGCCGGTCAGGATGCGCATCATCCGCAGCTGCCGGAAGGCCAGCTCGACCGGATGGTTCTGGGTGACGCCGACATTGCCGTGGATCTGCACCGCGCGGTCCGCGATCGCAAAGCAGCGCTCCGAGATGAACAGCTTGCAGGCCGAGGCCTCCATGCGCAGCGGGTCGCCGTCATCGGCCATCTGCGCCGCGTGCAGCATCATGGCCTCGCAGGCGAACAGCTCGGCCGCCATGTCAGCCAGCATGTGCTGGATCGCCTGGAAGCGGGCGATCGGGCCGCCGAACTGCTGGCGGGTGCGCGCGTAGTCGATCGA
>NZ_LYVQ01000485.1 GCF_001984095.1 Pelomonas sp. KK5
GTGCTCTCGCCCGAGCAGCGCGCCCTGGCCGCCGTCGACTCGCCCTGGAACCTGCGCCAGTTCGACCTCGCCCAGCGCACGCGCGGCCTGCGCACGGTGCGCGGCGCCTGGCGGACCTTCCTGCAGCGCGACTGGCGGCCGGTCCGCTGGGGCCTGATCGGCCTGGTGGCGGTGCAGCTGGTCGGCATCAACGCGATGGCCTGGCACCAGAACCGCCAGCTGCGCGAGAAGCGCGCCGCGCTGGACGGCACGCTGACGGCCACCTTCCCGCAAGTGCGCGCGGTGCTGAACGCGCCGGTGCAGATGCGCCGCGAGGCCGATGCGCTGCGCGCCAGCGCCGGCCGCCCCGGCCCGCAGGACCTGGAGACGCTGCTGGCCGCCACCGCCACCGCCTGGCCGGCCGACCGCGGCCCGGCCGATTCGCTGAACTTCGAGCCCGGCACGCTGGTGCTGCCGGCCGGCGGCTGGAACGAGGACCAGATCCAGCGCCTGCGCAGCCAACTGCGCGGCGAAGGCTTCACGCTGGACAGCCAGGGCGGCCAGCTGAGCGTGCGCCGCGCCGAACCCGGCAACGATATCCCGGGCCGGCCCGGCCGCGGGCCTCGCCCCGGTGGCGGCCCCGGCCCGCAAGGCGGCATGACGCCGCCGCGGAACTGAACACGCAGACCATGAGCACCTGGCAAGACCTGACCCTCAAATCGAAGCAGCGCTGGCTGGCGCTGCAGGACGGCGAGCGCCGGGCGCTGAGCCTGCTGGGCGCCCTCATCGGCCTGGCGCTGGCCTGGCTGATCCTGGTGCAGCCGGCGCTGCGCACGCTGCGCGAGGCGCCGGCCCAGCTCGACGCCGTCGATGCCCAGCTGCGCGAGATGCAGGCGCTGGCCGCCGAGGCCCGCGAGCTGCGCGCGCTGCCGCCGGTGCCGGTGGCCCAGGCCGCGCAGGCGCTGCAGGCCGCCAGCGAGCACCTCGGCGCCGCGGCCAAGCTGAGCATCAATGGCGAGCGCGCGGTGCTGACGCTCACCGGCATCAGCAGCGAGGCGCTGCAGGCCTGGCTCGGCGAGGCGCGCAGCGCCGCCCGCGCCCGGCCGGTGCAGGCCCAGCTGGCGCGTGGGCCCAAGGGCTTCACCGGCAGCATCGTGCTGGCGCTCGGCGGGTCCGCTCCATGACCCGCAGCCCGCGGCCC
>NZ_LYVQ01000486.1 GCF_001984095.1 Pelomonas sp. KK5
TTAGGGAAGGTCTGAACAAGTGTGCCCATCATGGCTGATGCCGATGCGCGGAGCTGAGGAATCTGGACAATCGGCACGATGAGCCAACTGAGCTTTTCGGACGCGGAGTACGCGGGCAAGAGGAAGAAGACTCGACGTGAGGTCTTCCTCGAAGAGATGGAGCAGGTGGTGCCGTGGAAGGCGCTGCTGAAGGTCATCGAGCCGTTCTATCCGGTGGCCGGCCGCGGCCGCAGACCGTACCCGCTTGAAGCGATGCTGCGCGTGCACCTGATGCAGAACTGGTTCGCGCTGAGCGATCCGGCGATGGAAGAGGCGCTGTACGAGATTGCCTCGCTGCGCAGTTTCGCGGGCTTGAGTCTGGGCGAGGCCATTCCGGACGAGACGACGATTCTGAACTTCCGGCACCTGCTGGAAGAGTACGACCTGGCCGAGGACATCCTGAAGCAGGTCAACGCGCATCTGACACGCAAGGGCCTGCTGCTCAAGAAGGGCAGCATCGTCGATGCCACGATCATTCCGGCGCCCAGTTCGACGAAGAACGCCGAGGGCGAGCGCGACCCGGAGATGCATCAGACGCGCAAGGGCGAGCAGTGGTACTTCGGTATGAAGGCGCACATTGGCGTCGATGCCGACAGTGGCCTGGTGCACACGGTCACCACCACAGCGGCCAATGAGGCCGACATCGAACAGGTAGCCGATCTGCTGCACGGCAAGGAGCAGAACGTCTGGGCCGACTCCGGCTACCGAGGCGCGCACAAACGGGTGGACCGCGAGGACCTGAAGTGGCACATCGCCGCGCGTCCCAGCGACATCGCCAAGATGCCCGCCGGCAGGGCCAAGACGCGGCTGCAGAAGCAAGAGCACCGCAAGGCCAGCGTGCGCGCGAAGGTGGAGCATCCGTTCCGCGTGATCAAGCGCCAGTTCGGACTCGTCAAGGTGCGATTCCGGGGCCTGCAGAAGAACACGGCTCACCTGCTGACGCTGTTCGCGCTGTCCAACCTGTGGATGGCGCGAAGGTCGTTGATGGCGATGCAGGGAGCAGTCCGTCAGAGGTACGTATGAGGACCGCGAAAGACGCCTCAAACCCACATCAGAAGGCGCTTGCGTCATGAAAATGCCGAACCGTCTTGGTCAACACGCACAAGGTCAGCTCGCGTTCGCGAGTTGTTCAGACCTTCC
>NZ_LYVQ01000487.1 GCF_001984095.1 Pelomonas sp. KK5
AGACCACGTCCTCGGTGGTCATCGTCGCCACCTGGGCGGTTCCGATGGCGGCCACCTGGGCGCTGGTCAGCGCCGGGATCTGCGAGCTGGTCAGCGCGTTGAGCGTGTCGCTGCCCATGCCGGCCACCTGGGCGGTGGTGAGCTGCTGCACCTGCGTGCTGGTCAGCGCGCCGATCTGGTCGCTGTTCAGCGCGGCAAGCTGCCCGCTGTTCAATGCACGCAGCGAGCTGCTGCCCAGCGCGCGCAGGTCGTCGGTGCTGAAGTTGACGAGCTGGTCGGTGGTGAGGCCCTGCACCTGCACCGAGCTGAGCACGGCCGCCTGGCCGGTGGCCAGCGCGACGATGTCGTCGGTGGTCAGCGCATGGATCTGGGCCGAGCTCATCGCCTTGATGCCGGCGGAGCCGAGGGCGACGACGTCCTCGGTCGTCATCGTCGCCACCTGGGCGGTGCCGATGGCGGCGATCTGCGAGCTGGTCAGCGCGGGGATCTGGCTGCTGGTCAGCGCGTTCAGCGTGTCGCTGCCCATGCCGGCCACCTGGGCGGTGGTGAGCTGCTGGACCTGGGCGCTGCTCAGCGCGCCGATCTGGTCGCTGCCCAGCGAACCCAGCTGGGCGCTGTTCAGCGCGCGCAGCGCGGCACTGGACAGCGCGCGCAGGTCGTCGGTGTTGAGGTTGACGAGCTGGGCCGTCGTCAGGCCGGCGATCTGGGCCGAGCTGAGCACCGCGGCCTGGGCCGTGGCCAGCGCGACGATGTCGTCGGTCGTCAGCGAGTGGATCTGGGCCGAGCTCATCGCCTTGATGCCGGCGGAGCCGAGCGCCACCACATCCTCGGTGGTCATCGTGCCGACCTGGGCGGTGGTGATGGCGGCCACCTGCGTGCTGCTCAGCGCGGCGATCTGGCCGCTGGTCAGCGCATTGAGCGCGTCGCTGCCGATGGCGGCGATCTGGCCGGTGGTGAGCTGGCGGACCTGGGCGCTGGTCAGCGCGCCGATCTGGTCGCTGGTCAGGCCGTCGAGCTGGCTGCCGCTGAGCGCGCGCAGCGCGGCGCTGTTCAGCGCGCGCAGATCGTCGGTGCTCAGGTTGACGAGCTGGTCGGTCGTCAGGCCCTGCACCTGGACGGAGCTCAGCACCGCGGCCTGGCCGCTGGTCAGCGCCACCACGTCGTCGGTGCCCAGG
>NZ_LYVQ01000488.1 GCF_001984095.1 Pelomonas sp. KK5
GGCCAGCCACCTGCGCAGCCATGAGCGGGCCCGCCACGTGGCCGAGCTGCAGGCCCGCACCGACACGCTGACCGAACTGCCCAACCGCCGCGCCTTCTACGAAAGTGCCCGCGGCCCCTTCGCCACCGCGCTGCGCCGGCGCCGGCCGCTGGCCGTGGCGATCCTGGACATCGACCATTTCAAGGACTTCAACGACCAGCATGGCCACGAGGGCGGCGACCGCGCGCTGGTCACGCTGGCCGGCCTGCTGCGCCGCAGCAGCCGTGCCGGCGACCTGCCGGTGCGCTGGGGCGGCGAGGAGTTCGTGCTGCTGCTGCCGGAGACGACGCTGGAGGATGCGCTCGCCTTTGCGGAGCGCCTGCGCGCCGCGGTCGAAAGCACAGCGGTCGACCTGGGGCAGGGCAGGCGGGTGTTCCTGACGATCAGCCTTGGCGTCGCACCGCTGGTCCATGAGGCGGACGCCACGCTGGACGGCCTGATCGCCACGGCCGACGAGAACCTCTACCGCGCCAAGAACGAGGGGCGCAACCGGGTGGTCGGGCCCGAAGCAGCCTAGACCACGCCCAGTGCGCCGAGCACCCCGCCGGCCAGCACCAGCCACACCAGGCTGAAGCGCGTCTTCAGCACCAGCAGCACCGTCAGCACCAGCAGCGCGACGGTGCTGAGCCCGCGGCCCGGCATCGTGGCGTAGGGCGCGGCCAGCAGCCAGCCGGTGGCCAGGATCAGGCCCAGCGTCAGCGGGGTCATGCCTTGCGTGAAGGCGCGCACCCCGCGGCTCTCGCGGTTGGCGGCGGCCCAGCGGGTGGCCGTCAGCGCCAGCGTGGTGGAGGGCAGCAGGGTGCCCGCCATCGTGGCCAGCGCACCGGGCAGGCCGGCCACGTTCCAGCCCAGCACGGCGACGAAGAGCACGTTGGGCCCCGGCGCCGCCTGGGCGATGGCGATCGAACTGGTGAACTGCGTATCCGTCAGCCAGCCGCGCTCGGCCACGAGGAAGCGGTGCATCTCGGGCGCGGTGCTGATCGCACCGCCGATGGCCAGCAGCGAGATCAGCGCGTAGTGCAGGAAGAGGGCGACCAGGTCGACGGTCATTGCTTCAGCACCTTCCAGGTCAGCGCCATGCCGACGCCGCCCACGGCGAGGACGACCCAGGGC
>NZ_LYVQ01000489.1 GCF_001984095.1 Pelomonas sp. KK5
CCCCTCGCCCACTTACCAGATGCGCAATTTCTAGGGCGCAATTTCCAGGAGCCCATCGATGACCCGCCAATCCCGCTCCACCAGCACCGCACCGAACCCCGACTTCAGCCCGCTGCCGCGCGAGCCCGGCGAGGGCAACCTGGCCTGGGGCCAGCGCGCCGCCCGCGCGATGCGCACGCCCAGCCCGGCGGACTGGACCTTCATCGCGCTGCTGGGCGGGGCGGACACGCTGTCCTTCCGCTGCCGCGTCGCGCAGTCGCACCTGCGGCCGGACATGCAGCCCTCCTACTGGTCGCAGGCGCTGATGGTGCTGCTGGAGGACGCCTCGCTGGCCGGCGCGCAGGCGCTGCATGTGCCGCTGCTGCAGCCCGCGGGCCCCGATTTCGGGCCGCGCAGCAACGGCGTGACGATGGAGCCGCTGGCCGCCTTCGACGACCCGGCCGCCTATCCGAACATCGCGCTGATCGCGCTGCCGGTGGCACAGGCGAAGATCCAGGCCCGGGTGCAGGCCTTCATGCGCTCGCGCTCCACGCTGGATGCGCTGGAACACGTGCTGCGCTGGCTGGCCTTCGCCTGGGGCGTGGCGCGCACCGGCAACCCGCTGTTCGACAACTACGGCCTGCCCTCGGCCTGCATGCTGGAGGCGGTCTGCGCGGCGGAGGGTTATGACCTGACCCCGGGGCTGGAATCGCGCGCCTCCTGCCCCGAGGCGATCTGGATCGCGGCACGGCACTGGCACGACTACTACGAGAAGACCGGCAGCGGCATTCCCTTCGGCCGCTTCACGGTCGACCACGGGTATCCGATCCTCGAAGGCGAGCGGGTCGTCCTGCCCCAGCCGCCCCAGCCGCCCGCGGCGCCCAAGCCGAAGAAGGCCCGGCCCAAGGGCCCGAAGAAGTCCAAGGCCTAGGGCCAGGAGGCGCTACCCGTCCTGCAGATGACGGGCCGCGCTCAAGTCTGGCGTCGTCTGCCGATAACCCTGGTGGATCCGGCATGGCAATTGCCGGCTTGAACGGGAGGATCACAAGACGATGGAACAGGATCTGCAACAACAGCTGATGGTGGCCTGCCCGCACTGCCTGGCGCGCAACCGCGTGCCGCGCGCGCGGCTGGACGAGGATCCGGAC
>NZ_LYVQ01000490.1 GCF_001984095.1 Pelomonas sp. KK5
ACTCGAGGATCGTGGCGACGACGCCCGAACCGACGGTGCGGCCACCTTCACGGATGGCGAAGCGCAGGCCTTGTTCCATGGCGATCGGAGCGATCAGCTTCACGGTGATGCCGACGTTGTCGCCGGGCATGACCATTTCCTTGTCCTTCGGCAGCTCGACGGCACCGGTCACGTCCGTGGTACGGAAGTAGAACTGGGGACGGTAGTTGTTGAAGAACGGGGTGTGACGGCCGCCCTCTTCCTTGCTCAGAACGTAGATCTCAGCGGTGAAGTGGGTGTGCGGCTTGATCGTGCCCGGCTTGGCCAGAACTTGACCACGCTCGACGTCTTCACGCTTGGTGCCGCGCAGCAGGATGCCGACGTTGTCGCCAGCCTGGCCTTGGTCCAGCAGCTTGCGGAACATTTCGACGCCGGTGACGGTCGTCTTCTGGACTTCGCGGATACCGACGATTTCGATTTCCTCGCCGACCTTGATGATGCCGCGCTCGACGCGACCGGTCACCACGGTGCCACGGCCCGAGATCGAGAACACGTCTTCGACCGGCAGCAGGAAGGCGCCGTCAACGGCACGGTCCGGCTGGGGGATGTAGGTGTCCAGCGCATCGGCCAGGCGCATGATGGCCTGCTCGCCCAGGTCGCCCGTGTCGCCTTCCAGCGCCAGCTTGGCCGAACCCTTGATGATCGGGGTGTCGTCGCCCGGGAAGTCGTACTTGGAGAGGAGCTCGCGCACTTCCATTTCGACCAGCTCGAGCAGCTCGGCGTCGTCGACCATGTCGCACTTGTTCAGGAAGACGATGATGTACTTCACGCCGACCTGGCGAGCCAGCAGGATGTGCTCGCGGGTCTGGGGCATCGGGCCGTCAGCGGCCGAGCACACCAGGATCGCGCCGTCCATCTGGGCGGCGCCGGTGATCATGTTCTTCACATAGTCAGCGTGGCCCGGGCAGTCAACGTGCGCGTAGTGGCGGTTGGCCGTCTCGTACTCGACGTGGGCGGTGTTGATCGTGATGCCGCGGGCCTTCTCTTCCGGCGCTGCGTCGATCTGGTCGTAGGCCTTGGCCTCGCCGCCGAACTTCTTGGACAGCACCGT
>NZ_LYVQ01000491.1 GCF_001984095.1 Pelomonas sp. KK5
CATCGACAAGGGCCTCCCCACCGCCGGGCTGCTGGCCCAGGTGCTGGTGGCCAAGTACCTGGATCACCTGCCGCTATACCGGCAGGAGCGCATCTTCGAGCGCGCCGGCATGGCCATCGCCCGCTCGACCCTGGCGCAGTGGGTGGGAGAGTGCGGCGCGCAATTGCAACCGCTCGTCGATGCGTTGACCGCCGAATTGCTTCGCCACGATGTCCTGCATGCCGACGAGACGCCGGTGGGCATGCTCAAGCCCGGTCACGGCAAGACGCACAAGGCCTACATCTGGACCTACTGCACGACCCGCTTCAACCCAGTGAAGGCGGTGGTGTTCAAGTTCTGCGAGACCCGCAGCGGCGACAACGTGCGCGCCTTCCTCGGCCAGGACGGCGAGCGCCCTTGGAAGGGCAAGCTCGTCACCGATGGCTTCTCGGGTTATCAGGCCAGCTTCGAGCGCGGCGTGACCGGCGTGGCCTGTGGTGCTCACGCGCGGCGAAAGTTCCACGAGCTGTGGGCCAATCACGGCAGCCCGGTGGGCGAACAGGCGCTGCGCTACTTCCAACTGCTCTTCCGGATCGAGGAAGACATCGCCGAGAGCACGCCCGACGAGCGAAGGCGGATACGCCAGCGCAAGTCACGTCGGGTCGCGGCTGCCTTACACAAGTGGCTGCTGCGGCAGCGGCACCTTGTGCCCGAAGGCTCGGCCACCGCAAGAGCCATCGACTACAGCTTGAAGCGCTGGGAAGCGTTGACCCGCTACATCGACGACGGCGACCTGCCAATCTCGAACAATTGGGTTGAGAACATGATCCGTCCGATTGCGCTCGGAAGATCGAACTGGCTCTTCGCTGGCAGCCTGCGCGCGGGCAAGCGTGCCGCCGCGGTGATGAGCCTTGTGCACTCCGCGCGTATCAACGGGCACGACCCGTATGCCTACCTGAAGGACATCCTGCAGCGGCTGCCGACTCAGCCGGCCAAGGACATCGACGACTTGTTGCCGCACCGCTGGGTGCCGACGAACATCAAGGGCTGAGTCTCGTCCTCGACGTCAAGATGGGTTGGCCGGACGCATAC
>NZ_LYVQ01000492.1 GCF_001984095.1 Pelomonas sp. KK5
CAGCCAGGCGGCCGGCAGCGCGCCGCTGCTGGCCAGCACGCGGCCGGCGCGCTGGTCGTTGGCCTGCTGGGCCAGCCAGACGGGCTCCTGTTCCTCGCCGGCTTCCAGCAGCGCGGATTCTTCAGCCGGCGCCGCCGGACCGGCGCGGACGAAGAAGCCGGCCGTGCCGCGCGAATCGATGCGGCCCAGCGCGGCCAGCCGGTCATAGGCGGTGACGACGGTCTGCGGGCTGACGGCCAGCTGCGACGCCAGTTGCCGGATCGAGGGCAGGCGCGCGCCGGCCGGCAACTGGCCGGCGGTGATCAGCTCGGCCAGGCGCGTCTCGACCTGGTCGGCCAGCGGCGTGGGGGAATGGCGGTCCAGGGCAAACATCGGTTCACAGCTTCTCAGGATTCTCGGAGCAATTCGATCGCCAGCACGAAGAGGCTGGCGCCCATCAGTGCATTGAAGGCCTGGCGGCGGCGCGGATTGGCCAGCCAGCGCCGGATGCCGACGCCGAACAGCACCCACATCGACGAACACGGAAACCCGATCACCCAGCCCAGGCCGGCCACCAGCGCCGCGCCCGGCAGCGGGGCCAGGCCATCGGGCATGAAGACCGAGCCGAGCGTCAGCGCCTTCACCCAGCTCTTCGGATTGACCGCCTGGAACAGCATGCCCTGCCCGAACGACAGCGGCCGCTGCCGACCGCCCTCGGCCGCGGGCCGCGCGCCGGCCAGCTGCCAGGCCAGCACCAGCAGATAGAGCGAGCCCGCGACGCGCAGCACGTCGTGCAGCGGCGGCCAGGCCGCGAACAGCCGGGCCAGGCCCAGGCACATCAGGAAGGTCTGCAGCGCCACGCCGGCGTTGATGCCGACCAGATGGGGCAAGGTGCTGCGATAGCCGAAGCTGGCGCCCGCGGCGGTCAGCATCACGTTGTTGGGGCCCGGCGTGCTCGACATCAGGAAGCAGTAGCTGGCCAGGGGCATGAAGTTGGTCCAGGTGGTCGTTGTCGTCATGCCGCCAGCGTAGGCGGCCGCGGGGCGCGCGCCCAGGTACAGCAGGCAGCGGCGGCGCGTGTCCTGTAC
>NZ_LYVQ01000493.1 GCF_001984095.1 Pelomonas sp. KK5
GCGTCGTCGCAGGCGTCGAGCCAGGCCGCGGCCTGGCGGGCCAGCGTGCGCGAGGCGTCCATCGCCGACCAGGCCGGCTCGCCGGCCAGCGGCGCCAGCTCGGGCCGGCACTTCAGACAGGGCCGGAAGGCCTGGGCCTCGGCCTGGGCGGCCGAGGCGAAGAAGCGGCAGTTCTCCTGCTTCGGCGGGCGGACACGACAGATCGGCCGGCAGTAGACGCCGGTGGACGTGACGCCGACGAACCAGCGCCCGTCGAAGCGGGCATCGCGGGCCAGCAGGGCGGGGTAGCAGGCGTCGGCCTCGAGGGTGCCGGTGACGTGTCGGAGGGAGGACATGGCGCCATGATAGGCAGTCCGCGGCGCCAGACTCGCCGTTTTCGGACCTCTCCCCGCCTGCCTACAATCCGCCCCAGTCCAATCATCAGGAAGCACTGCCACATGCAAGTCCACGCATCGATCTTCAAGGCCTATGACATCCGCGGCGTCGTCGGCACCACGCTCGACGAACAGCTGGCCGAGCACCTCGGCCGCGCCTTCGGCACCGAGGCGCGCAAGCTGGGCGAGAAGGCCGTGGCCGTGGGCCGCGACGGGCGCCTGTCGGGGCCCGGCCTGGCCGCCGCGCTGATCCGCGGCCTGCAGTCGACCGGCCTGGACGTCGTCGATATCGGCGCGGTGACGACGCCGATGCTGTACTACGTGGCCGCCACGCGGAAGAAGTACGGCTGCAGCTCCGGCATCATGATCACCGGCAGCCACAACCCGAAGGACTACAACGGCTTCAAGATGGTCCTCAAGGGCGCCGCCGTCTACGGCGAGCAGATCCAGGGCCTGCGCCGCCGCATCGAGGCCGAGGACTACGTGGCCGGCCAGGGCCGCGTCGGTTCCATGGACGTGTTCAGCGAGTACATGGCCCGCATCGTGCGCGACTGCAAGCTCAAGCGCCCGATGAAGATCGTCGTGGACAGCGGCAACGGCATCCCCGGCGCCTCCTCGCCCGCGATCCTGCGCGCGCTGGGCTGCGAGGTGATCGACATCTTCTCCAAGGTGGACGG
>NZ_LYVQ01000494.1 GCF_001984095.1 Pelomonas sp. KK5
CGCCCCAGATGACCATCGGCAGGCCGAGCTCGGCCACCTCGCGCGCGCGCAGGCCGCCTTCGCCCTCGCCGATCATGATCACGCCGTCGGCGCTCAACCCTTCGGCCTTCAGCACCTGCTCGCTGGTGGTCAGCAGCAGCGCGTAGCCCTTGGAGGTCAGCTCCTCCAGCAGGCCGCCGATCAGCAGCAGCAGCAGCGGGTCGGCCACCGGGCGGTCGGACGTGCCGACGTTCTCGAGCACGACCGCGATCGTCTGCGTGCGCCGGTTGCGCAGGCTGCGCGCCGCGTGGTTGATGCGGTAGCCGGCGGCGCGGGCGATCGTGCGGATGTGCTCGCGCAGCTCGGGCCGCACCAGCTCGCTGTCGCGCAGCGCGCGCGAGACGGTGATCTTGGACACGCCCGCCAACTGCGCGACGGCTTCCATGGTCGGGGCCGGGCTGCCCGGCAGGGGTTTCTTGGTCTTCGTCAAGATGCTAGCGAATGAAGGCGCGTTGCAGCCATTGTCCGATACGCGCGTAGGTGCGGGCGATGATCGCGATGTCAGCAGATTCGAACATGAAGCCGTGGACGAGGCCCGGCACGCGCAGCAGCGTGGTCTCCACGCCGGCGGCGGCCAGCTTCAGCGCATAGGCCTCGCCCTCGTCGCGCAGCGGGTCGATCTCCACCGTGAGCACCAGGGCCGTCGGCAGGCCGGACAGGTCCGTCGCCAGCGCGGGCGAGGCGTCGGGATCGCGGATCTCGGCCTCGCTCCGGAGGTAGGCGCCGCGGACCATCAGCAGCGCCTCGCGGTTCAGGCCGGGCGCGGCCACCTCGGTGATCGACGCAGCCTCGAAGCGGAAGTCGACCGGCGGATGCACGAGCAGTTGCAGCATCGGTCGCGCGCCTTCGCCCCGCGCCAGCTTGCGCGCCAGCACCGCGGCGAGATTGGCCCCGGCGCTCTCGCCGCCCAGGGCGATGCGCGTGGCATCGACTCCCAGCGATGGCGCATGAGCGAACAGCCAGGTGACGGCGGCCTCGCAATCATCGAGGCCGGCGGGGAAGGGG
>NZ_LYVQ01000495.1 GCF_001984095.1 Pelomonas sp. KK5
GCATCGGCCTGTTCGGAAGTGAAGGACAGGGCTGATACGGCCAGGCCCGGCGAACGGGGTTAAGAAAGTTTTTGACCCCGTTCGGGCGGGCCGGCCGTATCGATGCTGGTACAAATCGCGGCGATGCCTTCCGCCGCCGCCCCCGAAGAGATGACCGACGACGAGCTGATGCTGGCCTATGCGGCCGGCGATGCCGCCGCCTTCGAGCGGCTCTACCAGCGCCACGAGGGCGGGCTGTACCGCTTCCTGCGCCGGCTGCTGGGCGCGCCGCTGGCGGCCCAGGTGGACGAGGTGTTCCAGGAGACCTGGCTGCGCGTGATCGCGGCGCGGGAGAGCTTTGTGGCCGGGGCCGGGGAGTCGCTGCGCTGGCGCGCCTGGGCCTTCACGATCGCCCACAACGCGGCGATGGACCGGCTGCGCGTCGGCGGGCGGGAGATCGGCGTCGGCACTGGCGAGGAGGAGGGCGACGATCCGCTCGACTGGCTGCAGGCCCAGCTCGGCCGCAGCCATCCGGCGGCCGAGGACGAGGCCTTCTGGCGCGCCGCCGGCCGTCAGATGCTGCATTGCCTGGACGAACTGCCCGACGAGCAGCGGGCCGTGTTCTTGCTCCACTACGAGGATGAGGATACGGTCGAGGGCATGGCCCAGCGCCTGGGCCTGGCCTTCGAGACCGCCAAGAGCCGGCTGCGCTATGCGCTGAAGAAGCTGCGGCACTGCATGCGGCGCTACCTGGTCGAGCTGGAAACGGGTGCATCACCATCATGAACTGGCGCGACGCACGGCTGAAGAAGGCGCTGGACAGCGCCCCCGACGAGCAGTCCCGCCCGGCGGAGGCGGTGCGCTCGGCCATCCTGGAGAAGGCGCGGATGACGGCGCGAGCCGCCGCTCCCCCGGCGGCGCCCGCGCCTGCGAAGCCCGCGCGGCGCAACTGGGCGGCCTTGATCGGCACCGTGGCCGCTTTCGGCTTCCTGGCCGTGCTGGTGGTGGACCGCGACCGGCTGGAGCAGCAGGTGCTGCAGGCGCCGCAGGAGCATCAGC
>NZ_LYVQ01000496.1 GCF_001984095.1 Pelomonas sp. KK5
CCGCTCCGGCCCATACAAGGAGATCACGATGAACACCACCACGACCACCACCGAGACCTACGCCACCGACGTCAGCCGTGCCGAGCTCGACGACCCGCTGCGCATGAAGACCTTCCCCGACACGCCGATGGGCAACGAGGGCCCGGGCCCGCGCCTGCTGACCGCCGGCACGATCAAGGGCGACAAGGTCATCAACCACCTGGACGAGACCCTGGGCCACATCGAGGAGATCATGCTGGACATGCGCCTGGGCCGCATCGCCTACGCGGTGATGGCCTCGGGCGGCTTCCTCGGCATGGGCGAGCGGCTGTTCGCCATTCCCTGGGCCGCGCTGACGCTGGACCCCGACCGCAAGTGCTTCGTGCTGAAGGCCGGCAAGGCACAGTTCGAGAACGCCCCGGGCTTCGACAAGAGCCACTGGCCGGTGGCGGCGGACCGCAGCTGGCACGAGGGCGTGCACGAGCACTACGGGGTGGCGCGCTACTGGGAGTGATGGGTAGCGCTATTTGACATGCAGCACGTCCAGCGCCAGCACCGGCGCCGCCGCATTGCCCCATGACTGGCGCACGAAGCTCGCGACCGCGGCGATCTCCGCCGGGTTCAGCACCTGCCCGAAGGGTGGCATGCCGAAGGGCCGCGGGTTGCCGGCGGTGCTGGGCGCGAAGCCGCCGTGGCGGATCGCCAGCACCAGGTTGTTGGCCAGGGGCAGCCTGACGGCGCGATTGCCGGCCAGCGCCGGGTAGATGCCGGGCACGCCCTCGCCGCGCTCGCCGTGGCAGGCGGCGCAGTGGCGCTCATAGAGCTTCCCGCCCTGCAGGCGCTGGTCACGGTCGGCGAGCCTGAATTCCTCGCGCCGGCGGTGCTGGACCGGGATCGAGGCGAGGTACTGCGCCATCGCGTCCAGGTCGGGGCCTGACAGATGCTGCGTGCTGCCCGCGACCACCTCGGCCATCGGCCCGGCGACACCGGCCGTGCCGGCGACGCCGTCGCGCAGCAGCCTCACGACCGCCTCGCGCGGCAGGTGCTGCTGCCCGG
>NZ_LYVQ01000497.1 GCF_001984095.1 Pelomonas sp. KK5
CAACTGGAGTACGGGGCGCCGGACGGCTTCGCCACCTTCGCGGCCCGCCACGCCGCCGACGCCTTCGCCCACATGGCGCAGACGCTGGAAGGCTATGAGTTGCACCGCCGCATCGGCACGGCCGAGGTGGCGATGGAGCCGGTCGGCGTCGTCGCGCTGATCACGCCCTGGAACAGCAACGCCGGCTTCATCTGCAACAAGCTGGCCACCGCCATCGCCGCCGGCTGCACCGCCGTGATCAAGCCCAGCGAGATGAGCGCGCTGCAGACCCAGGTGGTGCTGGAGGCGCTGCATGCCGCCGACGTGCCGCCCGGCATCTACAACGTTGTCAACGGTCGCGGCGACGTGGTCGGCGACGAGTTCAGCCGCCATCCGGACATCGCCAAGGTCTCGTTCACCGGCAGCACCGCGGTCGGCAAGGCAATCCTGAAGGCAGGCGCGGACACGATGAAGCGGGTCACGCTGGAACTGGGCGGCAAGTCGCCGACGATCCTGCTGCCGGATGCCGACTTCGCTGCCGCGATCCCGCTGGCCGTGCGCGCCGGCTTCGTCAACAGCGGCCAGGCCTGCATCGCCGGCACCCGCATCCTGGTGCCCGAGAGCCGCATGGACGAGGCGCTGGCGGCGATCAAGGCGGCCGTCGAGGCGATCCATGTCGGACCGGCGAGCGACCCGGCCAGCGAGATCGGGCCGATGGTCAGCGCCAGGCAGTTCGAGCGGGTGCAGGGCTATATCGCGCTGGGCCTCGAGGAAGGCGCGACGCTGCTGACCGGCGGCCCGGGCCGGCCGGCGCATCTGGATCAAGGCTGGTTCGTGCGGCCCACCGTGTTCGCCGGCGTGAGCAACGCGATGCGCATCGCCCGCGAGGAGATCTTCGGCCCGGTGCTCTGCGTGATCGGCTACCGCGACGAGGAGGACGCAATCGCGATCGCCAACGACACGCCCTATGGCCTGCAGGCCAGCGTCCATTCGGCCGACCTGGGCCGCGCACGCGCCGTCGCGGCACGGCTGCAGGCGGGCCGGGTGGTGGTC
>NZ_LYVQ01000498.1 GCF_001984095.1 Pelomonas sp. KK5
GTCCCCGTGCCGCCGCCCGCGCCGGCGCCCGATCCCGGCACCGCCTGCACCACGCTGCTGCCCTGCACCGGCATCGGCGGCGAGGGCGTGATGAGCGCCAGCGTCACCACCGCGCTGCCGGCGGCCGGCTATGCCGCCGATACCGGCGTCTACTGGCTCAGTGGCGCCGGCAAGATGGAGAACAGCAACAGCTACAACTTCAACTTCAAGCACACGACGCTGAGCGGCGACTTCACCTTCACCGCCCGCATCCTCAGCCAGGGCGGCAGCGTCTCGGCGGCGCGGGCCGGGGTGGTCGCGATGGAGGCGCTCAGCGGCGCGCCGGTGTACGCGTGGACGGCGCGTTATGCCGATACCGGCGAGATCCGCGCCGCGATCAACGGCAACGGCAAGGCGGTCATTTCATCGAGCTTCTCGGCCACCCTGCCGCCGGTCTGGGTGCGGGTGCAGCGGCGCGGCAATGCGCTGTATTCCGCCGCCTCGATGGACGGCATCAGCTGGACGGAGAAGACCAATACCAGCGTGACGGCGGCCGCCCTCTACGTGGGCCTGGCCCTGTCCTCGGGCACCAACACCGATGCCGTCGTCGCCACCTTCGACCAGGTGAGCATCGTCGGCGGCGGGGTGCCGCAATCCCGGCTGCCGGCCAGCTTCAAGTGATGGAGACAGGAATGATGAAGATCAAGATCGCAGTCTTCGCTGCCATGGGCCTGCTGACCGGCGCGGCGGCCCGGGCCGATGCCGTCAACGCTGTCAGTTATGCCTCGTTCACCGGCACGGTGCTCGGCTTCGAGGAACTGGCCAGCCCGAACCCCGACGGCACGCTGATCGACGGCCTGCTGAGCAGCGGCGGCGTGCAGTTCGGCGAGCGCTTCGCCGGCCAGGAGCTGGCCGTCACCAAGGCCCCGCGGCCGGGCGCCGTGGCGCAGGACTGGTTCGACGACCTCAGCTACGGCTCGCCCAGCGCGGGCCTGACGCTGCTCGCCGGCGCCGCCGGGCAGAACCTGGGCGTCTACG
>NZ_LYVQ01000499.1 GCF_001984095.1 Pelomonas sp. KK5
CGCCTGGTCGGCCAGGGCCAGCAGCGCCGCCGGGTCGCTGCCATGGGCGGGTGCCAGCGCCACGCCGACGCTGGTGCCCACCCTGACCACGCCGCCGTCCGGCAGCGTTACCGGCTGCTGGATGCAGGCGACCAGTCGCGCGGCCACGGCGTGCCACTCGGCATCCGCTGCGGGATCGAGCAGGGTCAGCAGCACGACGAACTCGTCGCCGCCGACGCGGGCCGCGGTGTCGTCGCGGCGCAGCGCGCCGGTCAGGCGCCGGCCGATCTCGGCCAGCAGCGCGTCGCCGGCGTCATGGCCGCGCTCGTCGTTGATCGGCTTGAAACCGTCCAGGTCGAAATAGCAGACCGCCAGCCGCGTGCCGGTGCGGTTGACCACCGCCAGCGCCTGCTGCAGCCGGTCGGCCAGCAGCAGGCGGTTGGGCAGGCCGGTCAGGCCGTCGTGGAAGGCCAGGTGCTCGGCGCGGGCCTGTGCGTCCTTGACCGCGCTGATGTCCACCATCGTCCACAGGGTCTCGTCGCCGTCCAGGCGCACGCCGCTCAGGTCGATCCACATCAGGTGGCCCTGGCGGTGCCGCATCCGCACCTCGGTGCGGTAGTGGCGGCCCGCATGGAGCAGCGGGTAGCCCTCCTCGGCCACGCGCCGGAAGTCGGCCTCGTCGGCGTAGATGTCCTGCGTGGGCACGCCGTCGAGCTCGCCGGGGCCGTAGCCGAAGATGCGGGCCAGCGCGCGGTTGTGCCAGACCAGCCGGCGCTGCTCGATCTTCGCCATGCCGACGATGTCGTTGTCCAGCATCGCCGTCTGCTCCTGCATCAGCCGGTTGACCCGGGCCGAGGACGCCTCGATCGAGGCCAGCAGGCGCTTGCGCTCGGTGATGTCGCGCGCCGAGGCGTAGACGAACAGCTCGCTGCCGATCTCGGCGGCGCTGATCTGCAGCTCCACGTCGATCAGGCTGCCGTCGCTGCGGCGGTGCTGGACCTCCACGCGCTGGCGGTCGCCGTCCTTGATC
>NZ_LYVQ01000500.1 GCF_001984095.1 Pelomonas sp. KK5
CTTCAGCGCCCAGCGTCCGTTGAAGGCGGTCACCAGCCGCGACTCGACCTCGTCGCTGGCCGCCAGGCGGGCCAGCTCGGCGCGGCTGGCCGGCGGGGTCAGGCCCGGCAGTGCCTGGCGCACCATCAGCGGTTTCTTCTGCCAGTGGCGGCGCATGAATTGCTCGGGCGTCAGGCCGCCGAGCAGCGGGAGTCTTGTTGTGATGTCCATGGGGGGATTGTCGGTATGAAACAATCCGGGGATGCAAATTTCAGCCCCCTGCGTCGTCTCCCTGAGCTGGAGACTGGAGGACGCCCAAGGCCAGCCGATCGACGAACTGGCCGAGCCGCTCGAGTTCTTCTACGGCGGCGACGACCTGTTCGCCAAGGTGGAACAGGTGCTCGAGGGCCAGGAGGCCGGCTTCGAGACCAGCGTCGCGCTGGAGCCCGAGGAAGCCTTCGGCGACTACGACTCCAACCTCGTCTGCTTCGAGTCCAAGACGCTGTTCCCCGACGGCATCGAGACCGGCATGCAGTTCGAGGGCCTGCCCGAGGGCGCCGCCACCGAGAACATGCCGATGGCGATCTACACCGTGACCGAGGTCTATCCGGAGCATGTGGTGCTGGACGGCAACCACCCGCTGGCCGGCGTGGGCCTGCGCATGCACATCAAGGTGCTGGACGTGCGCGAGGCGACCGAGGAAGAGATCGAGGCCGGCAGCCTCGGCGAGGCGGTGTTCCACATCGGCGCCCCGTCCGACGCGACGCTGCACTGATCAGGCCGGCACGCCGCCGCCCTCCTTCAAGGCCGCCGCAGCGGCATCGAAGTCGAACTCGCCCAGCGCGGCGCCGACTCGCTTCAAGGCCTGGGCCAGCGGCGCGGGCGGCGAGGTCGCCAGCAACTGGTCGACCACATCGGCGGCATCGGCATCGCCGCTGCCCAGCAACTGCTCGAGCCGCGCCAGCATACCCTGCGCGGCCTCGCTGAGCGCGCCCGAGGGCGCCGCCGCCAACGGCTCGGCGGGCGCC
>NZ_LYVQ01000501.1 GCF_001984095.1 Pelomonas sp. KK5
GTGATGCTCGACGGCCCGCGCGCCGGCGAGGTGCTCGTCGAAGTCAAGGCCACCGGCATCTGCCACACCGACTACTACACGCTCTCCGGCGCCGACCCGGAAGGCATCTTCCCAGCCGTGCTGGGCCACGAGGGCGCCGGCGTCGTGCTGGAAGTGGGCGAGGGCGTCACCTGGCTGAAGCCGGGCGACCATGTGATCCCGCTCTACACGCCCGAGTGCCGCCAGTGCAAGTTCTGCCTGTCGCGCAAGACCAACCTGTGCCAGGCGATCCGCAGCACGCAGGGCAAGGGCCTGATGCCCGACGGCAGCTCGCGCTTCACCTCGCTGGACGGCGATCCGATCTTCCACTACATGGGCACGTCCACCTTCGCCAACCACATCGTCGTGCCCGGCATCGCGCTGGCCAAGATCCGGCCGGACGCACCCTTCGACAAGGTCTGCTACATCGGCTGCGGCGTGACCACCGGCGTCGGCGCGGTGCTGTTCACCGCCAAGGTGGAGGCGGGCGCCAACGTGGTCGTGTTCGGCCTCGGCGGCATTGGCCTCAACGTGATCCAGGGCGCGAAGATGGTCGGCGCCGACAAGATCATCGGCGTGGACCTGAACCCCGAGCGCGAGGCGATGGCCCGCAAGTTCGGCATGACCCACTTCGTCAACCCGAAGGAGGTCGGCAACCTCGTCGACCACATCGTGCAGCTGACCGACGGCGGCGCCGACTATTCCTTCGAATGCATCGGCAACACCAAGGTGATGCGCGACGCGCTGGAGTGCACGCACAAGGGCTGGGGCCGCTCGATCATCATCGGCGTGGCGGAAGCCGGCGCGGAGATCAGCACGCGCCCCTTCCAGCTGGTGACCGGCCGCAAGTGGGAAGGCTCGGCCTTCGGCGGCGCCCGCGGCCGCACCGACGTGCCCAAGATCGTCGACTGGTACATGGACGGCAAGCTCAACATCGACGACCTGATCAC
>NZ_LYVQ01000502.1 GCF_001984095.1 Pelomonas sp. KK5
GCCATCTGCTGCTGGCGCTGCAGCAGCGCCGCGCCTTGCTCGCGCGCCTCGAAGCCCACCCAGTACCAGCCGATGGCCGCCACCAGCAGGCTTGCGACGAGCGCGATGCCCGCCATCAGCCGCGCCTGGATGCCGAACCTGACCGGCGCTGCCACCATCATGTCTGCGAGTGCTCCCATCTTGTGTGCAGGGAGCATAAGGGCAAACCGGCGGGCCGCCGGGTGCCGATTGCCCGGGGTTCAGGCCTTGTTCAGCCGTTTGTCGGCCACCAGCGCCAGGGCAGCACGCCGGGCCGCCAGACGCCCTCGCGCACCGTCAAGCGGACAAAACGCTGCGCCGCATCCCACACAAGCTCGGCATCCGCCGCCAGGTGCAGCAGGCCGCCGCCCTCGTAGTCGACGAACAGCAGGCCGGCCTTCGGGTTCACCGACAGGTTGCCCAGCGTCATGAAGAACTGGTTGCCGGGGTAGTCAGGCAGGGTCAGCTGAACCTGGCCGTTAGCGCTGCGGGCGATGCCGATGAAGCCAGGCTGGCCGCCGCGGTGGGACACGTCCACGCCCTCGCCGCGCAGCTCGCCATCGCCGGGCCGGCTGGAGGCGCTGGCGATGAAGAGCGTATCGCTGCGCCCGATCAGCGCCAGCGCCGCTTCGTCGAGCGCCGGGCCCAGCGCCTGGGCCGCCGCGGGCAGCGGTGCCACGGCCTGCGGCTCGCGGGTGACGATGTACTTCGGGCAGTTGCCGAAGCTCTGGCGCACCGCGATCGTCAGCGCCCCGCCGTCGGGCCATGACTCGACGACGCCGTTCATCCGGTTGCGGCGGCGCGTCTGCGGCTCCAGGCCCAGCAGCCCGACCGGCGCGCCTGTCGCGAGCAGGGCCAGCGCCGGGTCGTCACCGGGGCGGGCATGGGCGATCGCCATGTGCCGCGCATCCGGCGTGGTCACGAAGCCCGGCCG
>NZ_LYVQ01000503.1 GCF_001984095.1 Pelomonas sp. KK5
TCCGAGGTGCCCGGGTTGGCGAAGCAGATGTCCACGCCCTGGTCGACCAGGGTCGCGACGAGACTCTCAGCGCCGTTCATGATCAGTAAGGCGTTGCGGGCGCAGCGGGCGTGCCGATGTCGCGCGCCAGGCTCACCACGCCATAGGTCTTCTGCGGCGCAGACATCAAGAGGCCATAGCCCTGGTCCACCAGCGAGCGGAAGTTCTTGGCGCTGGTGTGCGGGTTGCCAACGACGACCTTGTGCTTCTTGCAGGTCTCGACGATGCGGCGCATCGCGTCCTGCACCTCGGGGTGCTCGTACTGGCGCGGGAAGCCCAGCTCCTGCGAGAGGTCGCCCTCGCCGATCAGGATGAAGCCGATGCCCGGCACGTTGGCCAGCATGTCGTCCAGGTTCTCGATCGCCTGCGTGCTCTCGCACATCAGGCCGACCAGGATCTCGCCCTCGGGCACCAGCGGCCAGACGTCCGCGCGCTTGTAGTACTCGGCCATCGACAGGCCCCAGTAGCGCGAGGCATTGGCCGGGCCGTCGCCGCGCACGCCCTTGGGCTCGTACAGCGGGGCGTGCTTCGGCCGGGCATAACGGCAAGAAGCCACGGCGTTGTAGGCCTGCTCGACGGTGGCCACATGCGGCCAGATCACGCCGTAGCAGCCGCGATCCAGCACCTGCTTGGCGAAGCTCTGGTTCATCTCCACGCCGTTGGCGGGGATGCGGGCGATCGGGGTCACCTTGGGTGCCACCGAGCCACTCTCGGCGATCTGCTTGCGGTTGAGCATGTACTGCAGCGCGTCGCCGAGGGCCGACACGTCGTACGGGTTGTGCTCCATCTCGTAGACGATGCCGTCGTAGGGCGAGTCGCTCATCTCGATGGCGGTCTGCTTGTCGAGCTTGGCGAAGGCCAGGTGGGCCGGGGTGCCGGACTCGAAGGCCTTGATGATGCTGTT
>NZ_LYVQ01000504.1 GCF_001984095.1 Pelomonas sp. KK5
CTGACCACCGGCGACATCGTCGCCCTCAGCTCGGCCCAGGTCGGTGTGCTCAGCTCCGCCCAGGTGGCAGGCCTGACGACCGACCAGCTCACCAACTTCAGCACCGACGACCTGCGGGCCCTCGGCAGCGCCGCGCTGCGCGCCCTGTCCACCGCCCAGATCGCCGCGCTCTCCAGCGACCAGATCGGCGCGCTGAGCAGCAGCCAGGTGGCGATGCTCACCACGGCACCGCAGGTGGCCGGCCTGAACAGCGATTCGCTGAACGCGCTGACCAGCAGCCAGATCGCCGCGCTGACCAGTGCCCAGGTGGCCGCCATCGGTACCGCGCAGATCGCCACGATGACCAGCGAGGACGTCGTCGCGCTCGGCACGGCCGGCATCAAGGCGCTCGGCTCGGCCCAGGTCCATGCGCTGAGCACCGGCAATATCGAAGCGCTCACCACCGCCCAGGCCGGCGTGCTGAGCTCCGGCCAGGTGGCCGGCCTTGGCACCGCCCAGCTGGCCGTGCTGGAGACCGATGACCTCCGCGCGCTGGGCAGCGCTGCCCTGCGCTCGCTGAGCAGCTCGCAAGTCGCGGCCCTGGACAGCGACCAGATCGGCGCGCTGACCAGCGCCCAGGTCGCCCAGCTCACCACCGCCCAGATCGCGGCGATGGGCAGCGACACGCTCAACGCCCTGACCAGCTCGCAGATCCCCTCGCTGACCAGCTCGCAGGTGGCCGCCATCGGCACCGCGCAGGTGGCCACGATGACGACCGAAGACGTCGTCGCCCTGGGCTCCTCCGGCCTCAAGGCCATGGGCTCGGCCCAGATCCATGCCCTGACCACCGGCGACATCGTTGCGCTGACCACCGGCCAGGCGGCCGTGCTGAGCTCGGCCCAGGCCGCCGGCCTGACGAGCACCCAGCTCGCCGCGCTGGAGACGGACGACCT
>NZ_LYVQ01000505.1 GCF_001984095.1 Pelomonas sp. KK5
CCCCATGGCGCCCCGCCCACCAACTGGAACGACACCTCGATCGGCGCCCGCTACTCCAGCGACTTCCGCTTCCCCGGCAGCGACGCCAAGGTGGCCCAGAAGATCGTCACCGTGAACAGCACGGGAGGATTCAAGTACGGCAGCTATATGTTCAACGTGGACTTCCTGAAGTCGGACATGAACAACCCCGAGGCCAACGGCAACAGCGGCGCGCAGGAGGTCTACAGCGTCGGCCACGTGGAATGGAGCTTCGGCAAGATGCTGGGCCACCCGGTCGCCTTCGGCCCGGTGCGCGACGTGGGCCTGACCACCGGCTACGAGCTCAGCAGCAAGAACGACGCCTTCCTCGCGCGTGGCCGCATGTTCACGCTGGGCCCGACGCTGGAGTTCGCGGTTCCGCGGGGCTTCTGGAACCTGACCGCCGGCATCCGCACCGAGAACAACCACAACGGCATCAGCCATGCCGACGTCCACTACGACACCGCCTGGCACATCGAGAGCGCCTGGGGCATTCCGTTCAGCGCCGGCCCGGTGCCGCTGAACTTCAAGGGCTTCGCGGCGATCACCGGCCCCAAGGGCAAGGACGGCTTCCATACCGAGACGAAGACCGAGGTGCTGACGCGGCTGTCGCTGCTGATCGACGTCGGCGCGCTGGCCGGCTCGCCGCGCACCTTCTACATCGGCCCCGGCTACGAGTACTGGCACAACATGTTCGGCACGCCGGCGACCGAAGCCGCGGGCACCAAGCGCTCGGCGGCCGTGCTGGTGGGCGAGATCCACTTCTGATCTCGTGCGGCGGCGCCCCGGCCCGGTGCGCCGCCCGCCCTACAAAAGTGCCAGCGAATCTGCGTTTTGTTTAGAGGCTTGGCGAGGGCAAAAACCTACAGTTTCCCCACACCCAAGGAGACCGCTTTGTCCGCCAAGAAAGTCCA
>NZ_LYVQ01000506.1 GCF_001984095.1 Pelomonas sp. KK5
GCGTTCGCGGAACTCGCTGCGCACCGCCAGCAGCAGGTAGAAGGCCACGCCGACGCCCGCCAGGTTCTTGCTCGCGAAGCCGCAGCCCGGCTGGTTCGGGTTGACGATGGCGTGGGCGTGCGGCAGCTCGATCGCACCGTTGACCAGGGCCGGCAGGTGGTGGTCGGTCACCAGCACCTCGATGCCGAGGTCGCGCGCATGGGCCACGCCGGCGAGGCTGGCGATGCCGTTGTCCACCGTCATCAGCAGGTCGGGCCGGTGCGGCAGGGCCAGTTCGACGATGGCGGGTGTCAGGCCGTAGCCGTGCACCGCGCGGTCGGGCACCACATAGCTCAGGTGGATGGCGCCCAGCATGGCCAGGCCGCGCATCGCCACCGCGCAGGCGGTGGCGCCGTCGCAGTCGTAGTCGGCCACGATGCAGATGCGTTCGTTGGCCTCGATCGCATCGGCCATCAGCCGCGCCGCCTCGGCGATGCCCTTCAGTCCTTCGGGCGGCAGCAGCTTGGATAGGCCGTCGTCCAGCTCGTCCGGCGTGCGCACGCCGCGGGCCGCGAACAGCCGCGCCAGCAACGGCGCGAAGCCGGCCTGCTCAAGCGCCCAGGCGGTGCGCGGCGGGACTTCGCGGGTGAGGATCTGCGGGTTCATAGCGCCTCCAGTACAGCGGCCGTTTCGGCTCTGGGGGGGATGATGCCTTGCCACAGGCGTTTCAGGCCACTGCGCTGAGGTAACTGGTAAGTTCGTGCGTAGCGCTCTCCGCACAAGGTCAGGGTCACCGGGCGTCCCGCGCGGGCTTCGGCGAGGCTGGCAGCCACCGGGCCGGCGTCCAGCGCGCGCCAGTGCTCGGCCCAGGCGGCCCAGTCGCCGGCCAGCAGCGGTTCGCGCAGGCGGGCGTCGATGTGAAGGTCGGCCGGCAACGC
>NZ_LYVQ01000507.1 GCF_001984095.1 Pelomonas sp. KK5
CCGCAGTTCCAGCCGACGCCTAACGGCGCGGCTGAACGCAATCGTTAGGCTTCACAGGCAACCAATCATGGAGCGCGAAGCAGCCGCAGCCGTCGCAGCAACGCTTGAGGACGCCATCGCGCAACTGACGCAGTCGCTGTCGCATGCCAAGCGAGGCCTGTCGCAAGTCGAATTCGACGCATTTCAGAGGACTATCGGTCTCGCCATTGGTAGGCTTTCACACGAACTGCTGGACCCAATTTATGCTGAGTATCCCGATCTCGCTCCGCCCGGAGTGCTCTGACGCCGCGCGCTACCGCGGCCGTCTGTCCGCTGGCAGGCGGCTCTCCAGTCGGCATTCGCCATCAGCAGTAGGCCGCGTTGCAGCAGTTGCCCTCCTCGGCGGCGGCCACCATCAGCCTAACCTTGTGTTCCAGCGGACGCCTAACGGCGCCGCTGAACTCCGTCGTTAGGCATCATGAAATCGACTGTGGCCAATCATCGAGACGTAGCCCTTGCGGCCTGCGCTGCAACTGTGCCGCTGCTGCGCGAGGCCCGATTGAATGACGTTGCAGCACAGCTTGACGAAATCACATCACTGGCGCTTTCTGGCGACGACGAGACGGTCTTTGCCATGGCGCGCAAGCTGCCTCAGGGTGACATTGCGGACTTCTGGGATCCGCTTGATTGGGATCTGGAGGATCAACTGCCGCTTGAACGTAGGGCGCTCATAACAGCCTACTACTGGGCGACTTGGAGAGCTTTGGTCAACTGGCGCGTTGCAAAGTCGTACGACTTCGATCGCGAGGTAGTGGATGTGGAGCCTCGGTCACTTGCGACTGTGGCCGAAGGGCTTCTGGCGCAGCAGAAGGCTCGGCATGCGCAGCCTAACCCGCTGTTCCAGCCGACGCCTAACGGCGCGGCTGAACGCAATC
>NZ_LYVQ01000508.1 GCF_001984095.1 Pelomonas sp. KK5
CGACCGCGACGGCAAGATCTGGATGAACGGCGAGCTGGTGGACTGGCGCGACGCCAAGATCCACGTGCTCACCCACACGCTGCACTACGGCTGCGGCGCCTTCGAGGGCGTGCGCGCCTACAACACGCCCAAGGGCACGGCCATCTTCCGCTTGCGCGAGCACACCGAGCGCCTGTTCAACAGCGCCAAGATCCTGCGCATGAAGATCCCCTTCACCATCGAGCAGGTGGAAGAGGCGCAGAAGGCGGTGGTGCGCGAGAACAAGCTGGAGAGCTGCTACCTGCGGCCCCTCACCTGGATCGGCTCCGAGAAGCTCGGCGTTTCTCCGAAGGGCAACACCATCCACCTGATGGTCGCCGCCTGGGCCTGGGGTGCCTACCTGGGCGAGGAGGGCCTGAAGCGCGGCATCCGCGTCAAGACCAGCTCCTACACCCGCCACCACGTCAACATCACGATGACGCAGGCGAAGGCGGTGAGCAACTACTCGAACTCGATCCTGGCGAACATGGAAGCCACCGAGGACGGCTACGACGAGGCGCTGCTGCTGGACGCCTCGGGCTTCGTCTCCGAAGGCGCGGGCGAGAACATCTTCATCATCAAGAACGGCGTGGTCTACACGCCGGACCTCTCGGCCGGCGCGCTCAACGGCATCACCCGCAACACGATCTTCCACATCTGCCAGGACCTGGGCCTGAAGCTGGTGGAAAAGCGCATCACGCGCGACGAGGTCTATATCTCGGACGAGGCCTTCTTCACCGGCACCGCCGCGGAAGTGACACCGATCCGTGAGCTGGATCGCATCGAGATCGGTGCGGGCAGCCGCGGCCCGATCACCGAGAAGATCCAGTCCGCCTTCTTCGACATCGTCAACGGCCGCAACGCGAAGTACGCCGAGTGGCTGACCC
>NZ_LYVQ01000509.1 GCF_001984095.1 Pelomonas sp. KK5
GGTCAGCCGAGATTGGCCGTTACGTCATCGAACAGTTCGTCCACGCTCAGGCGGCGCGGGATGATCTTCTGGTCCAGCGCCCAGTCGATGGCGAGCTGGATGCCCTTGCGGTTCGCCTCCATGCCGATCGGCGGGAAGATCGCCGGCACGCCTTCGGCCAGCGCTCTGCTCTCCTTGACCATGCGGTAGATCTCTCGCACGGCTTCCGGGTTCTTCTTGCTGAGCTCCGCGTGCACGACGAACATGTGGTTGATCGGCACCACGTTCTCTCTGGCGAACCAGTCCTTGGCGGCGTTCATCGCATCAGGCACCAGTGTCCTGACGCGCGGATCCTTGGGCATGTCCTCGCCCAGCAGCGCGGCGGCCAGTTCGCCCTTGAGCATCATCTCGGGAATGTTCGATCCCGCCGGCAGCCGCTCGCAGTTCACCGGGTCGTGGTACTCGGCCAGGTGCCCGTCGCCCAGCGTCATCCAGGTGACCTTGTCCAGGTCCACGCCGCACTCGTGGCGCAGGATGCCGCGGATCCACAGCGCCGTGGTCTGCGTGTAGGTTCTGACCCCGACGCGCTTGCCCTCGATGTCCTTGGGCCGGATGTCGCCGAAGTCGATGTTGAAGCCGGCGCAGTGGTGCTGGAACCGTCCCGAGATCGGCGCGGGCAGCAGCACGTAAGGCTTGCCGTAGGCCTTGGCCTGCAGGAAGGTGACGATGGCCAGTTCACCGGCATCGAACTTGTTCTCCCGCACCATGGCCTTGAAGCCGTTGTGCGCCGGGGTGGGGCCGCAGTAGTCCAGGGTGACGACATCGGACGTCACGCGGCCGTCCTTCATCGCTTTCGTGACCGCGTAGTCGGCCAGGTTGGTCTTGAGCGTGAGCGCCATGG
>NZ_LYVQ01000510.1 GCF_001984095.1 Pelomonas sp. KK5
CGCAGTTCCAGCCGACGCCTAACGGCGCGGCTGAACGCAATCGTTAGGTGGCACGGCCAATGTTGCCCGCATTCTTCGCCGCTGTAGCTGATCGCCTGTTCGCCCGGCGTTGGTGGTTCGTCGCCATGTCGGTGCTGGGCATGGCGCTCGCGTTCGCGGCGCTGTCGCTTAGTTCACCTCGAGTTGCAGGAGTTCTTGTCGCGCTGGTGGGGCCGCTTATCTTCGTTCCGTGGGCTTTGCTCTGCACCTGCATTTGGTTTCATCCGCAGCGAGGCAACTTGCAGCCAAGCAGCAAAGTCGTGGGGCGGTTACCGCTGCTCGTGCAGACTGGACTTCGTTGGTATGCGGCGGTGTTCCTAAGCCTGTTCTTAGTCTTCGGCGCTGTTGTCTGGCCCGCCGTGTTGGTGGCTTGGCTGTGAAGCCGCCTAACCCGCAGTTCCAGCCGACGCCTTACGGCGCGGCTGAACGCAATCGTTAGGCTGCTCGCTAGAACATGAGTATCGGCGTCGAGATCCAGGATGAAGGCGGCCGTGCATTGGCGCGCTATAACGGGCCGCCGCTTGGGTTACCCTTGCTGAAGTTGGCGCCGCACGGCAGCCTGTGCTTTCGCTTTATCCTTCCTTGGGCCGATGCCACGTTCAATGAAGAACAGGTCAAGGTCTTGCTTACTGAGCTTCGGGTTGCGCTCAGCAACACCGATCACGCAGCGCGCCGATCGGAACTAGAGAGTTTGATCAAGTTCGTCGAGGGTGCCGCAGGGGCGCATGTCTATGTCAAGTTCATTGGCGACTGAAAAAGTTCGGCAGTACTGCCGGCTCAAGCAGCCTAACCCGCAGTTCCAGCCGACGCCTAACGGCGCGGCTGAACGCAAT
>NZ_LYVQ01000511.1 GCF_001984095.1 Pelomonas sp. KK5
CGCAGTTCCAGCCGACGCCTAACGGCGCGGCTGAACGCAATCGTTAGGCAGCATGCAATACATCGACGTCCAGTGGTTCCATGAGCATGCCGGCGAGCCTGTTCGTTTGGTCTCCGAACTCGACTGCGAGCGCTTCGAACTGCGTAAGCTGGAGTTCTTTCGCGACGGCACTGTTGGCGCCGCATCTGCGAACGGAGCCGCACATGGAACGAGTCTCGGAACTGTGCCGGTCCCAGCGTTGGACGAGATCAACGGAGACCCTGCGTTCTCTGGCGCGGAGGTTCCTCCTGAGGTTTTCGAAGAGCTATGGAGGCTGTATGCGCCGTTTGCAGCCTAACCCGCAGTTGCAGCCGACGCCTAACGGCGCGGCTGAACGCAATCGTTAGACCGCAATGCCCACAATCGCCGCGCTAGTCGTCATGCTTTCCTTAGTCGGCATCGGCGTCATTGTGAGTGGCGCCACGACACTCGCGCTGATCGTCGCAGGTCTACTTTCAGTCGGCGGGATCATCATGGGCATGAGGGGCTGGGCGGATTCGGGTGGACCCAAGTCTCTAAGAGGGTGGCTCCGAACGGCTGCAATCTACGCATGCGCTGGCTTGGCTATTTACGCGGGAGAATGCGTCTTCGGGAAGCTTTTGCATCCTGAACTTGCCTTCTTTGAAGCTGGCATTCGCACCGGCCCCTTTGGTGGAGCCTGCACCGTCGTAGTCACGGGGTGGCTGGTACTTTTTTCCATTGGGGGTGCTGTCCGCCGTGGAACTGAGAGTTGGATGCAGAGAAGAGCCAATGAGTCTCAGTGAAGCTGTCTAACCCGCAGTTCCAGCCGACGCCTAACGGCGCGGCTGAACGCAATCGTT
>NZ_LYVQ01000512.1 GCF_001984095.1 Pelomonas sp. KK5
GCTCATCTAGCCGCCGAGGTAGGCCTCCCGCACCCTCGCATCGCCCAGCAGCGCGGCGCCGTCGCCGCTCATCGTCACCACGCCGGACTCCATCACATAGCCCCGGTCCGCCAGCTGCAGCGCGCGGCTGGCGTTCTGCTCGACCAGCAGGATCGTCACGCCCTCGCGGTGGATCGTCTCGATCACCTGGAAGATCCGGTCCACCATGATCGGCGACAGCCCCATCGAGGGCTCGTCCAGCAGCAGCAGCCTCGGCCGCGACATCAGCGCGCGGCCCATCGCCAGCATCTGCTGCTCGCCGCCGGACATGGTGCCGGCCAGCTGGTGGCGCCGTTCCTTGAGCCGCGGGAACAGCGCGTAGACGCGCTCGGTGTCCTCGGCGATGCCGTCCGCGTCGCGGCGCGTGTAGGCGCCCATCAGCAGATTCTCGGCGATGCTCATGCGGGTGAAGGTGCCGCGGCCTTCGGGCACCATCACCAGGCCCTGGCGCACCAGGTCCCAGGCGCCCTGGCCGCGGACCGGCCGGCCCAGGTAGCGCAGCTCGCCGCCGGCCACCGGCTGCAGGCCGGTGATCGCCTTCAAGGTGCTGGTCTTGCCGGCGCCGTTGGCGCCGATCAGGGTGACCAGCTCGCCCTGGCGCACCTCGAAGCTGGCGCCCTTGACGGCGCGGATGCCGCCGTAGGCGACTTCCAGGGCGTCGGCTTGAAGGAGGGTGTCGGTGTTCGTCGTCGTGTTCATGCGTGTTGCGCCGCGTCGGCGCCCAGGTAGGCCTCGATGACCTGCGCGTTGCGCTGCACCTCGGCCGGCGTGCCATCGGCGATGCGCCGGCCATGGTCCAGCACGGTGATGC
>NZ_LYVQ01000513.1 GCF_001984095.1 Pelomonas sp. KK5
CTAACCCGCTGTTCCAGCCGACGCCTAACGGCGCGGCTGAACGCAATCGTTAGACATCACCTACCACTATCGGCGGCATGACTAAGAACCAACGCACGTGCTATCGCTGCGCAGCGACAGCTACAACAAAGGAACACTTTCCTCCTCGCTGCTTCTTTCCGAAGGGCGAAGGGTTAAATCTTCAACTGAAGACCGTGCCTTCTTGCAAAGAGCACAACAACGATAAGTCGAGTGATGATCAATATCTCTTGGCGCACATTTGCATGAATGCGTCAAAGGGACCAAGTCTGGCAAGGGAGACTTTCCTTCGCTCCATCTCGCCACAGCTCGCCAGAAGTCCGAAATTCACGTCATCCATCGCCGAAGGTGCTACGCACTTCGCGGACGGAACTGGCAGTTATAGGGTTGATGTCGGTCGGTTCGACAATTTCTTTGATCATCTCTGTTGGGCCTTGTATTTCGACCGGTATGGTCACCCATTCAACGAATCGAACCATTCGATCAATCACACCTATCCAACCCTACATGCGGACGATCCAGGAGAGCTTGAAGTCCGCGCCTTCCTTGCGGGAATGATCGGCAACATTCGCCAGAATCACCCCAAGCAAGTTGTCAGCTACGAGGCGGCAAAGGTCGACGAAAGTGTCTATTCGAACGAGATCGTCGATCCAATTGGATCGGATGGTTCGATCACCATTGTTCATAGGTTCTACGGGCTCTTCGAAGCGATCTCTATGCTCTCGAGGAAGTGGCCTCGCATCTATGCCTAACCCGCAGTTCCAGCCGACGCCTAACGGCGCGGCTGAACGCAATCG
>NZ_LYVQ01000514.1 GCF_001984095.1 Pelomonas sp. KK5
AGTTCCAGCCGACGCCTAACGGCGCGGCTGAACGCAATCGTTAGGCGTCATGACAACAATCGACTCGACGGCACGGGAGCCCGAGACGCGTTCAGCCCTTCGAGCCGCGATTGCGTTCCTCGCTCGCCGTGCGCCCTCCTTGAACCGCGATCAGCTAAAGGCAGGCGACGAGCTAAAACGCCGGCTGCGTCGACTGGAAGCGGAGTGCAACCGCCTGATCAAGATCAATAACACCTTGATGCAGGCCGAGTTGCCGCGAATGTCGCATAACCCGACCGCGGACACTCTGACGATGACCTACGGCGGCGTGAGCCACTCGATCAAGCTAAACAGAGCCGACCCAAGTGCCCCGGTCACGCTAGACGGCGCGACAGCCATCGGAACCTACGGCTCCGACGACGAGCACTCGCGGGCTACACCCGAGATCCAAGAACTCAAGATTCTCTTCGAATCACTGCTTGAACAGTACTACTACAACGCGTTCAGAATCGCGAAGCTGCTCCAAGAACTCACCGGACGAACCAAGAGCCATTGCACCGAGATCACAATGGTCCGAAACCATCTTGTCGAACACCCAAAGGACGACGCCGACTATACGTTCGGATATGGAACACACGGGCCAGTTGTTCGACCAATCAAGCGCGGCACACCTGCATGGAATGATGCGGGGTTAGTCCCGAACACGGTGGCATTGGTCAAACACATTCTAAGCGAACTCGCGCGTTGACGCCTACCCTATCATTCCAGCGGAGGCCTAACCCGCAGTTCCAGCCGACGCCTAACGGCGCGGCTGAACGCAATCGT
>NZ_LYVQ01000515.1 GCF_001984095.1 Pelomonas sp. KK5
ACCCGCAGTTCCAGCCGACGCCTAACGGCGCGGCTGAACGCAATCGTTAGACCTCGATTACAGACATCGGAGTGCTATGGGAGCAAAGACCTGGATGGTCGTGATCGCCGACGGCGATGCGCGCGAGATCCTTGCATCTCGACCTACCATCGATCGGGAGGAAACCCGCAAAGTCGCGTCGATCCTCTTCCCGAAGGAAAGGCTTGAGCCGCAAGACGACAGCTGTCTTACATGGACGTCGCCGCCAGATGATCAAATCCACATTGGCTGCTTCCCGGGTCTGACAATCGTGGCCGCTAAGGAATTCGCCATCGACAACCCTTCGAGAATCCCAACACGATTTTTGGACTTCGCCGGCACTCGCGCCGTGCATGTCCATGCCATGCATAGCGTCGTGGACTGGTTCGCATTTGCCGTCTGGCGAAATGGCAAGTTGGAGCGCTCCCTCAGTCTTTCGCCGGACAGTGGAATCGTGGAAGACATCGGTCAACGGCTATCGTTTGAAGTTCCCTACTGGGAGGGGAGCCATCCAGCCATTGATCCTGCGGACATGGAGGATGGAGAACCTGACTATCCGTTCCCTTTCCATCCATTGGAACTTGGCGAGGCTGCACTAGCGGAGTTCTTTGGGTATCAGTTGGAAGGCTATGTTGACCAGTTTCCAGTCGACAGTGAGTCCATTCCATTGCTTCAGTACAAGCGCAAGAAGGCGCTGTTCAAGCTGTGGTGAAGTCAAGGTCTAACCCGCAGTTCCAGCCGACGCCTAACGGCGCGGCTGAACGCAATCGT
>NZ_LYVQ01000516.1 GCF_001984095.1 Pelomonas sp. KK5
GCTCGGTGCCACCCAGCTGCGCTGGCGCAGCACCGCCGAGCCGCTGGCGCCGGAGCTGCCACTGGAGCGCCACCAGCACCGCAGCGTCAAGCCCAGCGCGCTGTGGCTGGCCGTGGCGCTGCCGGTATGGCTGCTGGCGCTGGCCTTCGAGCAGTGGCTGGGCGCCGACCCGGGCACCTCGCTGGTCGAGTACGCGGCGCCGGTGCTGGGCCCGCTGGCCGCGGTGCTGGCCTGGTCGGCGCTGTGGGCGCTGGTGACGCAGCTGTTCCAGCACCGCTTCCCCTTCGCCACGCACCTGCGCCGCGTGCTCGCCTGGCTGCTGGCCATCTATGCCATCGGGCTGGTGGTGCCAGGTCTTGCCTACGCCTTCTCGCTGCCGCGCCTGCTGGGGCTGGAGGAGATCGTGATGGCCGCCGGTTCGGCGGCGCTGATCTGGTGGCATGCCGTCGTGGTCTGGCCGCGGGCGCGGCGCGGGCTGGCGCTGGGCCTGGGCGTGCTGCTGGTGCTGGGCATGGGCCTCACGCTGGCGCGGCGCCTGGAGCAGCAGCACTGGTTCGGCCCCACCTACCTGAGCGCGCTGCCGCCCCCGGCGCTGCGCATGGCCTCGCCGAAGCCGCCGCAGGCGCTGCTCGACGAGCTGCAGCCGCTGCGCGACAAGCTCGCGCGCCAGGCCAGCAAGGACAACGACCAGGCGCCGGCCGAGGAAGAGGAATAGACAGGCAGGCGGGCCGTGCTCAGCCGGGCTGGCGCAGCGTGCGCAGCGCCAGCTCGTAGAGGGCGTCCACGGC
>NZ_LYVQ01000517.1 GCF_001984095.1 Pelomonas sp. KK5
CGTGTTCGTCAACGCGGTCGGCGGCGTGCGCATCAGCGAGCCGGCGGCCGACCTGGCGGTGCTGCTGGCGATCCAGAGTTCGCTGCGCGGCCGGCCGCTGCCCAAGGGCTTCATCGCCTTCGGCGAGGTGGGCCTGGCCGGCGAGGTGCGGCCCGCGCCGCGCGGGCAGGAGCGGCTGAAGGAGGCCGCCAAGCTGGGCTTCAGCGTGGCGGTGGTGCCCAGGGCCAATGCGCCGAAGAAGCCGATCGAGGGGCTCACCGTGCATGGCGTCGAGCGGATCGAGGAAGCCATGGAACTGGCGAGGTCGCTATGAGCCGGCTGCTGAGGATCGTTGTCGCGATCGCCGCGCTGTTCGCCGCCGGTGCGCTGGGCGGATGGAAGGGCGTGGTGCTGGTGATGGCCGTGCTGATCGTCATCCTGCTGGTCCAGTTCTGGCAGCTGATGAAGCTGATGGGCATGGCGCAGAAGGGACCGGTCGGCCGCGTGGCCGACGCGGCGGCGCTGGGCGCGAAGCTGCGCGAGGGCATGAAGCTGGTCGACGTGCTGCCGCTGGCCGGCAGCCTCGGCGAAGCGATCGAAGGCGGCTACCGCTGGACCGACGCCGGTGGTGCGCGCGTGGACGTGGCGCTGCGCGACGGACGCATCACCGGCTGGACCGCGCACGCCGCCCCGTAAAATCCCCGGCTTCCCCCCGGAATACAAAGCACAGGAGTTCCCGATGGGCATGGACGACCGCGACGGCAAGATCTGGATGAACGGCGAGCTGGTGGACTGGCGCGACG
>NZ_LYVQ01000518.1 GCF_001984095.1 Pelomonas sp. KK5
AGGTTGCCCACCGCCTGCACCTGCACGGTCACCGCCACGGCCGCCGTGACCAACACCGGCACGGCCAGCAGCAGCAGTGGTGGCGGTGGTGGTGGTGGTGGTGCCTTCAGCCCGCTCTGGCTGGCCCTGCTGGCCCTCGTCTGCGTGGCGCTGCGCGCGCCTTTCAGGCGCGCCTGAGCACTGGCGTCTACTCGGCCGGCCCGCGCACGATGCGGGCCACGCCAAGCTTGAGGCCCAGCATGCCGAAGATCCGGTTCATCGTCTGCACGCTGCCTTCGCTGCCTTCGCTGCCTTCGCTGCGTTCCTGCTCGATGTCCTGCATGGTCCGGTAGGCCACGCCCGAGAGCTTGGCCATCTCGGCGGTTTTCCGTGCAAGTAACTCAGCTGGCCGGCGCCGAGGACGCGCAGGCCTTGAAGCCGCCGGCCAGCGCCGGATCCTTCGCCGCGGCGCCCTTGATGCGCGCCTGCATCGCCCCGTCGGCCGCGCCGATGCGCAGGCCCCAGTGCAGGGATGCGGCCTGCAGCTGCATCACCCGCAGGCCCTTCAGCGCGCGGGCGTCGAAGGCGGCCAGCGCCGCCTCGGCGGCACGCTGGCTGTCATAGCGGCCCAGCACGAAGGCCGGCAGTTCGTCGGCGGCCACGCCGGCCAGCGGCTCGTAGGGCACGTGCAGGCGCTTGTAGGTCTCTTCCTTGCGGTCGCGGAAGTCCTTGCTGGCCAGCTTGATCGTGGCGACGACCCACTGGCCGGCCGTCTCGCGCTTGTCGAT
>NZ_LYVQ01000519.1 GCF_001984095.1 Pelomonas sp. KK5
CCGCCTGTCCTTCGGCAGTCGGCTCACGCATGCCGTTCGCCATCTCTGTGGGAAGCAAGTCTAGCAGCGGGTTCCGCGACAGACGTGCACGCCGCTCCGGCAAGAGCAAGTCAGAATGGTGATTCACGATCTCCACTCATCGACGAGACTGAAATCCATGAACTTTGCAGCTCGGCAGTTTGCAGTCAGTGGGGTCGGGTCTTGCTCGGTGTACTGCGCCGCGTGGCTGCCAGAAAAGCGGCAGCCTAACCCGCAGTTCCAGCCGACGCCTAACGGCGCGGCTGAACGCAATCGTTAGGCCGCAGCGGGCATCGTGTCTTCGGCCAAGCTGTCAATCGTAAAGTCAGAGTTGGCTGCCTCCGGTTCGCCGGCATGCGCGGCTGTCGGCGCCACTCGGACGAGGCCGACCATCGACGGTATCGCAGGAACTCAAGGGGCCAGCCGGGCACTACTCGCGCCACTCACTGCAGGCCGCCTGTCCTTCGGCAATCGGCTCACGCATGCAGCCCGCCATCTCTGTGGGAAGCAAGTCCTGCAAGGAGTTCCGCGACAGAAATGCACGCCGCTCCGGCAAGAGCGAGTCAGGATGGTGATCCACGATCTCCATTCATCGACGAGACTGAAACCCATGAACTTTGCAGCTCGCCAGGTTGCAGCCAGCAGGGTCAGGTCTTACTCGGTGCGCCGCACCGCGTGGCTGCCGGCAAAGCAGCAGCCTAACCCGCAGTTCCAGCCGACGCCTAACGGCGCGGCTGAACG
>NZ_LYVQ01000520.1 GCF_001984095.1 Pelomonas sp. KK5
GTGATCAGGATGTACCAGCTGCCCATGGACATGATGGCCAGCAGGGCCAGCACGGTCTTGGACACGGCATCGCCGTGGTTGATCATGGCCATCAGGCCGTAGGGGTTGTCTTCCTTGTGGGCGGCCGGGGCGGCAGCGGCGGCAGGAGCGGCGTCCGAGGCAGCGACGGCTTCAGCAGCAGGAGCGGACGCGGCGGAATCTTGAGCCTGGGCCACGGGCGAAGCGCCCAGGGTCACGGCAAATGCGAGGGCAGCCAGGAGGCTGGAGATACGAGAAATCATGGAGTCAACTCCTGCGGAAAAAAACTGTTGGTTTCAAGGTAGCGAGGCTGGACGTCAGGTTGGCCCCGCTGGGGAGGCCGGACCGGTCAGCGCAGTGAGACTGCGCGCTCGACCCGGCATGCAATCCATCAATCGCCGATCTTGAACACGAATTCCTGCTCGAAGACGTGGTCGCCCGGGCATTCGTAGGTGTCTTTCAGCGTCGATTCGATCGAGGCGAGCAGCGCTCGCTGGGCCTTGCGGTCCACGCCCGAACGCAGCGGCTGCGCTTCGATGCTGACCACGCGGCCGGCCTTCACCGTCGCGGTGATCTTGTAGGCGGCTTCACCGCTCCAGCTCAGCGACGGCGCTTCCGGCTTGCCCATCTTCGTGCAGACCATGCCGGCCTTGACCGGGCCGGCCGGGGCGGCGGCAGGCGCCGGGGCGGGTGCGCGCGGGGCCGCCGTGGCGGCCGCGGGTGCGGCGGGCGGCGGCGT
>NZ_LYVQ01000521.1 GCF_001984095.1 Pelomonas sp. KK5
TGACCGCCGCCACCGGCGGCATCAGCCAGACCGCCGCGCTGACGCTCAACGTCGACGGCAGCAACTTCACCACCAGCAGCGCCGGCCAGACCATCGCGCTGACCCAGGCCGGCAACACCTTCAACGGCAAGACCATTGCGCTGCACAGCGGTGGCAACGTCGGCGTCAGCGCCGATGCGATCAAGCTCGCGGCCAGCACCATCGGCGGCACGCTGACCGCCACCGCCACCACCGGCGACATCACCCAGACGGCGGCGCTGACGCTCAATGTCGACGGCAGCAGCTTCAACGCCACCAACGGCGCGATCACGCTGAGCCAGGCCAATGTGTTCGGCGGCAGGACCCTCGCGCTGAACAGTGGCGGCGACGCCACCGTCAACGCCGACTCGATCAAGCTGGCCGCCAGCACGATCGGCGGCAAGCTGACGGCCACGGCCACCAGCGGCGGCATCAGCCAGTCCGGCGCGCTGAGCCTGGGCACCGATGGCAGCAGCCTCACCACCAGCACCAGCGGCCAGGCCATCGCGCTGACCCAGGCCGGCAACACCTTCCACGGCAAGACGGTGGCGCTGCACAGCGCGGGCGCGGCCAGCATCACGGCGGATGCGCTGGTCCTCGCCGCCAGCGACAGCGCGGGCGCCTTCTCCGCCACCGCGACCACCGGCGACATCACCCAGTCCGGCGCGCTGACGCTGCATGCCGATGGCAACAGCTTCGGCACCAGCGGCGCCGGGCGCGTGATCACGCTGACGAAC
>NZ_LYVQ01000522.1 GCF_001984095.1 Pelomonas sp. KK5
GGCCCCAGCCGCCGATGCCGACGGTCATGCCGTCGCGGATCTGCGCCACCGCCTCGGCGGCGCTCATGCGTTTGTCAGTCATTGCTTGTTTCTGCCGATCGAGAAGTCGTGGCCCCACAGGCTCACGCGGGTGAATTCGTGGACGGTGTGCCGGCCCCAGTCGACCATCGCGCCGCCGTGGCCGAACTCGATGTCGAAGCCGCCGGGTGAGCGCATGTAGAAGCTGGTCATGCGGTCGTTGGTGTGCTGGCCCAGCGTGGCGGAGAGCGGCACGCCGTGGGCGGCCACCCGGTCCAGCGCGCGGCCGACCTCGGGCATGTCCTCCACCTCCACCATGATGTGCACGCAACCGCTCTCCACCGGGAAGGCGGCCAGCGCGAGGCTGTGGTGCCGCGCGTTGGCGCAGTGCATGAAGTGGATCGGCAGCGTCGGGCCCTGCGGGCCGGCCGGCTGGAAGTTCATCAGGTCCGAGAGGGCGAAGCCCATCACCTCGCGGAAGAAGCGCAGCGTGGCCTCGAAGTTCGGCGCCGGCAGCACCGTGTGGCCCATGCCGGCGGCGCCGGTGATGAAGCGCGGCACGCCGACCGGCGAGACGAAGCGGGTGAAATCCGACTTGTAGCCCCAGACGATCTCGTGGCGGTTGCCGGAAGGGTCGTTCAGCGCCACGAGGCCGGTGACGCAGCGCCGCGCGCACAGCTCCTCGCTGCCGCGCTCGAAGGGCACGCCGGCCTGCTCC
>NZ_LYVQ01000523.1 GCF_001984095.1 Pelomonas sp. KK5
AGGATGGCCTGCAGGACGTCGCCGCCGCGGTGACCGCCATCACCGCCAAGGACCTGGCACGTGAGCAGATCACCGACGTCAAGGCGCTCAGCGCGCGCGCTCCATCGCTGCTGATCACGGACACGCCGGTCGGCAAGAACAACATGATCATCGGGATGCGCGGCATCACGCCGACCTCGATCTCGTCCAACAACGATCCGACCGTCGGCATCTACGTCAACGGCGTCTACTACGCCCGCTCGGCAGGTGCGAACGCGGCGCTGGTGGACATGCAGCAGGTCGAGGTGATCCGCGGCCCGCAGGGGACGCTGTTCGGCCGCAACACGATCGGTGGCGCGCTGAACATGAGCACGCAGCGCCCGACGGACCGGCTGGAACGCTCGCTGCAGCTCGGCCTGGGCGACTACCAGCAGCGCACGGCGCAGGCGATCGTGAACGTGCCGCTGGCCGGCGAGACGCTTGCAGCGCGGGTCGTCGTCGACCACGCTGAACATGGCGGTTATGGCCGCACGTCGACGCTGAACCAGGAACTCGGCGACGAGAACCGGGACTATGTGCGGGCTACGCTGCGCCTGCGCCCCACCAGCCAGTGGGACATCGACCTCTACCTGGACCAGTTCAAGAGCCGGGCGAACTCCCAGATCTGGACGCTGACCTACTTCGATCCGGCCATTGCCAAGACCGCGCCGCTGACCGGCCTGGCGCCCTACGTGACCAGAGGCGGTTTCGACA
>NZ_LYVQ01000524.1 GCF_001984095.1 Pelomonas sp. KK5
GCAGTTCCAGCCGACGCCTAACGGCGCGGCTGAACGCAATCGTTAGGCCGCACACTCGCGCCATGGATCTAAGCAACGTTACGTTTGTCGGGCCACCTCTCGACCCCAGTTCGTCGATTCTCCCGGCGCTACCGAATAGCCTCGTTAGCTTGCTGCGCCAACTCAACGGTTTCATTCTGCTGAACGGGGCGCTTCACGTGCGCGGCCTATGTTCCCAGCCGGAGTGGCACAGTCTTTCGTCAAGTTTCACGGGTGCTCTCGCACTACACACGCTCTATGACGCGCTGCTGGAATCTGACATTCCGTTCGCGCAAGACTGCGTGGCAGATCAATTCATTCTCCGAGACGGATGCGTTTACAAGTTAGAGGCGGAAACGGGTGTCCTTAGTTCACTGAGCCTGTCGCTGGCTGAGTTCTTTGTCGCGGTTGAGGCGGATCCGACGGGGTTTCTCGGCATGCAGCCACTCCTGCAGCATCAGCGAGATGGTGGTTCGCTTCAACCGGGGCAAGTGTTGCATGTCTATCCGCCGTTCTGCACTCATGAGGCAGCCCAAGGTGTATCGCTCAAGGCAGTTCCCATTGATGAGGCGATGAGCTTCTTGTCTAACTTCGCGCGGCAGGTGTCAGGTCTTGCCTCGGGAGAGCAGGTTCGTGTCAAGGTGGTGGCATAGTGCTGCCTAACCCGCAGTTCCAGCCGACGCCTAACGGCGCGGCTGAACGCAATC
>NZ_LYVQ01000525.1 GCF_001984095.1 Pelomonas sp. KK5
CTGCAGATCTCGGTGGAGAACCAGAGCGCCGCCAAGAGCCGCATCATGGACGCGGACTTCGCCTCGGAAACCGCCAACCTGAGCCGCTCGCAGATCCTGCAGCAGGCCGGCACGGCAATGATCTCGCAGGCCAACTCCCTGCCCCAGCAGGTCCTCACCCTCCTGCGTGGCGGCTGATCGCTGACAGACTCGGACCGCCCGCCGGGCCGCCCCAAGGGCGGCCGTAGCGAATGTGCGGTCCGGGCAACCCCGGACCGCATTCGCGCCCCCTCGGGGGGCCGACCAGGCACTCCTGGGCGAGGGGCTTGGATTTGGCGGGTTTTAGGGCGCCTTATCGCCCTTTTGGATCGCCTCGGCTTCTTCAGAATCTGGCCATCGAACTCAAGAAGTTCGACCCGGATCTTCCAGGAGTGCCGAGATGCCCCAGACCATCAATACCAACCTTGCCTCGCTGAACGCGCAGCGCAACCTGAACAAGTCGCAGCTGTCGCTGAGCACGTCGATGCAGCGGCTGTCGTCAGGCCTGCGTGTCAACTCGGCCAAGGACGACGCCGCCGGCCTGGCCATCGCGACCCGCATGGACGCACAGGTCCGGGGCATGAACGTGGCCCAGCGCAACGCCAACGACGGCATCTCGCTGTCGCAGACGGCGGAAGGCGCGCTGGCCACCGTCACCGACAACCTGCAGCGCATGCGGGAACTGGCGGTGCAGGCCCGCAAC
>NZ_LYVQ01000526.1 GCF_001984095.1 Pelomonas sp. KK5
CTGGGTGCTGGTGAGCGCGCGGCTCTGCGTGCTGTCCAGCGCGTGGACCTGGGCGGCGGTCAGCAGCGAGACCGCGCCGGTGCCCAGCAGCGCGAGCTGCGTGGGCGTCAGCGCGTGGAAGTGGGCGGTGCCGAAGGCGGGCAGCTGGGCGGCGCTGAGGGCGGCCAGCTGGTCGCTGCCCAGCAGCGAGAGGGCGCCGCGCAGCGCGGGGATGGCGTCGGTGGTGATGGCGGCGATCTGGGCGCTGGTGAAGGCGCGCATCTGCGTGGCGCTGAAGTCCAGCAGCTGGGCGGAGCTGAGGCTGTGCAGCGCCGTGGCCGACAGCGCCTGCACCTGGCTGCTGGACCAGGCATGGAGCTGGTCGCTGTTCAGCGCGGCGAGCGTGCTGCCGCCGACGGCGGCGAGCTGGTCGGTGCCCAGCGCGGCGAGCTGGCTGGCGCTGAGCGCCACGAACTGCGCGCTGCCGAGGCCGGCCAGCGCCGCGGCGCTCAGCGCATGCAGGTCCTCGGTGGCCAGCGCGGCGATCTGCGCGGTGGACAAGGCCTGCAGCTGCTGGCTGCCGAGCTGCGCCCACTGGGTGGTGCTCAGCTCCGCGAGCTGGGCGGCGCCCATGCCACGGATCTCGGCGCTGGTCAGCGCGCGCAGCTGGGCCGAGCCCAGCGCCTGCAGCGCCTCGGCGTCCAGGCTGTTGAACTGGACCG
>NZ_LYVQ01000527.1 GCF_001984095.1 Pelomonas sp. KK5
CCGTGCAGGCCGATGCGCTGAACTTCGGCGTCAGCACCATCGCCGGCCGCCTGCAGGCCACGGCCAGCACCGGCGCCATCGCCCAGTCCGGCGCCCTCTCGCTCGGGGCCGACGGCAGCAGCTTCAGCACCAGCACCGCCGGCCAGGCGATCACGCTGACCAACGCCGGCAACCTGTTCGGCGGCAAGACGATCGCCCTCGCCGCCGCCGGCGACGCCAGCCTCGGCGCCGACGCCCTCACCCTCGCCGCCAGCAGCGTAGCCGGCAAGCTGCTCGCCACCGCTACCACCGGCGGCATCGCGCAGACCGGCGCACTGAGCGTGGGCACCGACGGCAGCAGCTTCGCCGCCACCGGCGCCGGCCAGGCCATCGTGCTGGGCCAGGCCAACCTGTTCAACGGCAAGACGGTGGCCTTCGCCACCAACGGCGGCGATGTCACCGTCAACGGCGATGCGCTGAAGTTCGCCGCCAGCAGCATCGGCGGCAAGCTGAGCGCCACGGCCACCAGCGGGGCCATCACGCAGGCCGGCGCCCTCTCGCTCGGCGCCGACGGTTCCAGCTTCGCCACGGCCACGGGCCAGGCCGTCACGCTGACGAACGCTGGCAATGCCTTCGGCGGCCGCACGACGGCCTTCAACGGCGGTGCCGACGTCACCGTCGTGGCCGACGCGATCACCTTCGC
>NZ_LYVQ01000528.1 GCF_001984095.1 Pelomonas sp. KK5
ATGATCAGCAGGACCAGCATCACGTCCACGAGGGGCGTGGTGTTGATCGTCGATACGACTTCATCATCGCCGGAAGAGGATCCGACGTTCATTCCCATGATGGGTTCTCCGGTACCGGACTTAGATCAGCGCTTGGCAACGTTGCGGTTGCCCATCAGCACGCCGTGCAGGTCGGCGGCGAAGGCACGGACCTGGCCCATGACGTTCTTGTTGCGGTTGACCAGCCAGTTGTAGCCCAGCACGGCCGGAACGGCGACGCCCAGACCGATGGCGGTCATGATCAGCGCTTCACCCACCGGGCCGGCGACCTTGTCGATCGAAGCCTGGCCGGCGACGCCGATGGCGGTCAGCGCTTGCAGAATGCCCCACACCGTGCCGAACAGGCCGATGAACGGCGAGGTCGAACCGACGGTGGCCAGGAAGCTCAGGCCCGACTGGACGCGGCTGTTGACTTCGCCGACGGCGCGGTCGACGTTCATCGACACCCAGCTGGCGTGGTCGATGTTCTCGGTCAGGGCGCCTTCATGGTGCTCCGAAGCCTCGATACCCGACTGGGCGATGTAGCGGAAGGCGCTGCCTTCCTTCAGGCCCTTGATGCCGTCGGCCAGCGAAGCCTTCTTGAAGAAGGAGACGCGCACGTCCTTGGCTTCGGACGACAGCTTTTGCGTGTCGTACAGCTTC
>NZ_LYVQ01000529.1 GCF_001984095.1 Pelomonas sp. KK5
CCGCCGCCACCGGCGCCCGCCTGGGCTCCCAGTTCTTCACCGCCCGCATCGAGCGCGGCGCCGGCCGCGTGCCGATCGAACGCATCCCCTACGCCGTCCCGCAGGCGCAAGCCTTCCTGAAGGCCTTCAAGCACATCGTGACGGTGGAGACCCGCGAGCCCGTCGCCTTCTTCGCCTACCCGGACAAGCCCAGCCTCTTGAAGGCCGAGGGCACCTTGGTCCACCCGCTGGTGGACGCCGACGAGGACAGCGAACTCGCCTTCGAGATGCTGCTGGAAGCGCTGGGCGCGACAAAGACCGCCCCGAAGCTCCAGCCCCGCATCGAAACCGCCATCCCCAGCGGCGCCTTGACCCCGCTGTCCATCGCCCACGCGCTGGCCGCCGGCCTGCCCGAGAACGCCATCCTCGTGGACGAGTCGCTCACCACCGGCCGCGAGTCCATGGGCCACACGATGGGCGCGCTGCCCCACGACCTGATCAACAACATGGGCGGCTCGATCGGCTATGCCACCCCGGTGGCCACCGGGGCCGCGCTGGCCTGCCCGGACCGCCGCGTCGTCTGCATGGTCGGCGACGGCAGCGCGATGTACACGATCCAGTCCCTGTGGACCCAGGCCCGCGAGAACCTGAACGTCACCACCATCATCTTCGCCAACAACAGCTACGC
>NZ_LYVQ01000530.1 GCF_001984095.1 Pelomonas sp. KK5
GCTGGCTGCTGGAGAGCGAGCGCAGCGTGGCGCTGCCGAGCGCGCGCAGGTCATCGGTCTCGAGGTTGGCGAGCTGGCCGCTGCTGAGGCCGGCGGCCTGGGCCGAGCTGAGCACGGCCGCCTGGCCCGTCGTCAGCGCGGCGATGTCGCCGCTGGTCAGCGCGTGGATCTGGGCCGAGCCCATCGCCTTGAGGCCGGAGGAGCCCAGGGCAACGACGTCTTCGGTCGTCATCGTGGCCACTTGCGCGGTGCCGATGGCGGCGACCTGCGAGCTGGTCAGCGAGGGGATCTGGGTGCTGGTCAGCGCGTTGAGCGTGTCGCTGCCCATCGCCGCGATCTGCGCGGTGGTGAGCTGGGCGACCTGGGTGGTGGTCAGCGCGCCGATCTGGTCGCTGTCCAGCGCAGCGAGCTGGGCGCTGCCGAGCGCGCGCAGGGCGGCGCTGTTCAGCGCGCGCAGGTTGTCCGTGCTGAGGTTGGCGAGCTGGTCGGTGCCGAGGCCCTGGACCTGGGCGGAGCTGAGCACGCCGGCCTGGGCGCTGCTCAGCGCGACGATGTCGCCGGTGGTCAGCGCATGGATCTGGGCCGAGCCCATGGCCTTGAGGCCGGCGGTGCCGAGGGCGACGACGTCTTCCGTCGTCATCGTGGCGACCTGCGCGGTGCCGATGGC
>NZ_LYVQ01000531.1 GCF_001984095.1 Pelomonas sp. KK5
CCGCAGTTCCAGCCGACGCCTAACGGCGCGGCTGAACGCAATCGTTAGGCCTTTCAGGAGTTCGCATGAAGCACATGGCGTCCTCGGCTCGGTCTGTATGCGCTGCTGTTGCTGAAGCAAGTCCACCCATGAGTTCCGCGCTTTCAATGCACGACGCTCCGGCAAGGTCCAAGAAGGCACGACACACCACGCGTTGGCAGGGCCGCCTGTCCATCGGCAGGCGGCTCACCAGTCGGCGTTCTCCGCCACGTGGGCAGTGCTCTTTCGCCGGCTTGTGCGCGGACGTTCTCAATTCATCGTTGGGCAGTGGCAATGCAGCTCTTGCCTTGTTCGGCTGGGCAGCCATGGGTTCCGCGACGCAGAATGCTTGCCGCTTCGGCAGCCAAGTTGGCCGCTCTTTCGCGGTAGGCTTGTCCGGCCTTCCCTGTCCGCTGCCTAACCCCTCGTTGCAGCCGACGCCTAACGGCGCGGCTGAACGCAATCGTTAGGCTTCCGCAAATGCGTCTTCATCCTGCACTCGCATGCATCGCCAAACAGCCGCGCGGTGTGGGCCTGCGTGGCAGCACTGGGTGCCGGCTTCGCCGAGTTGGATGTTGGAGCAAGGCCCAAGCCGGGCACGCTTTGCCGGGTTCTCGCAGGGCCGCCTGTCCTTCGG
>NZ_LYVQ01000532.1 GCF_001984095.1 Pelomonas sp. KK5
GCCGACGCCTAACGGCGCGGCTGAACGCAATCGTTAGGCGCCATGGAACTGACTGCGCATCTTCGTCCTGCCGAGGGCCTTGCCGAGCGAGTGCTCAAGGTCAACCACGCAGGCGAGAATGGCGCGATTCAAATTTACGCTGGCCAGCTCTTGGTTTCGCGCATCACGGCTCGCAGCATGCGCAGCGAACTCTCCGAGTTCCAGTCCCATGAGCGCAAGCATCGCTCCATTTTTCAAGCAGAACTGAAGCGCCGCGGCGTTCGTCGCTGCCGCAGCTACCACCTCTGCGGGGCCGGCGGCTTTGTTCTAGGCTTCGTTACCGCGCTGTTCGGCGCTAGTGCGATCGCCGCCACGACGGCCGCAGTCGAGTCCGTCGTTCTTCGCCATCTGGAGCGCCAGATCGAGCGACTCACTGCCGTGGATGCCGAGGCTGTCGCGGCGATCACGTCCATCGTGCTCGAAGAACAACAGCATCACGACCTCTCGGCCGCGCATGCACAATCGAGCCGATTCTGGGTTCGGGTGCTCACGCCAGTCGTGGCCATGTCAACGGAGACAGTTATATGGCTCGGCATGCGGCTGTAAGGCCTAACCTGCAGTTCCAGCCGACGCCTAACGGCGCGGCTGAACGCAATCGTTAGGCG
>NZ_LYVQ01000533.1 GCF_001984095.1 Pelomonas sp. KK5
AGGTCGTCCGTCTCCAGCGCGGCGAGCTGGGTGCTCGTCAGGCCGGCGGCCTGCTGCGAGCTGAGCACGCCGGCCTGGGCGGTGGTCAGCGCGACGATGTCGCCGGTGCTGAGCGCGTGGATCTGCGCGGAGCCCATCGCCTTGATGCCGGCGGAGCCCAGGGCGACGATGTCTTCCGTCGTCATCGTGGCCACTTGTGCGGTGCCGATGACGGCCACCTGCGAGCTGGTCAGCGACGGGATCTGCGAGCTGGTCAGCGCGTTCAGCGTGTCGCTGGCCATGCCGGCGACCTGCGCGGTGCTCAGCTGCGAGACCTGCGTGCTGGTCAGCGCGCCGATCTGGTCGCTGTCCAGCGCGCCGAGCTGCGTGCTGCTCAGTGCGCGCAGCGCGGCGCTGCCGAGGGCGCGGATGTCGTCGGTGCTGAAGTTGCTCAGTTGGGCGGTGTTGAGGCCGGCCACCTGGGCGGAGCTCAGCACGCCGGCCTGGGCCGAGCTGAGGGCGACGATGTCGCCGGTCGTCAGTGCACCGATCTGCGCGGAGCTCATCGCCTTGATGCCGGTCGTGCCCAGGGCGACGACGTCTTCCGTCGTCATCGTGGCGACCTGCGCGGTGCCGATGGC
>NZ_LYVQ01000534.1 GCF_001984095.1 Pelomonas sp. KK5
CTGCGCATTGTTGCCGGCCAGCTCCAGCGCCCCGCCGCGGCACTGGCGGCCGGCGTCGCGCCACAGGGTCTCGGCGATCTGCGACTGCTGCTGGCGCTCGGGCAGCGGCAGCCCGGCGCTGGCGCTGCGGAACTTCTGCGTGAACTCGCGCGCGCGGTCGAACAGCGGGGCGCAGAACTCGGCGTTGTGGCCGTCGATCTCGGACTGCTCGCGCCGCTTCTGGGCCACCTGCTGCTGGGTGCCGGTGCAGTTCTCGGCGGCCAGGTCCCAGAGCGTCTCGGCCTTGTGATACAGCATCGCGGCATCGGCCCAGCGGCGCTCGCCGAAGGCCTTGACGGCCAGGTCCTGCAGCGAGGCGGCGTCGCGGTGCGAGCCCTCGCACTGCGAGCCGGCGCCCAGGCGCTCGGCGATGGCGGCGCGGGTCTTCTCGTCGTCGGCCAGGTTGCGGCGGGCGCGCTCGCGCTGCGGGCCCTCGCAGGTGGCCTGGGCCAGCGTCCACTGCTTGATCGCTTCGTCGAGCAACTGGGCCACTTCGCTGAGGTCCTTGGACTGGGTCTGCGCGTTGGTGGCGCGCAGGTCGGCGGCCGCCCCGCGGGCGCTGAGC
>NZ_LYVQ01000535.1 GCF_001984095.1 Pelomonas sp. KK5
CGCAGTTCCAGCCGACGCCTAACGGCGCGGCTGAACGCAATCGTTAGGCATCTAGAGTGCCCGTCATGCCCAATTCACAATTCGAACGTATTTTTCAAGAGCGACATGAACGGGCCGAGCGCTATAGCGGTCTCCTGCCCGAGACGGATGACGTCACTCTTACGGTCCTCAAAGGGCATTTAGTAGTCGAAGAACTTTTGTACGCCATTGCTGAGGAGCATCTTGAGAATCCTCAGTACCTGTCGAAGGCTAGGTTGAGCTTTGCGCAATTGCTCTACGTGGTTCGGGCTCTGAATTTCATTCCCCTTCCTGAGGAGGCGTGGCAAGGTATGGTCGAGCTCAACGCACTAAGGAATGCACTTGCGCATAAGCTCCAGCCGAAGGATGTTACGGAACGCCTGGAGCGGCTGTACTCGCTCTGCGTCATCGGCCAGGAGCCACTGCCTGCTGACTACAAGAAGCCGGACCAACTGGCCCCTCTGGCTGCCGAGTGCATCCATTCTTTGATGGGCGCGTTGTCCATAGTCAGCGGCATGGCGGCGGTTCTTCGCCAAGGACAGTGAGCATGCCTAACCCGCAGTTCCAGCCGACGCCTAA
>NZ_LYVQ01000536.1 GCF_001984095.1 Pelomonas sp. KK5
TTAGGCGTCCGCTGGAATGCCAGGTTAGGTGCGTGGTTGAAATGCACTTGATGCCTCCTGAATTGCACGGAATAGTCGCTGCGCCGCGTGCAGAGCCTCCTCGGCGTTGAGGCGCGCTTCAAGCCACTCAAGAGTTGGACCGTCGTCATTCAAAGACGACACCTCAAGCGAGTTGCGAGCCACTGATCTGCTCCGCCCTCGATCAAGGGCGTAGTCGTCAATATGCTCTGCTACATCGCGCATGCGCTTGAGGTCAGGGACGGAAAGGTCAAACTGCCTTAGCGCCGGTTGGACAAGCAAACGAATCTCGGGCAGTTCGGCCGCCAAGGAAGCCGCCCGACGTAACCGTGTGAGAGCAACAACCAAGAAGCCGAAGTCCGCCCATTTGCGAAAGAGAAAGACTTCATCTTCAGGCTCCGTCGACCGAAGCCGCCGGCATTGAAGATCGACGGACCACACTGCTAGGTTGGCCAGCCGGCGAGCCCGTTCATAGGTGGCAGCAGCAGTGAGCGGCGACATTCTGCAAAGCACCTAACGATTGCGTTCAGCCGCGCCGTTAGGCGTCGGCTGGAACTGCGGGT
>NZ_LYVQ01000537.1 GCF_001984095.1 Pelomonas sp. KK5
ATGCAGGACCTCGCCGCCACACAGGCGGTAGACCTGGCCGCCGTCAGCGCCGCCGCGCTGGCCGCCGGCAAGACCGGGCCGGCGATCGGCGAGGCGGTCCGGCTGGCCCGGCTGGAAGCCCTGAAGGCCGGCTGAGCGATGGAGCGCGTCGACGCGCTGGTCATCGGCGCCGGCGTGGTCGGCCTGGCGGTGGCGCGAGCGCTGGCGCAGCGCGGCCTGGAGACCCTGGTGCTGGAGCGCGAGACGCAGATCGGCACGGGCATCAGCTCACGCAACAGCGAGGTCATCCACGCCGGCATCTACTACCCGCAAGGAAGCCTGAAGGCCCGGCTGTGCGTGCGCGGCCGCGAGCTGCTGTATGCCTTCTGCGCCTCGCACGGCGTGGCGCACCGGCGCTGCGGCAAGCTGATCGTAGCCACGGCGCCCGCGCAGGAGGACGAGCTGGAGCGGCTGCTGGCCGCAGGCCGGGCCAACGGCGTCGAGGAACTGCGCCTGCTCGGCGGCCCGCAGGCGCGCGCCATGGAGCCCCAGCTGCAGGCCGTGGCGGCGCTGGAGAGCGCCGCCACCGGCATCGTCGACAG
>NZ_LYVQ01000538.1 GCF_001984095.1 Pelomonas sp. KK5
CCCTCGTTCCAGCCGACGCCTAACGGCGCGGCTGAACGCAATCGTTAGGCTGCCACCGCACATGCGCCCCGTCGCAAAGTTCATCGTCCTCGGCTGCTCACTGATGCTTGTAGGACTCGGGGCTACCGCGATCTTGGCCCCTCGCGAAGTGAAGCAGGTGCAGCCGTGCGAAGACACAAAGGTCGAGGCCAACGCCCCCGGCGGCGCGTACAAATCGGAGCTTGTGGTTCATACCTGCGCGTGGGGCTTTGGGCTAGCCGCGGAAACCGTTGATCTCAAAGTGACCAAGCTCGGGTCCACTGGATGGTTCATGCACGTTCCGATCGAGTACGACTCAACAGCCGATGACCAAGGCACGACAAATCCAACCGCTGAGTGGATTGGTCCCCAAGACTTGCTCGTCAACGTAAGCTCGAAGTCTCGCACTGGCTCCATCGTCAGCAAGCATCAAGGCCTCACAGTTACGCGCCGATATGGCGCGCCATCGCAATGAACGCTTCAAGCTTCTTGGGTCAAGTAAGGCTTCGGCCTAACCCGCAGTTCCAGCCGACGCCTAACGGCGCGGCTGAACGCAATCG
>NZ_LYVQ01000539.1 GCF_001984095.1 Pelomonas sp. KK5
TAACGATTGCGTTCAGCCGCGCCGTTAGGCGTCGGCTGGAACTGCGGGTTAGGTGGCATTGGCAGCCTTCACCAAGCCCAGCAGCCGTGCACCGATGGCCTCGGCCGGCAGCAACGGGTTGAAGGAGACGGACAGTTCGATCTCGGGATTCTGCCCGTGTGGCGTGCTGGCACGAACAACGGTGTTGCTTGCGTTGACACTGCAACAACTGACGACGCGAAAGGCGCTCTCAAACTGCGTCACAGAGCGGCTACCCGATGCCTGGAAGGCTGGCCAGTCCTCTTTCTTGAGGGAGCGAAGATTCGCTTCCATCATCGAGAAGCGCTGAAACGCAGCTTGGAATTCCCGCCCAAGCACTTCCGCAGACGGTGTGCCGGCAATGAAGGTTGCATTGGCTTGCTCGAAATAGACGCCAGCAGGATTGCGGTGAGTCGCTGCAACAATCATGGCGGCCTCGGAGACATAGACATGTACGGCCCGAGCGGCGGACTCGATAGATTTTCGAACAAGACCGAGCACTCGATGCCACCTAACGATTGCGTTCAGCCGCGCCGTTAGGCGTCGGCTGGAACTGCG
>NZ_LYVQ01000540.1 GCF_001984095.1 Pelomonas sp. KK5
TAGGCGTCGGCTGGAACTGCGGGTTAGCCATTGTTTGCCTCCTCAGCCGAGAAACGAAACACACGAAGCGGTTCGAGTGTTGCACCAGCAATTGATGCTCCCGAGTTGAGGGCTGCATTGGCAGCGTTCATGTCTGCGCTCCGCGCAATGATCATCTGAAACTGCTCTCGAGAAAGTTCGTCGCTCCAGCCACCTTCTAGAGTGTTGAACGCAAGCGTGAGTGCAGCTGTGAAGTAGTGCTCGGTTTCAATCGGCACATTGACTTCAGCCCCGCGGGCGTCAAGCGCGATGTAGTGATTGGGAAAACCTGCAACACCCATGCGTCGCAGAAGTGCCCATGCAAAGGCGGACGGGACAAATACGTTCAGCTTCTCCGCATGTGCAACTGAATAGCCAAGTTCAGTCAGACGATTGACGATGGCATCTTCGCTTGCCTCCGGAGCCGACGCCAGAACGCGCAACGCATCGTGCACTGCTTGCATCGCTGATTCATGGCCAATGGTCGATTTCATGTGAAGGCTAACGATTGCGTTCAGCCGCGCCGTTAGGCGTCGGCTGGAACTGCGGGT
>NZ_LYVQ01000541.1 GCF_001984095.1 Pelomonas sp. KK5
CGCAGTTCCAGCCGACGCCTAACGGCGCGGCTGAACGCAATCGTTAGGCATCATGGGCAAGGTTCTGCCAGTCCTCGTTGCAGTTGTGGGGGCTGTGGTGCTCGGAGCTTGCGCACCGCGTACCGTCCAACCACTGATGGCGTCACCGTTGCTCGGAACTTGGGTAGAAATCATCACTGCGGGCTCGGCGAATTCGACAGACGGACGCCAAGTGATCGAGCGGTCCGTGGACGGTACTTTCAAGTTGGTCTTCTTGAAGACTCATCCGGCTCAACTACCTTGCACAGGGACTTGGTCGACCTCCGGCTCAAGGTACAGCATGACCTTCACGTCAGTCAGTTGCTTTAGTCCCGGGGCATTCAAGCCGGCGGTCGGGATTGCGCTAGCGCTGGACTTGGTAGAGTCCAGCGAGAGCCGGTTACGCTTCAACGTACCAGACGGTCTTCCACTGGCCCCTTGGCAGGCAAAGCTTGAAGGTGGAATCGAATGAAACGCGCATCGGGTACTGGGATGCCTAACCCGCAGTTCCAGCCGACGCCTAACGGCGCGGCTGAACGCAATCG
>NZ_LYVQ01000542.1 GCF_001984095.1 Pelomonas sp. KK5
TTGCGTTCAGCCGCGCCGTTAGGCGTCGGCTGGAACTGCGGGTTAGGCTGCGCCGAAGTCATTGATAAGGCCTTGAAGATCTGACCAGGCTTCATCCCGATAGAACTTGATCTCGATTGGATACCTGGGGTGACTTGCAACGTGACTATTGAACTCGGCTAGGAAGCTGTCGCAGTCAGCTGCGTAGAAGACGTACTCCCTCAGCCCAGCTCCGATCCGGCGATAGGCTTCAACGAAGAACGATTGCCTTTCGATCCTTCCGAGGGCGTCTTCAAGCATCAGCATCCGTTGGTTCTCGTCAGCTTCAGGCATGCCGTTGTTGCCCGATCCGTCGTATTCCCATCGCACAACTGTGAGCCAAGGGCTGATGCTTCTGACATCCGCTGTGGGCATTTCCGGAACGTACGTCCAGAGAATGCGATGGCCTTCTTTACGTGTCTCGACTATCCGCCCGCGTGGCTCAGAAGCTGTATTCATCGTGCCTTCGAAGTCCTGAATGCGCTGCTTGCGCTGCCTAACGATTGCGTTCAGCCGCGCCGTTAGGCGTCGGCTGGAACTGCGG
>NZ_LYVQ01000543.1 GCF_001984095.1 Pelomonas sp. KK5
ATGATCAGCAGGACCAGCATCACGTCCACGAGGGGCGTGGTGTTGATCGTCGAGACGACCTCGTCCTCGCCCGAGGACGATCCGACGCTCATGCCCATGATCAGCGCGCCGCCACGCGTTTGCTGCCCATCAGCACGCCGTGCAGGTCGGCGGCGAAGGCGCGCACCTGGCCCATCACGCCCTTGTTGCGGTTGACCAGCCAGTTGTAGCCCAGCACCGCGGGCACGGCCACGCCCAGGCCGATGGCGGTCATGATCAGGGCCTCGCCCACCGGGCCGGCCACCTTGTCGATCGAAGCCTGGCCCGCCACGCCAATGGCGGTGAGCGCCTGCAGGATGCCCCAGACCGTGCCGAACAGGCCGATGAAGGGCGAGGTGGAGCCGACGGTGGCGAGGAAGCCCAGGCCCGACTGCACACGCGCATTGACCTCGCCGACCGCGCGGTCCACGTTCATCGACACCCAGCTCGCATGGTCGATGTTCTCGGTCAGCGTGCCCTCGTGATGCTCGGAGGCCTCGTGGCCGGCCTGGGCGATGAAGCGGAAGGCGCTGCCTTCCTTGAG
>NZ_LYVQ01000544.1 GCF_001984095.1 Pelomonas sp. KK5
TTGCGTTCAGCCGCGCCGTTAGGCGTCGGCTGGAACTGCGGGTTAGACCGCGTGCTACTGCCAGGACTCCAAAAGCTCATCTGCTCTCCGCGGGACGAAGTGAACGTTGAATGGGGCGCACAAGCCAAAACCATAGCAAGGACGCCACGACGACCACGAGTACAACCAACCGAAGAACGCGTGCAAGCCTATCCCACACGAGCATGCGCTCGTCGGCTTGGCTCACCTCGGTGTCCAGCCCAAGCGCCTTGCAGGCGACCGCGGCCTTGTCGCAATAGTCGGCGTCAGTAGGGCCCAGTGCTGCTGCCGCTAAGCAGGAGGGAACCTTGTTGGATTCGCGCACAAGGCAGTCCCAGCGACTCTGATGTGCCTTGAGCGCTGCATCTCCGGCACGGATCCGCAAGAACTCGCTGGCGACTGCCACCGCGCACAGGATTGAGGCGTAGACCATCAGTGACGTGCGGAAAGGCATCCTGGCTCGCATGAGGTGGCGGTCGATGTAGTTGGCGCGGTCTAACGATTGCGTTCAGCCGCGCCGTTAGGCGTCGGCTGGAACTGCGG
>NZ_LYVQ01000545.1 GCF_001984095.1 Pelomonas sp. KK5
ACGATTGCGTTCAGCCGCGCCGTTAGGCGTCGGCTGGAACTGCGGGTTAGGCCCCATCGCTCGCCTCGTGCGATCGATAGTGGCCCCTACGATTTCCCATGAGTCGCTGGTGCGAAGCAGTTCCATCGCCTTGGCTGTGGCCCGTTTCACCGCATGCTCACTGCCGCCAACAGAGTCCCATCTGAAATCGATCAACTGTATCGCGCAGCCGCGAAATGGGCAGTGGTCCTGTGGGTTGAAGAGCGTGGAGACTATGGCCTCTGCAATGGAGTCGTGGATGCGTCGCGTGTAGTCTGCGTCGAACTCGGAGGGCCACAAGACTGCCGTAGCGAAGGAGAGTTCTTCAGCCGGATCGACCTGAAATTTCACGTACGCATAGCTGGAAGGATGTCCGAAGCGGCCCTTGAACTCGTGTTCAACCTCTATGGGTACGCATAGCCGCCGGAAGTTGCCGGACGTCTTCTGACGTACCCAGTTGTCGAGGAGATCGGCTTGGCGCATCGACCTGGAGCCTAACGATTGCGTTCAGCCGCGCCGTTAGGCGTCGGCTGGAACTGCGG
>NZ_LYVQ01000546.1 GCF_001984095.1 Pelomonas sp. KK5
ACGCCGGCCTGGGCCGAGCTGAGGGCGACGATGTCGCCGGTCGTCAGCGCATGGATCTGGGCCGAGCCCATGGCCTTCAGGCCCGCGGTGCCCAGCGCGACGACGTCTTCGGTCGTCATCGTGGCGACCTGCGCGGTGCCGATGGCGGCGACCTGGCGCTGGTCAGCGAAGGGATCTGCGAGCTGGTCAGCGCGTTCAGCGTGTCGCTGCCCATCGAGGCGATCTGCGCCGTCGTGAGCTGCTGGACCTGGGCCGAAGTGAGGGCGCCGATCTGGTCGCTGTCGAGCGCGGCGAGCTGGCTGCTGGAGAGCGAGCGCAGCGTGGCGCTGCCGAGCGCGCGCAGGTCATCGGTCGAGAAGTTGGCGAGTTGCGCGGTCGTGAGGCCGGCCGCCTGGGCCGAGCTGAGCACGCCGGCCTGGGCCGAGCTGAGGGCGACGATGTCGCCGGTCGTCAGCGCATGGATCTGGGCCGAGCCCATGGCCTTCAGGCCCGCCGTGCCCAGCGCGACGACGTCTTCCGTCGTCATCGTGGCGACCTGCGCGGTGCCGATGGCGGC
>NZ_LYVQ01000547.1 GCF_001984095.1 Pelomonas sp. KK5
GCCGGCATCAAGGCGATGAGCTCGGCCCAGATCCACGCGCTGAGCACCGACGACATCGTCGCGCTGACCAGCGCCCAGGCCGGCGTGCTCAGTTCCACCCAGGTGACGGGCCTGACGACCGACCAGCTCGTCCACTTCAGCACCGACGACCTGCGCGCGCTCTCCAGCGCCGCGCTGCGCGGCCTCTCCGGCGCCCAGCTCGGCGCGCTGGACAGCGACCAGATCGGCGCCCTCACCAGCGCCCAGGTGCGCCAGCTGACCACGGCCCAGATCGCCGGCATGGGCAGCGATGCGCTCAATGCGCTGACCAGCAGCCAGATCCCGGCGCTGACCAGCAGCCAGGTGGCCGCCATCGGCACCGCGCAGATCGCCACGATGACCACCGAGGACATCGTCGCCCTCGGCTCCGCCGGCATCAAGGCGATGAGCTCCGGCCAGATCCATGCGCTGAGCACCGATGACGTGGTGGCACTCACCAGCGGCCAGGCCGCCGTGCTCAGCTCCGTCCAGGTGGCGGGCCTGACGACCGACCAGCTCGTCAACTTCAGCACCGACGA
>NZ_LYVQ01000548.1 GCF_001984095.1 Pelomonas sp. KK5
CCGCCGCCGCCCGCCGCACCCGCGGCCGCCACGGCGGCCCCGCGCGCACCCGCCCCGGCGCCTGCCGCCGCCCCGGCCGGCCCGGTCAAGGCCGGCATGGTCTGCACGAAGATGGGCAAGCCGGAAGCGCCATCGCTCAGCTGGAGCGGCGAAGCCGCCTACAAGGTCACCGCCACGGTGAAGGCCGGCCGCGTGGCCAGCATCGAGGTGCAGCCGCTGCGCTCGGGCGTGGACCGCAAGGCCCAGCGCGCGCTGATCGGCGCCATCGAGTCCACGCTGAAGGACAGCTACGAGTGCCCCGGCGACCACGTCTTCGAACAAGAGTTCGTGTTCAAGATCGGCGACTGAGCCGCCCCTTTCCCCCTTCAGGAGACCCCCGATGTTTGCTCGACTCAGCAGCCTGCTGGCTGCCGCCGCCCTCGCCTTGACCCTAGGCACTGCGCCGCTTGCTCATGCACAGGATCCCGCCGCCTCCGCGCCCGCCGCGGCTGTCCACAAGGAAGACAACCCCTACGGCCTGATGGCCATGATCAACCACGGGGACGCGGTG
>NZ_LYVQ01000549.1 GCF_001984095.1 Pelomonas sp. KK5
CCGCAGTTCCAGCCGACGCCTAACGGCGCGGCTGAACGCAATCGTTAGGCCTTCCCGAGTTCATGGCAATTCCACCATTTCCCGAGCTCTTCCACGCCGCCTCGTCCGGTGTCATTGGCTACGATCTGCTCGCGCGCCTCGCGGCAGAGACATCGGTTCCGGCACCTCAGATGCTTGACTCGTTTTCGATCTTCGTGGCCTCGGCCTATGCGAGCGGGGAAATGCCCTTCGATGAGGCCAGCGTCATCATCAATGCTGTCTTCGGCGTTGGCCTCAGCGAACCATTCTGGGCAGCACATGATCGAGTCGTTCCGCCCTCAATGATGGAGGTCTACCAAGCCTTCGACGCTGGCGAATACCATCATCCAGGAGACGGACCCGAAGTCGATCCGGAACAGAAGTACACGCAACCGCTCATCGCGGATTTCTTGGCGAGGTGTGGCAGCAATGCCTAACCCGCAGTTCCAGCCGACGCCTAACGGCGCGGCTGAACGCTATCGTTAGGCGCCATGGAACTGACTGCGCATCTTCGTCCTGCCGAGGGCCTTG
>NZ_LYVQ01000550.1 GCF_001984095.1 Pelomonas sp. KK5
GGTGCGCGGCGCGCCGCACTTCCACGCCGCCGACCAGCGCCGCCTCCGCCGCGCTCGCCTCGGGCAGCACGAGCGTCCGGCCCCTGCCGTCGCGCCGCAGCGCCAGGCTCATCGCCAATGCGCCCCGCACCGGCCGCAATTCACCGGCCAGTGACAACTCGCCGGCGCATTCGATCTGCGCCAGCTTCGCCGCGTCGATCTGCCCGCTGGCCGCGAGGATGCCCAGCGCGATGGGCAGGTCGAAGCGGCCGCCTTCCTTGGGCAGTTCTGCGGGCGACAGCGCCACGACGATGCGCTTGTTGTGAGGGAAGGACAGGCCGCTGTTCTGCAGCGCGGCGCGCACCCGTTCGCGCGACTCCTTCACCTCGATATCGGCCAGGCCCACCAGGGTGAACAAGGGCAGGCCGTTGGCCAGGTGGACCTCGACGCCGACCGGCGCGGCGGTCAGCCCGTCGAGGGCGCGGCTGTGGACGATCGCCAGGGACATCAGCGGACTCCGGACAGAGGGGCAGCGATTGTGCAAGCCGGGGTCG
>NZ_LYVQ01000551.1 GCF_001984095.1 Pelomonas sp. KK5
CGGCGCGGCTGAACGCAATCGTTAGGCATCACAAGCGTTCATCATGACTTTCCTCGAATCGCTCAGCGCTCTTTCCAGCGTGGCTACTGCAGTGGGCGTTGCCGTGGCAGCTCAACAACTGTTCATCACGCGAGAACAGGCTACGACCTCATTTGAAGACACGCTCACGAGTCAATACCGAACGCTGATCGAGCGGATTCCTGTTGAGGCACTATTCGGAGAACCACTGCCGCCGGATTCTCAAGTAGAACTGCTACCTCATTTCTACCGGTACTTCGATCTCTGCAACGAGCAGGCCTTCCTCCGCCAGAAGAAGCGCATCACAGATAAGACCTGGGAGAACTGGGAAGACGGCATCAAGTCGAACATGAAACGGCCCGCCTTTGCAGCGGCATGGCAAGAGGTCGCCTACCGCGCGCAGGGCGACTTTGAGCATCTGCGCGAACTCTGTCCTCCAAACCCTGTGCCAGCCCAGCAACTGCCTAACCCGCAGTTGCAGCCGACGCCTAACGGCGCGGCTGAACGCAATCG
>NZ_LYVQ01000552.1 GCF_001984095.1 Pelomonas sp. KK5
ACCCGCAGTTCCAGCCGACGCCTAACGGCGCGGCTGAACGCAATCGTTAGGCAAAGGCATGAAGCGAACTCTGCTCGTGATCGCAGCGCTTGCTGCGTCATTCGGTTTGGCGCTCGCTTGGGCCTGTTCATCGCTGCCCCTTCCGCCGCTTCCGGAGGCCGTATGGCACCTCATTTATCGTGCCGCACTTCCGGTTATGCCATCCGACGTTCACGCACAAGAAGCTGTCCTCGAAATTCTCGGCATCTGGGCTACTCTCATTGCAGTCGTCGCGCTGGTGGCATTGGCGTTGCCCACGGCGCGGTACCGCCGCAGTGTGGCCGCGGCCGCCTGTCCGCTGGCAGGCGGCTCACCATTGCTCTGGCGCCACCGGAATCGGAAGCACTTAAGGCCATGAGTTCCGCAACAAAGAAGCACCGACGCTTCGGCAGCCAGGCGGGCTGGGCGTTCGCGGGAGGTTGCTCGGCCCCTCGGTTCTCGCTGCCTAACCCCTCGTTCCAGCCGACGCCTAACGGCGCGGCTG
>NZ_LYVQ01000553.1 GCF_001984095.1 Pelomonas sp. KK5
ATTGCGTTCAGCCGCGCCGTTAGGCGTCGGCTGGAACTGCGGGTTAGACCGCGCGACGATACCTACCTGGCCAGCGCTCATTGCCCCACCCCAGAGCGAGACAGGCGTCGCAGTGGACGCACTACGGCGAACCAGAGCAGGGAGCACGCCACGACAGCCAGCACGACAAATCTGAATAGGCGCGCAAGCCAGTCCCACATGAAAAATCGTTCTTCAGCCCGGGAAGCTTCCGCGTAGCGCCCGTTTGTCTTGCAGGCTGTCACTGCTTGGCCGCAGTAGTCAGCATCCTCCGAAGGTGCCAACTTTGCTTGTGCGATGCAGGAAGGCACCTTGTTGCTTTCGCGGGCCAGGCAGTCCCAACGCTCTTCATGCGACTGGACAACCGCTGCCTCAACCCGTGCTCGCAAGAACTCGCAACCAAGCGCAGCAGCGCATAGGCTGACAGCCAGGATAACCAGTAGCTTGCGAACAGGCGGATTGGCTCTCACGATGCAGAACTAAATGTCATTCCGATGTCTAACGA
>NZ_LYVQ01000554.1 GCF_001984095.1 Pelomonas sp. KK5
CAGTTCCAGCCGACGCCTAACGGCGCGGCTGAACGCAATCGTTAGGCCGCTGCCATGGATCCCGTTGCGGACCTCTACCACCAAGTCCGAGAGCGGTTTCCGCCAATCTCGGCATCGGCCGATCGCCATCATCTAAAGCGTTGGGGCGGCGATCTAGACGTTGGAGTGGAGTACGCCTGGTTCGAGGCGCTCGCAGACGCTCTAAACGACGAGATGGCGCGCGAAGTCCCTTACGCAAATCACGAACCGCTAGTCCAGTTCTTGGAGCGAGCCTTCTTGCTTGGCACCGAGTCCGTACAGAAATGCATTGATGTCTCGTTCGTAGAGAATCTGTATTGGCAGGTTCCTAGTCACAAGTGCGAGCCGTACTGGCGGCGCTTCCCGCCGAAGCTGAAGCAGCTCTATACGGAGTTCCACCATCGTAATCCTTGAGTGCAACGCGGGAAAATTCAACGTCGAGTCTTCGCTGCCTAACCCGCAGTTCCAGCCGACGCCTAACGGCGCGGCTGAACGCAATC
>NZ_LYVQ01000555.1 GCF_001984095.1 Pelomonas sp. KK5
CGCAGTTCCAGCCGACGCCTAACGGCGCGGCTGAACGCAATCGTTAGGCGGCACATGAGCCCCATTGCCGACACCGTGGGAGAGATGCTGACTCGAATGCCGGAAGCCTTCGGAGCTTGGTTACTGTTTGGCTTGGTTCCCGTTCTTGTTCTTGGAATTCTTTCGATCTTCACAATGGCTGGGTCTTCTTCCAGACTGAAGTTCACTCTGTCCGCAGCCGCTCGCTTGCTCGGATGGCCTGTCCTATTTGTGGTGCTGCTAGGTCTTCCTTGGGTCGCCTTCGAACTGTTCCTGGTTCCGGTGATGTTCGATGCCTATCCGTTCAGCAGAGCCGTACTTTCCGTGCCACTGACCGTGACGCATTGGCTGGCATGGCAAAGCTATTGGTTGGTACCGCTCGCCTGGTTCGCTTGGGTAGTCATCACCTCGCTGCATCTGCGAAAGCGCTGGAAGGCGTCGCACAATGCAGCCTAACCCGCAGTTCCAGCCGACGCCTAACGGCGCGGCTGAACGCA
>NZ_LYVQ01000556.1 GCF_001984095.1 Pelomonas sp. KK5
ACCCGCAGTTCCAGCCGACGCCTAACGGCGCGGCTGAACGCAATCGTTAGACGACTCATGCCGCGAACCCGCTCATCGCTGGAGGTTGCCGCAGGCAAGCTAATCTCAGCCATCCAGCGGGAGTGGATTGCCGAGGCCGGCGAACCGACTGCGGCACACAGCGAGCAAGTTATGCACGCGTCTCACTCGTTGCTTCAAGCAGCCAAGACGGGCTCACTCGCCAGCGTTGTCGGGTCTGAATCGGTGGCGGAGTTTCTGGGCAAGCACTGGGTGCATGCTCATCCGCGGGTGTGGCCGCACATCCAAGTCCTAGAAGCCGTTGCCTTAGGAGCGACCGATGTCTAACCTTTCATTCCAGCGGACGCCTAACGGCGCCGCTGAATTCCGACGTTAGGCCGCACGGAGCTACTCCTGTGACTACTCAACCTCTGTCCCAAGAAGATCAAGCCGCTCTGATCGCGCTTGAAGAGTCCATGTGGCGCGTGGAGTCACGCTTCGACCTGACATTTCAAG
>NZ_LYVQ01000557.1 GCF_001984095.1 Pelomonas sp. KK5
GCGTCCCCGTGGTTGATCATGGCCATCAGGCCGTAGGGGTTGTCTTCCTTGTGTGCGGCGGGATCCTGCGCGTGGGCGACGGGTGTGGTGCCTAGGGTCAAGGCGAGGGCGGCTGCAGCCAGCAGGCTGGTGAGTCGAGCAAACATCAGAGGTCTCCTGGATGGGGGAAAAAGGGGGCGACTCAGTCGCCGATCTTGAACACGAACTCTTGTTCGAACACGTGGTCGCCGGGGCACTCATAGGTGTCGCGCAGCGTCGATTCGATGGCACCGACGAGGGCGCGCTGGGCCTTGCGGTCGACGCCGCTGCGCAGCGGCTGCGCCTCGATGCCGACGACGCGGCCGGCCTTGACGGTGGCTGTGACCTTGTAGGCGGCTTCGCCGCTCCAGTTGAGCGATGGCGCCTCGGGCCTGCCCATCTTCGTGCAGACCATGGCGGCCTTGACCGGGCCGGCGGGGGCCGCAGCCGGTGGCGCGACGGGCGGCGGCGTGGCCCTGGCCGCCTGGGC
>NZ_LYVQ01000558.1 GCF_001984095.1 Pelomonas sp. KK5
CTGACCAGCTCGCAGGTCGCCGCCATCGGCACCGCGCAAGTGGCCACGATGACCACCGATGACGTGCTCGCCCTGGGCACCACCGGCATCAAGGCGATGAGCTCCGCGCAGATCCACGCGCTGACCACCGGCGACATCGTCGCGCTGACCTCGGCCCAGGCCGGTGTCCTCAGCTCCGCCCAGGTGCAGGGCCTGACGACCAGCCAGCTCGCCAACTTCAGCACCGACGACATCCGCGCGCTCGGCAGCGCCGCCCTGCGCGGCCTCAGCAGCACGCAGCTCGGCGCGCTCGACAGCGACCAGATCGGTGCGCTGAGCACCGCCCAGGTCTCGCAGCTCACCACCGCGCAGATCGCCGGCATGGGCAGTGACACGCTGAATGCGCTGACCAGCTCGCAGATCCCGTCGCTGACCAGCACCCAGGTGGCGGCCATCGGCACGGCGCAAGTCGCCACGATGACGACGGAAGACGTGGTCGCCCTCGGCTCCGCCGGCATCAA
>NZ_LYVQ01000559.1 GCF_001984095.1 Pelomonas sp. KK5
CGATTGCGTTCAGCCGCGCCGTTAGGCGTCGGCTGGAACTGCGGGTTAGGCACTGGTGCCGACTTGCTGGACGAGGCCGCCGCGCAACCACGGTCGACGCTGAAAGGGCCGAACACCGTTCTGGTTCCGGAAATGCCGCCAATTTGAACGATGTATGCCGTGCCTTGGTCTTGAGTGATATGTAGCCAGTGGTAGTAGCCATCAGCGACCAGACCTGCCTCCGAGAGGGGAAGTCCAAGCCGCTGATCAAGCTCAGGGATGTCGGTCGCAACCGGAAGCCTCTCGCGCAATCCAGAAGGACTAACGCACTCTTTGAAACGCGCAACCACAGCGCTCGAAACTGATGGAGACGCCATCTTTTGCGTGGAGGCCGCAACTGCCGACAGACTCGCAGTTAGCGCAAGCAACCCGATGAATGAAAAGTGTGCCTTCATCTGAAGAGCCTAACGATTGCGTTCAGCCGCGCCGTTAGGCGTCGGCTGCAACTGCGGGTT
>NZ_LYVQ01000560.1 GCF_001984095.1 Pelomonas sp. KK5
CCGCAGTTCCAGCCGACGCCTAACGGCGCGGCTGAACGCAATCGTTAGGCTCCCAAGAGACTCCGCGCGCCATGCTAGTCAAGCCATCGGAGAAAACTACCGCGCTGGTCCGACGTGGAAACTGGCTGTTCCTGGCGTTCTGGCTGGCGGTGACTGGCTACATCCTTCTGTCAGCGGCGGGAATGACTTCTCGTTCGTTGGACAAGGCCTTCTTCTCAGCAGCCGGGATAGTGTTCATCGTCAACTTCGCCCACGCGATTCTTGGGCTCCTGTCGGCACGCCAAGACTCCAAGAAGTCCCAGCACCCCGACCCTGATGTGGCCGCACTCGTCGACGGCAAGATCGACATCACGGAGTACCGCGAGAGAAAGGAACAACGTGAACGGGAGCTTTAACCTGGAGGGCGCATCGCCTCAATTGGCTGTCTATCGCCGGCCTAACCCGCAGTTCCAGCCGACGCCTAACGGCGCGGCTGAACGCAATC
>NZ_LYVQ01000561.1 GCF_001984095.1 Pelomonas sp. KK5
CAGTTCCAGCCGACGCCTAACGGCGCGGCTGAACGCAATCGTTAGGCTGCCGCAAATGCGTCTTCATCCTGCACTCGCATGCATCGCCAAGCAGCCGCGCGGTGCGGCCTGTGTGGCAGCGCTGGGGTGCGGGCTTCGCCGAGTCGGATGCTGGAGCAAGGCCCAAGCCGGGCACGCTTTTCCGGGTCCTTGCAGGGCCGCCTGTCCTTCGGCAGTCGGCTCACGCATGCCGTTCGCCATCGCTATGGGAAGCAAGTCCTGCAGTGGGTTCCGCGACAGAAATGCACGCCGCTCCGGCAAGAGCAAGTCAGAATGGTGATCCGCGATCTCCATTCATCGACGAGACTGAAATCCATGAACTCTGCAGCTCGCCAGTTTGCCGCTAGCGGGGTCAGGTCTTACTCGGTGCGCAGCGCCGCGTGGCTGTCGGTGAAGCAGCAGCCTAACCCGCAGTTCCAGCCGACGCCTAACGGCGCGGCT
>NZ_LYVQ01000562.1 GCF_001984095.1 Pelomonas sp. KK5
CCGTCGATGCGGGTCTCGCCGCCCCAGTCGCCGTTGCCGCCCAGGGTCAAGGTGGCGGCGCCGGTCTTGGTGAGCGCACCAGCGGTGCCGCCGGCGATGGCGCCGGAGAAGGCGCTGTCGGTGCCGGCATTGACGGTGAGCCGCTGCTCGCCCAGCGCGATCGCGCCCGCGCCGCTGAGCGAGCCGATGGTCTCGCTGGCGGCCAGTTGCAGCGTGGCGCCCGCGCTGATGTCCAGGGCGGTCGTGTCGCCCTGGGCGCTGCCGCCGTCCAGCGCCAGCGTGCCGGCCTGCAGCCGTGTGATGCCGGACTGGCTGTTGCTGCCGGAGAGGAGCAGCGTGCCGGTGCCGAGCTTGCTGAGGCCGCCATTGCCGCTGATGGTGCCGGCGAAGGTGGTGGAGCTGTTGTCGCTGCCGGCGGCCAGCCGCTGGTTGCCCAGGTCGATGCTGCCGCTGCCGGCCAGCGAGCCGATGGTCTGGTC
>NZ_LYVQ01000563.1 GCF_001984095.1 Pelomonas sp. KK5
GCTGGAACTGCGGGTTAGGCTGCTGCTTCACCGGCAGCCACGCGGCGCAGTGCCCCGAGTAAGACCTGACCCCGCTGGCTGCAAACTGGCGAGCTGCAAAGTTTATGGGTTTCAGTCTCGTCGATGAATGGAGATCGTGGATCACCATTCTGACTTGCTCCTGCCGGAGCGGCGTGCATTTCTGTCGCGGAACTCCTCGCAGGACTTGCTTCCCACAGGGATGGCGGGCTGCATGCGTGAGCCGACTTCCGAAGGACAGGCGGCCTGCAGTGAGTGGCGCGAGTAGTGCCCGGCTGGCCCGTTGAGTTCCTGCGATACCGTCGATGGCCGGCCTCGTCCGAGTGGCGCCGACAGCCGCGCATGCCGGCGAACCGGAGGTAGCCAACTCTGACTTCACGATTAACAGCTTGGCCGAAGACACGATGCCCGCTGCAGCCTAACGATTGCGTTCAGCCGCGCCGTTAGGCGTCGGCTGGAAC
>NZ_LYVQ01000564.1 GCF_001984095.1 Pelomonas sp. KK5
TCGACCTGACATTTCAAGAACAGCGATTCGCTTCGGACTTCGTGGAGTTCGGGAGGTCCGGACGAACCTACTCGCGCGAGCAAATCATTTGCACTGACGCCTCGCCCATCCAAGCGAGGCTGCCCCTGCCGAACTTGCAGTTGCGCGTGTTGGATGTCAATACGGTACAGATCACCTATGACTCGGAAGCCGTGTACAACGGCGCGGTCGAGTACGCCCATCGCAGTTCAGTTTGGTCTCGTATCGACGGCCGATGGGTCATGCGCTTTCATCAAGGCACACCGTACCAACCTTCATCACCCGTGCCCGGCGGTCAGAGTGCAGCCTGACTGGTCATCCGAGCGGAAGCCTACGCTTGGGCAAGTTTCCTGGGCTGCGGCGTGCCGGATTCCTGCAGTGGTCTTGCACGGAGTGCGCGTTTGTCAGCCTAACCCGCAGTTCCAGCCGACGCCTAACGGCGCGGCTGAACGCAATCG
>NZ_LYVQ01000565.1 GCF_001984095.1 Pelomonas sp. KK5
CGGTGGACAACGGCAACCTGGTGGGCCTGATCTCGGGCTACAAGACCGCCGACGGGGTGACGCACGAGATGGCCGACGTCTGGTTCGCCAAGGACGTGACACCGGCGAGCACGACGACAGCCGACGCCAAGTCCACGGTGAGCCTGGGTGATGTGCTGGCAGCGCCGGCCAGCACGACGCTGCCGGGGGCGGCGGATCATGCGGCAACGGCGGCCAGCACGGCCACCACGGCCGCGGCGTCCAGCACCGACACGTCGTCATCGCATCACCAGACGCTGCTGGAGCAGAAGCTGCTGCAGGACGAGGAGGAACGCAAGCGCCATTCGGGTCCGCTGATCTGATGCGTTAGCGTCCAGGAGGAGGGGCAAGGGGTCCGGAGACGGGCCCCTTGTTTTTTGTGTTTTCGCGGGAGGTTCGGGTTTGCGAGCCCGGCCCTGCGCGCCGCCGGGCTCAACTGCGCCGGCCGGCCTGCGGC
>NZ_LYVQ01000566.1 GCF_001984095.1 Pelomonas sp. KK5
CCGCAGTTCCAGCCGACGCCTAACGGCGCGGCTGAACGCAATCGTTAGACCGCACAAGCAGCAGATGGCGCTCTTCCTTCCGTTTGAATCCGCCATCCTTGGGGCTGTCGGATCGTCACTGTCCGACGATCTTCGAGGTCCGTTCTTGGAGCAGATGGCAAGCATCAACAAGGTCCAACGCCTGCTCGACTGGAAGGAGATCGAGTTTTACTGCATGCGGTGGTTCAAGGTTCGCTGGCCGTCCAATGTCCTCTTCGACAGACGCGAAGAATTCGTGCTGGCTTCCGGGTCGCTGACCGCCGGTGCCGCTACAGCTACAGTCAAGATTTGGGCTGTGGGTGGTCATGTCTTCAGCGTGGAATCGGAGAGTTCAATGAAGCCGTTTCGGTCTACCGAGAATTTGTCCTTTGTGGTCGCACATGCGGCCTAACCCGCAGTTCCAGCCGACGCCTAACGGCGCGGCTGAACGCAATC
>NZ_LYVQ01000567.1 GCF_001984095.1 Pelomonas sp. KK5
GATTGCGTTCAGCCGCGCCGTTAGGCGTCGGCTGGAACTGCGGGTTAGGCCGGACTCCGGCAACCTGGCCGTGAATGCGCTCAATCATGAAGCCCCCGGATCTTCTCGAGCGCCCGCAAGAGTACCTTGCTTTTTGCAGGTGGCGTTCCTCGATCGATGGCCGCCAGCCAACGAGAGAGGCTCCTCTGCATTACCAACTGGCCCAATTCCGTTAGTTGGGAATAGCGCACTTCGATGCCTTCCCAGTCTTGGTCCAGAGATACAGGCAACGGCTTGTGGCTTAAACCATGTTCATTGATGAACATGCACAGGGTCGACAACAAGTCTCGCTCTTTCGCTTCAGTGCAGCCCGAGGATCGCCTGAATTCAGCTCCACCACGGAACAGCAGCCAGTCGTGATTCTGCTGTGGGGATGACATGTGCTGCCTAACGATTGCGTTCAGCCGCGCCGTTAGGCGTCGGCTGGAACTGCG
>NZ_LYVQ01000568.1 GCF_001984095.1 Pelomonas sp. KK5
CGCCGGTGTAGCTGTTGGCGCCGGTGAGGATCAGCGTGCCGCTGCCCTGCTTGGCGAGGCTGCCGCTGCCGGCGATGACACCGTCGAAGCGGCTGTCGGAACCGTCGCTGCCCAGGGCGATGCGCGAACCGTTGTCCAGCTGCACGCGGCCGCTGCCGCTCAGCTGGGCGACGGATTCGCCGGCCAGCAGCGTCAGCTGGGCGGGCGCGGCGACGCTGATCCTGGCGGTGTCGGCCAGCGCCGCGCCGCCGTCCAGCTGCAGCGTACCGAGCTCGACCGAGACCGGGCCGCTGAAGCTGTTGCTGCCCGAGAGCAGCAAGGTGCCGCTGCCGGTCTTGGTGAGCGCACCGGCGCCTTCGATGCGGCCGGTGAAGCTGCCGCTGCCGACCGACAGCAGTGCATCGGCGCTGGACAGGGTCATGGTGCCGGCCCCGTTCAGCGCGGCGAGGCCCAGGGCCACCGGGGTCTCG
>NZ_LYVQ01000569.1 GCF_001984095.1 Pelomonas sp. KK5
ACCTGCAGTTCCAGCCGACGCCTAACGGCGCGGCTGAACGCAATCGTTAGGCGGCAACTTGCAACGCCTGATCTCTCTCGCCGCACTCGCACTGCTTTCTCACGCAGGGACCGCCCTCGCAGTCGGGAGCACCAATATCGTCACTGCACATGGCCTCGGCCCAGTCCGATTCGGCATGACAGTCGCACAATACGGTAGCGCGCTGCACGAGTTGGCTTCAGAGCCCTCAGATCCAGAGGATCGCGGGTGCTTCTTTCTCGAGTCCAAGCGCTTCCCAGACACGTACTTCATGTTTGAGGACGGCCGGCTGCGGCGCATCGACGTACGTTCGAGCAAGATCACCACGCAAGATGGGGTTCGCGTTGGAACTTCGGTCATCCAAGTTAGGCGCCGGTACGGTTCCAAGCTGGCAGACGAGCCCCATCACTACTCCGGGCCCGAAGACCGATACTTGACCCTTAGCATCACT
>NZ_LYVQ01000570.1 GCF_001984095.1 Pelomonas sp. KK5
CGCAGTTCCAGCCGACGCCTAACGGCGCGGCTGAACGCAATCGTTAGGCCGCTCATGACTTGGTCGCCTCGAAGCATCGTTCAGGGCGCGCTGGTAGTCGCTGTCGTGGCATCTACTGCTGTCGCATTGCAATTCATGTATCGCTCTGCTTGTGCGGGCGATCTCAAAACTGGAGCCTCCGGCGACCTGACGCTCGCCGCGGCCCTGGACAGCCGAGGGGTCACTTGGGGAATGGTCGGCATTTGCCTGCTTGCATCGTTTGCAGCCAGCCTCCCGAAGCGTGGCGTCGTTTCGCGGCTAGCCCTAGCGGCCGGAGCGCTGCTGCTCGGCTACATTGCCTTCACTGCAGCAACCTTTGACATAGCTTCCAGAGCCATGCAGTCATGCGTCTACAGTTCGTGATCCAAACTGGCCCGCAGCCTAACCCGCAGTTCCAGCCGACGCCTAACGGCGCGGCTGAACGCAAT
>NZ_LYVQ01000571.1 GCF_001984095.1 Pelomonas sp. KK5
CTTCCTCATCACCATCCCGGTGGTGACCCAGTCGGTGGCGTTGAATCTCCCGAAGGAGACCAACGTTCCCCGGGTCACGAAACCGGAAAACGTCGAGCTGGCGGTGACCAAGGATGGCGACATCTACTGGAACACCGCGCTGGTGCCCGACGTCGACGCCCTGGTCAAGCGCCTGGGCAAGGTCGCGGTGCTGAACCCGCAACCCGAAGTGCACATCCGCGGCGACAAGGATGCGCGCTACGAGTCGGTGGGCAAGGTCGTGTTTGCCTGCCAGCGCGCCGGCATCATGAAGGTCAGCTTCGTGACCGAACCGCCCGCCCGCGGCGAATAAGCAGTAGGAGCCAACAATGGGAATGAACGTAGGAAGCTCCTCGGGTGGCGACGAACCGGAGGTCATGCTCGACGTCAACACGACGCCGCTGATCGACGTGATGCTGGTGCTGCTGGT
>NZ_LYVQ01000572.1 GCF_001984095.1 Pelomonas sp. KK5
ACCGTCGGCAGCGGACCGCCGGCGCGCTGGATCGCCGCCGCCAGGCACAGGTAGTACAGGAAGTTGCCGATGGCGCTGAGCTTGCAGGCCTCCAGCCAGTCGGCGCGGCTCAGCTCGCGCAGCGCGCGGCGGTCCATCAGCGCCAGCGGCAGCGCGATCAGCCCGAAGGCCAGGTAGCGGCCCACGGCCAGCATGGCGGCGGGGTAGTCGGGCAACAGCAGCGGGGCCACGAACACCAGGCCCCACATCAGGCCGGCGGCCAGCGCGTACAACAGTCCTTTCAACATGGGAGCGGACTATGCCAGCCGCGCCGGCGGCCCCTGATTCGCGGGGTGCAGCGGAGGGTCCAAGAGCTCCCTAGAACGTGGAACCCAGGCTCATCCAGCGAGCCTTCGCCATTAGCATGGCCATCCACCCCAGTCCGGTAGCGAGCGAAGCAGTCCCATG
>NZ_LYVQ01000573.1 GCF_001984095.1 Pelomonas sp. KK5
CCAGCGACACGCTGAACGCGCTGACCAGCTCGCAGATCCCGTCCCTGACCAGCACCCAGGTCGCCGCCATCGGCACGGCCCAGATCGCCACGATGACGACGGAAGATGTCGTCGCCCTGGGCACCTCGGGCATCAAGGCAATGAGCTCCGCGCAGATCAATGCGCTGACCACCGGCGACATCGTCGCGCTGAGTTCCGCCCAGGCGGGCGTGCTGAGTTCCGCCCAGGCGGCCGGCCTCACCACCGCCCAGCTGAGCAACTTCAGCACCGATGACCTGCGCGCCCTGGGCAGCGCCACGCTGCGCTCGCTCAGCAGCAGCCAGCTCGGCGCGCTCGACAGCGACCAGATCGGCGCGCTGACCAGCACGCAGGTCTCGCAGCTGAGCACCGCACAGGTCGCCTCGATGGGCAGCGACACGCTCAATGCGCTGACCAGCTCGCAGA
>NZ_LYVQ01000574.1 GCF_001984095.1 Pelomonas sp. KK5
TTGCGTTCAGCCGCGCCGTTAGGCGTCGGCTGCAACTGCGGGTTAGACCGAATTTCTTGTGAACGATTTGCCACTCTCACCTCTTTGGCACAACGGCAAGTTGAGCGATCGCGACGGCTTCTCGAACTTCAGAATCGTCTCTGTACTTCGGGTACTCCCATTGATCCATCGGAGCGGGGCTGTACCAAACGACTTCGTCAAACAGCGCGTCGAGCGGCTCGAAGATTTCTGCAGGAATGACGTCTTTCCTGACTTCGAAGTTCCACATCCTTTCGAAGCTCGAGCAAAAGTCGCCCACCGACAGCGTCCCTAGTTGCAGCTGGCGCATCAGGCTCTCGATGTCCGCTACCGTAGCTTCTGCGTCGAGCGAATTCTCGTCTTCGTTCAGATAGCGCAAAGTCATCCTTGGTGGTCTAACGAAGGAGTTCAGCGGCGCCG
>NZ_LYVQ01000575.1 GCF_001984095.1 Pelomonas sp. KK5
ACCAGCAGCACCAGCATCACGTCGATCAGCGGCGTCGTGTTGACGTCGAGCATCACGTCCGGTTCGTCGCCGCCGGAACTGCTTCCTACATTCATGCCCATCGCTAGCCTCCTCGCGCCGGTGGTTCGGTCACGAAACTGACCTTCATGATCCCGGCACGCTGGCAGGCGAAGACCACCTTGCCCACCGATTCGTAGCGCGCCTGGTCGTCGCCACGGATGTGCACCTCGGGCTGCGGGTTCAGCACCGCGACCTTGCCCAGGCGCTTGACCAGCGCGTCGACGTCGGGCACCAGCGCGGTGTTCCAGTAGATGTCGCCATCCTGGGTCACCGCCAGCTCGACGTTCTCCGGCTTCGTGACCCGCGGCACGTTGGTCTCCTTGGGGAGATTCAATGCCACCGACTGGGTCACTACGGGAATGGTGATCAGGAAG
>NZ_LYVQ01000576.1 GCF_001984095.1 Pelomonas sp. KK5
CGCAGTTCCAGCCGACGCCTAACGGCGCGGCTGAACGCAATCGTTAGGCGGCAGCCAATGCTTCAGCAAGCGCGAGTGTGGTCGCAAATCAAGTTCACCCTCCGGCTCGCCATCGCCGTGATACTGTGCGGCGCGATTGCGCTATATGCTGTTGGCGCATCTTGGTACTGGGACTTTTCGCATCATCTGCCGGCGGCAGTGACGTCCGCCATTGCTGGGTATGTTGCGCGAGTGAGGTCACTGCTGGCAGACGACACAACCATTGCTGAAGAACAGGCAGCTTTCTATGTCTCCTGGATTCTTGCCGTTGTCATTGCACTTCTTGCGTGGGCAGTCCTTGCCGCTACGCGCCGAGCGTTGGGCGGGCGGAGAGGCAGTGCTGCCTAACCCGCAGTTGCAGCCGACGCCTAACGGCGCGGCTGAACGCAATCG
>NZ_LYVQ01000577.1 GCF_001984095.1 Pelomonas sp. KK5
TGCGTTCAGCCGCGCCGTTAGGCGTCGGCTGGAACTGCGGGTTAGGCTGCATTCTCAGGCAGCGCTGAATGCTCATTCGAGCCCTCCAGTATTTGCCACGAGGCGCTGCCACTCAGAGAAAGAGGCGAACGACTCGTCGTTCTCCCCGTTGTAGTAGATCCAGCCGCCGCTGGCCTCGCTCAGCTCGGCCAGCCGCGCCAGGTGCTCGGTCGCCAAGTCGAGTTGCCCAAACTTGCGTGGCCCGTCCGACAGGGCCTGCCAAAGCGAAAACTCAAGCCTGTCTATCCAACCAGCGCAGTAGGCGTCCTCCGAAAGTTCGGACATGTACCCGGCAAGTTCCTGCTGTTCAAGAGAAAGGTCGCTCAGCATGGACTGGCCTAACGATTGCGTTCAGCCGCGCCGTTAGGCGTCGGCTGGAACTGCGGG
>NZ_LYVQ01000578.1 GCF_001984095.1 Pelomonas sp. KK5
AACCCGCAGTTCCAGCCGACGCCTAACGGCGCGGCTGAACGCAATCGTTAGACTCTTTTGCATTCCGCGATGAAGACACCGACCGACGACGAGTACACGCACTTGCACCGTTACCTTGAGTACACGTTGCATGAGCTGCCCGCCGGTGTTCTCTACGGCCACAACAGCGCGAACGAGCAAGAGTGCGCCGAGTTGATGGAGGCCACTTATCAGCTTGAGCGGTTGGCGACAGAGCGTGGCGTAGATCTCTCGGAGTTTCTTGGCGCTTGCCGCTGGCACTACGAGCGATACCCTCACTACTTGGGCCGGCAACGGCACTTCGGCAACTATGCCAACTACATGGCTAAGCACGATGCGCCGGCCAAGATCAGAGCCTAACCCGCAGTTCCAGCCGACGCCTAACGGCGCGGCTGAACGCAATCGT
>NZ_LYVQ01000579.1 GCF_001984095.1 Pelomonas sp. KK5
GGTGCAGGGCCTCACCACCGACCAGCTCGTCAACTTCAGCACCGACGACCTGCGCGCGCTGGGCAGCAGCTCGCTGCGTGCATTGAACAGCGGGCAGCTTGCCGCGCTGAACAGCGACCAGATCGGCGCGCTGACCAGCACGCAGGTCCAGCAGCTCACCACCGCCCAGGTGGCCGGCATGGGCAGCGACACGCTCAACGCGCTGACCAGCTCGCAGATCCCGGCGCTGACCAGCGCCCAGGTGGCCGCCATCGGAACCGCCCAGGTGGCGACGATGACCACCGAGGACGTGGTCTCGCTCGGCTCGTCCGGCATCAAGGCGATGAGCTCCGCGCAGATCCATGCGCTGAGCACCGATGACGTGATCGCGCTGACCAGCGGCCAGGCCGCCGTGCTCAGCTCCGTGCAGGTGCAGGGCCTGACG
>NZ_LYVQ01000580.1 GCF_001984095.1 Pelomonas sp. KK5
AGCAGCCAGATCCCCGCGCTGACCAGCTCGCAGATCGCCGCCATCGGCACCGCGCAGGTCGCCACGATGACCACCGAGGACGTGGTCGCGCTGGGCTCCGCCGGCATCAAGGCGATGGGCTCCGCGCAGATCCATGCGCTGAGCACCGACGACGTGGTGGCGCTGACCAGCGGCCAGGCCGCCGTGCTCAGCTCCGCCCAGGTGCAGGGCCTGACGACGGCCCAGCTCGTCAACTTCAGCACCGACGACCTGCGCGCCCTCTCGAGCGCCGCGCTGCGCGCCTTCAACAGCGCCCAGCTCGGTGCGCTCGACAGCGACCAGATCGGCGCCCTCACCAGCGGCCAGGTCCAGCAGCTCACGACGGCGCAGGTCGCCGGCATGGGCAGCGACACGCTGAACGCGCTGACCAGCAGCCAGATCCCC
>NZ_LYVQ01000581.1 GCF_001984095.1 Pelomonas sp. KK5
GCAGATCCCCTCGCTGACCAGCTCGCAGGTCGCCGCCATCGGCACCGCGCAGGTGGCGACGATGACGACGGAAGACGTCGTCGCCCTCGGCTCGGCCGGCGTCAAGGCGCTGGGCTCGGCCCAGGTCCACGCGCTGACCAGCGGCGACATCGCCGCGCTGACGACCGGCCAGGCGGCCGTGATCAGCTCGGCCCAGGCCGCCGGCCTGACGACCGCGCAGCTCGGCGCGCTGGAGACCGATGACCTGCGCGCCCTCGGCAGCGCCACGTTGCGCTCGCTGAGCAGCAGCCAGCTCGCGGCGCTGGACAGCGACCAGATCGGCGCGCTGACGACCGCCCAGGTCGCCCAGCTCACCACCGCGCAGATCGCCGGCATGGGCAGCGACACGCTGAACGCGCT
>NZ_LYVQ01000582.1 GCF_001984095.1 Pelomonas sp. KK5
CCAGCTGGCCAGCGAGATCCAGCGCGTGCTGGGCGGCACGACCTTCAACGGCAAGGCCATCCTGGCCACTTCCGATGCAGGCACGCAGACCTTCCAGGTCGGCGCGAACACCAGCACCAACGACACGATCGACATCGTCACCACCGACATGACGGTGGACCCGACGATGACCCTGGTGGCCGGCACCGACAACACCGGCACGGGCCGCTCGGTGATCGACAACACTGCCACCACCGCCACCATCGGCACGGTGATCGACAGCATCGACGCCGCGATCACCACGGTCAGCAACCAGCGCGCCATCATGGGCGCGGCGCAGAACCGCTTCGACTCGGTGATCTCCAACCTGCAGATCTCGGTGGAGAACCAGAGCGCCGCCAAGAGCCGCATCATGGACGC
>NZ_LYVQ01000583.1 GCF_001984095.1 Pelomonas sp. KK5
CAGTTCCAGCCGACGCCTAACGGCGCGGCTGAACGCAATCGTTAGGCCGCTGCTTACCATGCGCTACTTCGCCGGGACGTTCGTAGTTGCCGCGTTTGTATGGTTCTTCGGAGGACTCTCCATGTTCCCCGACGCCCCAATACGTCCGTGCGATGCTCAGTACTGCGGAAAGCAAGGCCAGCCGCGTACGAGGCTCGACTTTGACCGGTTCGAGCTTTGGCAAAGCGGTCTAGTGTTCGGCTGGCCGTTCGTTGTTGTCTCGCTCGGCTGGCTCGGGAAGCGACGAAGCTCAGGAGGCTAGCCGTGGTCATCTGTCAGTCAGTCGTTGGTCCGCCGCCTAACCCGCAGTTCCAGCCGACGCCTAACGGCGCGGCTGAACGCAATCGTT
>NZ_LYVQ01000584.1 GCF_001984095.1 Pelomonas sp. KK5
GCACTCGGTCTCGCACCTCAAGTACGACCCGCCGCTGACCTCCGACATCGAAGGCCTGGCGCGTCCGCTGAGCCACTGGGTGCGGCGCGCCGACTCGGCCGATGCGATCGGCTGGGACACGGCGCAGGCCGTGGCCGCTGCGAGTCAGCATCCGGGCCAGATCGCCACGCTGATCCTGCCGGGGGACACCTCCTGGCAAACGGTCTCCGGTTCCCGCGTCCTGCCGCCTAACCCTGAAGTTCGACGCAAGGCTCCGAGCGCCGCGCGCATCGAGCACGTCGCCCAGGTGCTGCGCTCCGGCGAACCCACGCTGATCATCCTGGCCAACAAGGCCACCCGCGGCGCTGCGCTCCTGAACGCCGGCAAGGTGT
>NZ_LYVQ01000585.1 GCF_001984095.1 Pelomonas sp. KK5
GCACTCGGTCTCGCACCTCAAGTACGACCCGCCGCTGACCTCGGACATTGAAGGCCTGGCGCGGCCGCTGAGTCACTGGGTGCGGCGCGCGGACTCGGCCGATGCGATCGGCTGGGACACGGCGCAGGCCGTGGCTGCAGCCAGTGCTCATCCGGGCCAGATCGCCACCCTGATCCTGCCGGGTGATACCTCCTGGCAGCAGGTCAGCGGTTCGCGCGTCCTGCCGCCTAACCCTGAAGTTCGACGCAAGGCGCCCAACGCCGAGCGCATTGAGCACGTCGCCCAGGTGCTGCGCTCCGGCGAGCCGACGCTGATCATCCTGGCCAACAAGGTGACCCGCGGCGCGGCGCTGCTGAACGCCGGCAAGGTCG
>NZ_LYVQ01000586.1 GCF_001984095.1 Pelomonas sp. KK5
CACGGCCGTCTTCGCCACGCTGTCCAGCTCGGCCATCGCGCTGCTGACCCAGGTGCCGCTCGCCAGCCTGACCAGCGACCAGATCGCCGCCCTGGGCAGCAGCCAGGCGCTGGGGCTGACGACGCAGGAACTGGCCTCGATGAGCAGCAGCCAGGTGGCCGCGCTGTCGGCAGCGGCGGTCCATGCGCTCTCCAGCGACCAGTTCCACGCGCTGGGCGACAGCCAGATCGCCGCGCTGGGCACCGCCCAGGTCGCCGCGCTGACGAGCAGCCAGCTCGCGCTGCTGGGCACCGGCGCCGTCTCGCTGCTGACCGCCTCCCAGGTCCACGCGCTGGACAGCACGCAGAGCCGCGCGCTCACCAGCACCCAG
>NZ_LYVQ01000587.1 GCF_001984095.1 Pelomonas sp. KK5
GAGCTGGTCAGCGCGTTCAGCGTGTCGCTGGCCATGCCGGCGACCTGGGCGGTCGTGAGCTGCGAGACCTGGGTGGTCGTCAGGGCGCCGATCTGGTCGCTGGACAGGGCGCCGAGCTGCGAGCTGCTGAGCGCGCGCAGGGCCGCGCTGCCGAGCGCACGCAGGTCATCGGTGCTGAAGTTGCTCAGCTGGTCGGTCGTGAGGCCGGCCACCTGGACCGAACTCAGCACGCCGGCCTGGGCCGAGCTGAGGGCGACGATGTCGCCGGTGGTCAGTGCGTGGATCTGAGCGGAGCTCATCGCCTTCAGGCCCGCGGTGCCCAGCGCGACGACGTCTTCGGTCGT
>NZ_LYVQ01000588.1 GCF_001984095.1 Pelomonas sp. KK5
ATGCTCGACGTCAACACGACGCCGCTGATCGACGTGATGCTGGTGCTGCTGGTGATGCTCATCATCACCATCCCGATCCAGCTGCACTCGGTCAACCTGGACATGCCGCCGCCGAGCCGGAACCAGCCCGAGAAGGAGCCGATCGTCCACGAGGTCTTCATCGACTTCGACGGCACGGTCAGCTGGGACGGCGTGGCCCTGGCCGGCCTGCCGGCCGTCGAGGCCAGGCTGCAGGAAGTGGCCAAGGAGCCCGACCAGTCCGAAGTCCACATCAAGCCGAACAAGCTGGTGGACTACGGCGCCGTCGCCGCGGTGATGGCCTCGGCCCAGCGCCTGGG
>NZ_LYVQ01000589.1 GCF_001984095.1 Pelomonas sp. KK5
GCGGCGCGGCTGAACGCAATCGTTAGGCTGCAGCGTGCGCGGTGTCTTCGGTCAGGCGCCAATTCGTGAAGCCAGAGTTGGCTGCCTCGCATTCGCCGGTATGCGTCGCAGTCGACGCCACTCGGAAGGGGCAAGCCGTCGAAGCTATCGCAGGAACTCGGCGGGCCAGCCGGGCACTACTCGCCGAGTCTGTGCAGGCCACCTGTCCTTCGGCAGTCGGCTCACGCATGCACTTCGCCACCGCTGTGGGAAGCAAGTCCTGCAAAGAGTTCCGCGACAGAAATGCACGCTGCTCCGGCAAGACCAAGTCAGAATGGTGATCCGCGATCTCCA
>NZ_LYVQ01000590.1 GCF_001984095.1 Pelomonas sp. KK5
GGCGGCGTCCGACGGTGCCGCTGTCGTTGCCCAGGCCGACCGCCTGCGCAGCCTGGGCCTGTCGGCCGCTGGCACGCTGGAGGACCTGTCCACGCTGCTGCAGCAGATGGCCGTGGCCCAGGCCGCGCCGCGTGCGCTGGACGACCAGGATCCCGACACGGCCGAGGCCCGCCGCCTGGCCGCCCTGCTGCCCGCCGACGAGATCCAGCTGATGTACAGCATGGCGCTGCACGGCCGGCAGGAGCTGGCGCTGGCGCCCGATGAATATGCGGGCCTGCTGATGGTGCTGCTGCGGATGCTGAGCTTTCGCCCCGCCGGCGGGGC
>NZ_LYVQ01000591.1 GCF_001984095.1 Pelomonas sp. KK5
GGAGTTCAGCGGCGCCGTTAGGCGTCCGCTGGAACACAAGGTTAGGCTGATGGCGGTCCTCGCCGATGAACCGCACAGCGGCAACGCGGCCGAATGCAGCCCAAGAAGGACGCCGAAGCGGAGCAACCTGCGCAAGACCTGGCACCGAAGAACCGGCCGCTCGCATTGATGGCGAACGCCGACTGGTGAGCCGCCTGCCAGCGGACAGGCGGCCCTGCCGAATCTCGGCAAGGGCGCGGACGACGACAGGTAGATGAAGGCGCATTGGCGGCAGCCTAACGATTGCGTTCAGCCGCGCCGTTAGGCGTCGGCTGGAACTG
>NZ_LYVQ01000592.1 GCF_001984095.1 Pelomonas sp. KK5
TTGATGCCGGCGGAGCCGAGGGCGACCACGTCTTCCGTCGTCATCGTGGCGACCTGGGCGGTGCCGATGGCGGCCACCTGGGCGCTGGTGAGCGAGGGGATCTGCGCGCTGGTCAGCGCGTTGAGCGTGTCGCTGGCCATCGCCGCGACCTGGGCGGTGGTGAGCTGCTGCACCTGCGTGCTGGTCAGCGCGCCGATCTGGTCGCTGTCCAGCGCGCCGAGCTGGGCGCTGTTCAGCGCGCGCAGGGCCTGGCTGCCCATGGCGCGCAGGTCGTCGGTGCTGAAGTTGACGAGCTGGTCGGTGGTGAGGCCCT
>NZ_LYVQ01000593.1 GCF_001984095.1 Pelomonas sp. KK5
GGGGATCTGCGAGCTGGTCAGCGCGTTCAGCGTGTCGCTGGCCATGCCGGCGATCTGGCCGGTCGTGAGCTGCGCGACCTGGGTGGTCGTCAGCGCGCCGATCTGGTCGCTGGACAGGGCGCCGAGCTGGACGCTGTTCAGCGCACGCAGGGCGGCGCTGCCGAGGGCGCGCAGGTCGTCGGTGCTGAAGTTGCTCAGTTGGTCGGTCGTGAGGCCGGCCACCTGGGTGGAACTGAGCACGCCGGCCTGGGCCGAGGTGAGGGCGACGATGTCGCCGGTGGTCAG
>NZ_LYVQ01000594.1 GCF_001984095.1 Pelomonas sp. KK5
CCACCGGCGACATCGTCGCCCTCACCTCGGCCCAGGCCGGCGTGCTCAGCTCCGCCCAGGTAGCGGGCCTCGGCACCGACCAGCTGAGCAACTTCAGTACCGATGACCTGCGAGCCCTGGGCAGCGCCGCGCTGCGCGCCCTGTCCAGCAGCCAGCTCGGCGCGCTCTCCAGCGACCAGATCGGCGCGCTGACCAGCGCCCAGGTCTCGCAGCTCACCACGGCGCAGATCGCCGGCATGGGCAGCGACACGCTGAACGCCCTCACCAGCAGCCAGATCCCCTC
>NZ_LYVQ01000595.1 GCF_001984095.1 Pelomonas sp. KK5
GACCGCGTTGACCACCTGTACCAGGACCCTCACGTCGACAACCAGCGCTTCAAGCTGCACTACGGCGACCTGACCGACAGCACCAACCTGATCCGCATCATCCAGCAGGTGCAGCCCGACGAGATCTACAACCTCGCCGCGATGAGCCACGTGGCGGTCTCCTTCGAGACGCCCGAATACACGGCCAACGCCGACGGCATCGGCACACTGCGCATCCTGGAGGCCATCCGCATCCTGGGCCTGGAGAAGAAGACCCGCTTCTACCAGGCCAGCACCAG
>NZ_LYVQ01000596.1 GCF_001984095.1 Pelomonas sp. KK5
ACCCTGGTCGACCAGGGCGTGGACATCTGCTTCGCCAACCCGGGCACCTCGGAGATGCACTTCCTGGCCGCTTTAGGCGGCAACCCGAAGATGCGTCCGGTGCTGTGCCTGTTCGAGGGCATCGCCACCGGGGCGGCGGATGGCTGGTGGCGGATGAAGGATCGTCCGGCCTCCACGCTGCTGCACCTGGGCCCGGGTCTGGCCAATGGTCTCGCCAACATCCACAACGCCAAGCGCGCGTCCTCGGGCATGGTCAACGTGGTCGGCGA
>NZ_LYVQ01000597.1 GCF_001984095.1 Pelomonas sp. KK5
TTTGCCGGGTTCTCGCAGGGCCGCCTGTCCTTCGGCAGTCGGCTCACGCATGCAGTTCGCCATCTCTGTGGGAAGCAAGTCCTGCAGTGAGTACGGCGACACAGATGCACGCTGTTCCGGCAAGAGCAAGTCAGAATGGTGATCCACGATCTCCAATCATCGACGAGACTGAATCCCATGAACTTTGCCGCTCACCAGGTTGCAGCCAGCAGGGTCAGGTCTTACTCGGTGCGCTGCGCCGCGTGGCTGCCGGTGAAGCAGCAG
>NZ_LYVQ01000598.1 GCF_001984095.1 Pelomonas sp. KK5
CGTGACCTCGACCTTGGCAAGGTCGCGCTCTACCAACTGAGCTACACCCGCTTGGATTCCTGGAGGCGCGAGCCGGAGTCGAACCGGCCTAACCGGATTTGCAATCCGGGGCATAACCGATTTGCTATCGCGCCGAGAATCTTACTAACCACCTCAGAGCCTTGGTGAAGCCCTGAAGAAAATGGGAAGCCGGGGCTTCCCATCAATATGCCTGGAGCGGGTAACGAGGCTCGAACTCGTGACCTCGACCTTGGCAAGGT
>NZ_LYVQ01000599.1 GCF_001984095.1 Pelomonas sp. KK5
AAGGCGATGAGCTCCGCGCAGATCCATGCGCTGACCACCGGCGACATCGTCGCGCTGACCTCGGCCCAGGCCGGCGTGCTCAGCTCCGCCCAGGTGGCGGGCCTCAGCACCGACCAGCTGGGCAACTTCAGCACCGACGACCTGCGCGCCCTGGCCAGCGGCACGCTGCGTGCGCTGACGAGCAGCCAGCTCGGCGCGCTCTCCAGCGACCAGATCGGCGCGCTGACCAGCACCCAGGTCTCGCAGC
>NZ_LYVQ01000600.1 GCF_001984095.1 Pelomonas sp. KK5
GTTGGCCAGCAGGCCCGGCGCCGGGATGTCCAGCAACTGGCCGGCGTAGAGCGCGTAGCTGTCCTTGGCCGCCACCGGCGCGGCGTTGCCGACGCTGATCGGACCAGCGCCGTCGCCTGGCCGCCGTGGCCATCCGCGACCTTGTAGCTGAACGGCGTGTCGCCGACGAAGCCGCCGGTCGGCGTGAAGCGCAGCCGGCCGTCGGCGACACGCAGTTCAGCTACAAGATCGCCGATGGCCAGGGC
>NZ_LYVQ01000601.1 GCF_001984095.1 Pelomonas sp. KK5
ATGGGCAGCGACACGCTGAACGCGCTGACCAGCAGCCAGATCCCCGCGCTGACCAGCACGCAGATCGCCGCCATCGGCACCGCGCAGATCGCCACGATGACCACCGAGGACGTGCTCGCGCTCGGCTCGGCCGGCATCAAGGCGATGAGTTCCGCGCAGGTCCATGCGCTGAGCACCGATGACATCGTCGCGCTGACCAGCGGCCAGGCCGCGGTGCTCAGCTCCGCGCAGGTGCAGGGCCTCACC
>NZ_LYVQ01000602.1 GCF_001984095.1 Pelomonas sp. KK5
GGCCTGGAGAAGAAGACCCGCTTCTACCAGGCCAGCACCAGCGAGCTCTACGGCCTGGTGCAGGAGATCCCGCAGAAGGAGAGCACACCCTTCTACCCGCGCAGCCCCTACGCGGTGGCCAAGATGTACGCCTACTGGATCACGGTGAACTACCGCGAGGCCTACGGCATGTACGCCTGCAACGGCATCCTGTTCAACCACGAGAGCCCGCTGCGCGGCGAGACCTTCGTGACCCGCAAGATCAC
>NZ_LYVQ01000603.1 GCF_001984095.1 Pelomonas sp. KK5
GGCTTCTTCTACCGCGAGCAGGAGGTCTGCGTGGTCGGCGGCGGCAACACGGCCGTGGAAGAGGCGCTGTACCTGTCCAACATCGCCAGCAAGGTCCATGTGATCCACCGCCGCGACAAGTTCCGCGCCGAGCCGATCCTGGTGGACAAGCTCAACGCCAAGGCCGCCGAAGGCAAGGTGCAGCTGCACCTGTTCAATCAACTGGACGAAGTGCTGGGCGACCAGAGCGGCGTGAC
>NZ_LYVQ01000604.1 GCF_001984095.1 Pelomonas sp. KK5
GTGGTCGCCCTCGGCTCCGCCGGCATCAAGGCGATGAGCTCCGCGCAGATCCACGCGCTCAGCAGCGGCGACATCGTCGCGCTGACCACCGCCCAGGCCGGCGTGCTCAGCTCGGTGCAGGTCGCCGGCCTGACGAGCACCCAGCTTGCCGCCCTGGAGACCGACGACCTGCGCGCGCTTTCCAGCGCCACGCTGCGCTCGCTCTCCAGCAGCCAGCTCGCGGCGCTCGACAGCG
>NZ_LYVQ01000605.1 GCF_001984095.1 Pelomonas sp. KK5
CCTTGTAGACGCCCGGTCAACCGACCGGGCGTTTGCATCTCTGCATGGCAGCCTGGCTGCTGCAGAGGCAAGCGTTGCGTGCAGTGCTTGCCTCTGTTGAGAACTTCGCAAGAAGTTCTGCAGAAAGAAGCAAGATAAGTGTTGACGATATGATCGTAATCACTCATAATCTCGCTTCTTTGCTGATCACTGATCAGCGCGAACGGCAAAGCGACTGAGGTTGCGAGTTGTTT
>NZ_LYVQ01000606.1 GCF_001984095.1 Pelomonas sp. KK5
CCGTCAGCGCGTCGCCGTCGGCGTCGCTGTCGTTGGCCAGCAGGCCCGGGGCCGGGATGTCCAGCACCTGGCCGGCGTGGATGTCGTAGTGGTCGGCGGTCGCCACCGGCGCGCTGTTGGTCACGCTGATGCGCACGATGGCGGTCGCCGTGCCGCCCTGGCCATCGGCGATCTTGTAGCTGAACTGCGTGTCGCCGACGAAGCCGTCGGTCGGCGTGAAGCGCAGCCGGCCG
>NZ_LYVQ01000607.1 GCF_001984095.1 Pelomonas sp. KK5
TCGGCCTGGCCGCCCAGCTTGCCTTCGGTGCCCACCTCGCGGGCCACGCGGGTCACTTCCGCGGCGAAGGAGGAGAGCTGGTCCACCATCGTGTTGATGGTCGTCTTCAGTTCCAGGATCTCGCCCTTGACGTCCACGGTGATCTTCTTGGACAGGTCACCGGCCGCCACGGCCTTCGTCACGTCCGCGATGTTCCGCACCTGGGAGGTCAGGTTGCCGGCCATGAAGTT
>NZ_LYVQ01000608.1 GCF_001984095.1 Pelomonas sp. KK5
TGGTCGGAGCTCAGCGCATGCAGGTCGCCGGAATCGAGTGCGCGGATCGCGGCCGTGCTCAGGCCGTGCAGCGAGTCGGTGGCCAGCGCGGCGAACGGGCCGTGCCCATCGCGTTCAGCTCGGCGGTGCACATCGCCACGACCTGGGCCGAGGTCAGCTGAACCACTTGCGTGGCGGTCAGCTGGCCGGTCTGGTCGGAGGTCAGCGCATGGATCTG
>NZ_LYVQ01000609.1 GCF_001984095.1 Pelomonas sp. KK5
CATCGACAAGGGCCTCCCCACCGCCGGGCTGCTGGCCCAGGTGCTGGTGGCCATAGCGGAAAGATGCTTCAGGAATACAGGCAAAGCGCAGTCGCTGGCATTCGAGCTGCCGACAAGCAGTGGCGCGCACTGGTTGCTTCAGAGTGCAGCCTCGCAGGGCTGGAGTACCTTGGGGGTTCAGCTCAAGGGGACCTCGAACTTGCTTGCCGAGTTCTTC
>NZ_LYVQ01000610.1 GCF_001984095.1 Pelomonas sp. KK5
GACATCGACAAGCCCCGCATCGACTGGATCGCCATGGCCCGCAGCATGGGCGTCCCCGGCATCGCGGTGGAAGACGCGCAGAGCTTCCACAAGGCGCTCACCGACGCCAACCGCGAACCCGGCCCGCGCCTGATCGAAGTCCGACTCTAAGGAGACACAACACCATGGCGCTCACGCTCAAGACCAACCTGGCCGACTACGCGGTCACGAAAGCG
>NZ_LYVQ01000611.1 GCF_001984095.1 Pelomonas sp. KK5
CGCTTTCGTGACCGCGTAGTCGGCCAGGTTGGTCTTGAGCGTGAGCGCCATGGGGTGTGTCTCCTTAGAGTCGGACTTCGATCAGGCGCGGACCGGGTTCGCGGTTGGCGTCGGTGAGCGCCTTGTGGAAGGACTGCGCGTCTTCCACCGCGATGCCGGGCACGCCCATGCTGCGGGCCATGGCGATCCAGTCGATGCGGGGCTTGTCGATGTC
>NZ_LYVQ01000612.1 GCF_001984095.1 Pelomonas sp. KK5
AGCGGAGAGGCCGGACACGGCCAGCGTCGCCGGGGTGATGTCGGCCACCAGGCTGGCCGGCACTTGCAGGGTGTAGTTGCCGGCATCGGCACCGGCCAGGCTGCAGGCCGCTGACCGTCACCGCCTTGCCCGTGCCGACGTTCTTGTCGGCGAAGCTGGCCGCATAGCCGACCGGCACGCTGACGACATCGCCGGCCAGCGGCGTCACCGTCGC
>NZ_LYVQ01000613.1 GCF_001984095.1 Pelomonas sp. KK5
CGTTAGGCTTCCGCAAATGCGTCTTCATCCTGCACTCGCATGCATCGCCAAGCGGCCGCGGGGTGCGGGTCTGCGTGGCAGCGCTGGGTGCCGGCTTCGCCGAGTCGGATGCTGGAGCAAGACCCAAGCCGGGCACGCTTTGCCGGGTTCTCGCAGGGCCACCTGTCCTTCGGCAGTCGGCTCACGCATGCAGTTCGCCACCGCTGTGG
>NZ_LYVQ01000614.1 GCF_001984095.1 Pelomonas sp. KK5
TGCAGGGCTGCTTCATCGCCATCGGCCACCAGCCCAACACCGACATCTTCAAGGGCCAGTTGGAGATGAAGGACGGCTACATCATCACCAAGAGCGGGCTCAACGGCTTCGCCACGATGACCAGCGTGCCGGGCGTGTTCGCCGCCGGCGACGTGCAGGACCACATCTACCGCCAGGCCATCACCAGCGCCGGCACCGGCTGCATGGC
>NZ_LYVQ01000615.1 GCF_001984095.1 Pelomonas sp. KK5
CGCGTTAAGCTAACCAGTACTAATTGCCCGTGAGGCTTGACCCTATAACTTTGATTGTGCAGACCCTGCAACAAGCAGGACTGGCATCAAGGTGGGTAAGCACAAGTTATACCGTTCTTCAGAAGTCCTTTTGAAGACGCAATCAAATCAAAGCTGATTCGAGAGCCCTGCTATACTGCACGGCTCAGCTCTACAAATTGGGTTTGTT
>NZ_LYVQ01000616.1 GCF_001984095.1 Pelomonas sp. KK5
TCGGCTGGCTCAGCGGCGCGCAGCTCGCCGCGCTGACCAGCGGCCAGGCGCTGGCGCTCAGCGGCACCCAGCTGCATGCGATGAGCGCCCAGCAGCTGGCCGCGCTCGGCACGCTGCAGCTGGCCAACCTCAGCGGCGGCGCCGTCGCCGCGCTGACCACCGACCAGCTCACCGCCTTCAGCGCCAGCCAGGCCGCCGCCTTCGG
>NZ_LYVQ01000617.1 GCF_001984095.1 Pelomonas sp. KK5
ACCGACCAGCTCGTCAACTTCAGCACCGACGACCTGCGCGCCCTGGGCAGCGCCGCGCTGCGCGCCTTCAACAGCGCGCAACTGGGCGCGCTGAACAGCGACCAGATCGGCGCGCTGACCAGCACGCAGGTGCAGCAACTCACCACCGCCCAGGTCGCCGGCATGGGCAGCGACACGCTGAACGCGCTGACCAGCAGCCAGAT
>NZ_LYVQ01000618.1 GCF_001984095.1 Pelomonas sp. KK5
GCAGCGACACGCTGAACGCCCTCACCAGCAGCCAGATCCCCTCGCTGACCAGCAGCCAGGTCGCCGCCATCGGCACCGCTCAGGTCGCCACGATGACGACCGAAGACGTCGTCGCCCTGGGCACCGCCGGCCTGAAGGCGATGAGCTCGGCGCAGATCCATGCGCTGACCACCGGCGACATCGTCGCCCTCACCTCGGCCCA
>NZ_LYVQ01000619.1 GCF_001984095.1 Pelomonas sp. KK5
CGCTTGCATGGCATGCAAGAGGTCAGCGGTTCGATCCCGCTTACCTCCACCAAACTAGATTGACGTAAGGAAATCGAATTTGATGGCGCGATGTTCAGGTATAGTATGGATGTCGATAGATAATATCGATTGAAATAAAAAGGCTTCGCCTCGTTCGTCTAGAGGCCTAGGACACCACCCTTTCACGGTGGCTACAGGGG